>JAEUOS010000097.1 GCA_016790695.1 Burkholderiales bacterium
GGTTCACGGACGCGACGCGCGCCTACCAGGGCGGTGGTCGTGGTGTGGATGCGGAAAAGATCGAAGTGCTCGCACGCTGGGTCCATCCCCACACACAGCCTGACCTCACCGTTCTTTTCGACCTGCCTCCGGCCGCCGCCATGGCCCGGCTTGCCAACGCCCGCACGCTGGATCGGTTCGAGAGCGAGAAGGCGGAATTTCACCGACGCGTTCGGGAGAGCTACCTCGCGCTGGCTGCGCGCGATCCGGGGCGGTTCCGCGTGATCGATGCGGGCCTGCATGTCCATGAAATTGCGAAATTACTTGATAATATTCTCGTATCATATTGTTTTTAATTGATAAAAAAATTTTATTTATGTATTACATTATAAATAAGACTTAATTAATTGAAAAAAATAGAATTCCCCTGGCTTGACGCAGGCTTCTCCCGTCTCGCGGCGATGCGTTCGCGCCTTCCGCATGCCATTCTTCTGTGCGGCCCGCCTGGGCTGGGAAAGCGCCGCCTGGCCGAACATTTCGCCCAGAGCCTGCTGTGCGAGAACGCCGGGAACGACGGCAATCCCTGCGGCACCTGTCCCGCCTGCCGCTGGTTCGAAGAAGGCAACCATCCGGACTTCCGGCTCGTCGTGCCGGAAATCCTGGCCATCGAGGCCGCCATGGCCGGCAGCGGCGCGGAAGGGACCGCGGACGACGATGCCGGCGCACCGAAGGCGAGCAGGGCGCCATCGAAAAGCATCCGGATCGACCAGATTCGCGATCTCGAGAGTTTCTTCCAGGTGGGTACGCATCGCGGCGGACGCCGGATCGTGCTCCTCTATCCGGCCGACAGGCTCAATCTGGAAGCCGCGAACACCTTGCTCAAGGTCCTGGAAGAGCCGCCTGCAGGGACCCTGTTCCTTCTTGTGACGAGTCGCGCCCATGAATTGCCGGCGACCGTGCGCAGCCGCTGTGCGCGCGTGGACCTGGCGCGGCCGGACACGGCGACGCTGCAACACTGGCTGGCCGGCCAGGGCGTCCGAGATCCGGTGCAGGCGCTCGCCGAGGCTGGGGGCGCGCCGATCCCCGCGGCCACGGACGATCCCGCGGCCGATATTCGGGCGATGCTGCTTGCCGGCTTGTCGGCCGAGCGCCTTCCGGATCCGGTCGCGCTGGCCGAAAAGTGCGAGAAGGCGGGGCCGCAGAATGTCTGCCTGTGGCTGGCGCGCTGGATTTCCGACCTTATTGCGGCCAATGCCGGCGGCGGGGTGCGCTATCATCCGCAGCACGGGCGCCGGCTTGCCGCTCTGGGCGCTGGCATCCAGGCCGCTGCGGCGCACGCGTACTACCGAAAACTCATGCGTGCACGGCGCACGGCGGATCATCCGCTCAATGCCAGGCTGTTCACCGAGGAATTGCTGATCGATTACGCGCGCCTGGTTTCCGCGCGATCCTGAACCCATGGCCGAAACGAGCAAATCTCCCCAGCACGGCAGCGCGCGGCCGAGCATGCTCTCGCTCAACATCAAGGAGAAGTCGGCGCTCTACGCCGCCTTCATGCCGCATCTGCGCAACGGCGGGTTGTTCATCCCGACCACGCGGACCTATCGACTGGGCGACCAGGTCTACATGCTCCTGTCGCTGATGGACGACCCGGGGAAGCTGCCGGTGGCCGGAACCGTCGCGTGGGTCACGCCGGCCGGAGCGCAGGGCAACAAGCAGCAGGGCATCGGCGTCCAGTTCTCGGCTGACGAAAGCGGCCAGGCCGCGCGGCGCAAGATCGAGAACCTGCTCGGCAATGCACTCGGCTCGACGCGCCCGACGCATACGCTGTAGGGAGCGGCGCGCGGGCGCCGGAGTCCATGTTCGTTGATTCCCATTGCCACATCGATTTCCCGGAGTTGCACGACCGCCTCCCGGAACTGCTCGCGTCGATGTCGCGAAACCGGGTGACTCACGCGCTCTGCGCGGCGGTCAATCTCGAACACCTGCCGCGGGTACTGGCGACCGCCGCCGCACACGCGAACATCTTCGCCTCCGTCGGCGTCCACCCCGACTATCCCGACGTCACCGAACCGGACGTTGCGACCCTGGTCGCGCTTGCGCGGCATCCGCGCGTGGTGGCGATCGGCGAGACCGGCCTCGACTACTACCGCCTGCAGGGCGACCTGGACTGGCAGCGCGAGCGCTTCCGCGTGCACATTCGCGCAGCGCGTGCGTGCGCGTTGCCCTTGATCGTGCACACGCGCGCCGCCAGCGCCGATACGCTCGCCATCATGCGCGACGAGGGTGCGGATGCGGCCGGCGGCGTGATGCACTGCTTCACGGAGAGCATGGAGGTCGCCCGCGCGGCGCTCGACCTGGGGTTCTTCATCTCGTTTTCCGGGATCGTCACATTCAAGAACGCCCGGGACCTCAAGGACGTTGCCCGGGCGGTTCCCCTGGATCGCCTGCTCATCGAGACCGATTCGCCGTATCTGGCCCCGGTGCCGCACCGGGGCCGGACCAACGAACCGGGATTCGTGCCCCATGTCGCCGAGGAGATCGCCCGCCTGCATGGCGTCTCCCTGGAGCAGGTCGCCGCCGCCACGACGTCGAATTTCTTCACCCTGTTCGGTCGCGCCCAAGCCGCCACCTGAGCCGCCACCTGAGGTCCACCATGTTACGAACGCTGACGCGCATCGCGGCCATTGCCAGTGTCGCCACGCCCTTGCTGCTCCACGCGGCCGCCTATGACGACTTTCTGAACGCGGTCAAGATCGGCAGCGCGCGCGAGACGGCCCAATGGCTGCGCCGCGGCATGGATCCGAATACCATCGAGGCGGGCGGGCAGACCGTGCTGCACCTGGCGGCCCGCGGTGGCAGCCTTGACGTCGTCAAGGTCCTGGTTGAAGGCCGCGCGGACATCGACCGGCGCAACGCGAACGGCGAGTCGCCGATCATGCTGGCGGCGCTCGGCGGACATCGCGAGATCGTCGAGTTCCTGCTCTCCAAGGAGGCCCAGATCAACCATCCGGGCTGGACGCCGCTGATCTATGCTGCCACCAACGGCCATCGGGCCATCGTCCATCTGCTGCTCGACAACCACGCCTACATCGATTCCGCGCCCGACAACGGGGTCACCGCGCTCATGATGGCGGCCCGCGGCGGCCATCTCGACACCGTAAAGCTGCTGCTCGAGGAAGGCGCCGATGCGACACTGAAGAACGACATGGGCGCAACCGCAGCGGATTGGGCGACCCAGACCAGGAACACCGACATTGCCAAGCTGATCGAGGAGCGGATCAAGCGTCGGTGAGCGAGGCCTTCCAGGCCAGACCGCCCCCGTCACGCCGCCTGGAATTTGTAGAATGTATATTATGTCAAATTATGTCGTGGTCTGAATCCGCGTTGGACGCACCCCGAACGCATCCGTAACCGCCCCGACACCCGCATCACTCCAGCGTGATGACCAGTCGCGGGTCGAACCTCGGATTCTCCCAGACGACTTCCTCCGGTGCGCGCGCGGCCCCCAGGTTGCGTGCGTATCCGCGGGGGTTCGCGACCACCCGGGTCCGCCCGATACGGTAGTCGAAACTGTTGTGGACATGCCCGTGAATCCACAGGTCGACACCCGCCATGAGTTCTGTCAACTCACTTATGAAACATGGGTTTAGAGGATTATCCTCATAATCCGCGTGAATTGATGGACGCGCGGGCGCGTGGTGCGTGCAGACCACCGTCGCGCCGTCGAACGGCCGTGACAACTCGTCGACCAGCCAGTCCCGGCAGCGCCGGTGCTCATCGCGGGCGTCCTGCGGCAGGAATGGGCGACCGTCGATCCGGATGACACGGTGGTCCAGCAGCAGGCGTTCGGCCAGTGCCATCGCCTCCGATGGCGCGCCGTACAACGCGTAGTCTGTCCAGAGGCAGCAGCCGAGGAACCTCACCCCGCCGCAGACCCAGCGCCGCTTGTCGAGGTAGCGTACCCGCGAACCGGCGGCGACCGGCGCCGCCAGGGCCGCCAGGGCTTCCGGCACGTCCCCATGGTAGAGCTCATGGTTGCCGTGGATCAGCACGACCGGGACCGGCCAGTCGCGGAACGCGTCCAGCGCATCGGCGTGCCGGTGAATGTCCCCTGCCAGGACGAGGACGTCCGCGTCCGCCGGTTCGACGACCAGATAGTCCGGAAAACGCCGCCCCACGAGCTCCAGGTGGAGATCGGAGGCGACCTGTATCCGCATGCGCCTGCCCGCCCAACCTTCAGGCGACAGCCGTCAACGCCCTCGCCTCAATGCTTGATCGCCGGCTCGGCGGTCGCCGGCTGGCCGGCGACGGCTGCCACTGGCGCCCCGGCGTCCTCCGGAAGCGGGATCGGCTGGCGCTCGAGCGCGAGTTCGAGCACCTTGTCGATCCACTTCACGGGGACGATCTCGAGCTTGTTCTTGATGTTGTCGGGGATCTCGGCAAGGTCCTTGACGTTGTCCTCGGGGATCAGCACGGTCTTGATGCCGCCGCGGTGCGCCGCAAGCAGTTTTTCCTTGAGGCCGCCGATCGCCAGGACTTCGCCGCGCAGCGTGATCTCGCCGGTCATGGCGACATCGGCACGCACCGGAATGCCGGAGAGCACCGAAACCAGCGCGGTCGTGATCGCGATCCCCGCGCTCGGCCCGTCCTTCGGGGTTGCGCCCTCGGGAAGGTGGATGTGGAGATCGGTCTTCTCGTAGAAATCGGGGTTGATGCCCAACTGGCGCGCACGCTTGCGAACCACCGAGCGTGCGGCCTCGATCGATTCCTTCATCACGTCGCCCAGCGTGCCCGTACGGGTGATGTTGCCCTTGCCCGCCACCGCCACGGTTTCGACAGTCAGGAGTTCGCCCCCGACTTCGGTCCAGGCCAGCCCGGTCACCTGGCCGATCTGGTTCTCCTTCTCGGCGATGCCGAAGTTGTAACGCCGCACGCCAAGGTACTTGTCCAGGTTCCGTGCCGAGACGGTGATCTTCTTTTCCTCGCCCTTCTTCAGCAGCAGCGTCTTGACCACCTTGCGGCAGATCTTCGAAATCTCCCGCTCGAGCGCGCGCACGCCGGCTTCCCGGGTGTAGTAACGCACGATGTCCCGGATTGCGCTCTCGGCGACGCTGATCTCGGTCGTCTTCAGGCCATTGTTCTTGATCTGCTTCGGCAGGAGGTACTTCTGCGCGATGCTGATCTTCTCGTCCTCGGTGTAGCCGGACAGGCGGATCACCTCCATCCGGTCCATCAGCGGCGCCGGGATGTTCATGGTGTTCGCGGTTGCCACGAACATGACTTCGGAGAGGTCGTAATCGACCTCGACATAGTGGTCGGCAAAGGTGTGATTCTGTTCCGGATCAAGGACTTCCAGAAGTGCCGACGACGGGTCGCCGCGAAAATCCATCCCCATCTTGTCGATCTCGTCGAGCAGGAACAAGGGATTCTTGACGCCGACCTTGGCCATGTTCTGCAGGATCTTCCCAGGCATCGACCCGATGTAGGTGCGCCGATGCCCGCGGATTTCTGCCTCGTCGCGGACGCCGCCCAGCGCCATGCGGACGAACTTGCGATTGGTCGCCCGCGCGATTGATTGTCCGAGCGAGGTCTTGCCGACGCCCGGCGGGCCGACCAGACAAAGGATCGGGGCCTTGACACGGTCGACGCGCTGCTGCACCGCGAGGTATTCGAGAATCCGCTCCTTCACCTTCTCGAGCCCGTAGTGATCTTCATCCAACACTTTATCAGCGTTGCTTAAATCATTGTTTACACGGCTTTTCTTTTTCCACGGAAGATTGCACAGTGTATCGATGTAGTTGCGGATGACCGTGGCCTCGGCCGACATCGGCGACATCAGCTTGAGCTTCTTGAACTCGCTTTCGGCCTTCTTGCGTGCCTCCTTGGGCATCTGCGCCTTCTTGATGCGCTTTTCCATTTCCTCGAGGTCGGCGCCCTCCTCGCCCTCGCCGAGTTCCTTCTGGATCGCCTTGACCTGCTCGTTCAGGTAGTACTCGCGCTGGCTTTTCTCCATCTGGCGCTTGACGCGTCCGCGGATGCGCTTTTCCACCTGCAGGATGTCGAGTTCGCCCTCGAGCGCCGATAGCAGATGTTCGAGGCGCTTCTGAACGTCGAACATTTCGAGGATTTCCTGCTTCTGCTCGAGCTTGAGCGGCAGATGCGCGGCGATCGTGTCCGCCAGCCTGCCCGCATCGTCGATCCCGGCCAGCGAGGTGAGGATTTCCGGCGGGATCTTCTTGTTCAGCTTCACGTACTGGTCGAACTGCTGGACGATCGCACGCCGCAGGGCTTCGACTTCCGGCGTGGAATCGACATCGGCGGAGACCGCCGTTCCCTCGCAGGCGAAATGGGTCCGCAGGTCTTCGATGCCCGCGATCTTGGCGCGCTGCACCCCCTCGACGAGGACCTTGACGGTCCCGTCCGGGAGCTTGAGCATCTGCAGGATATTCGCCGCGCAGCCGACCGCGTACATGTCGCCGGCCTCCGGCTCGTCCTTGGCCGCGGACCGCTGGGCGACGAGCATGATGCTCTTGCCTGCCTCCATCGACAGTTCGAGTGCCTTGATCGACTTCGGCCGGCCGACGAAAAGGGGGATCACCATGTGCGGAAAGACCACCACGTCCCGCAGCGGCAGCAGCGGCAACTGGAGGTTTTCGTCGTTTCCTGGGATGCCAGACATGTTCACAGCCTTTCTTTCGTCGGATTACCGGTAAAACACCCCTGCTACATGTGGGCAAAGCGCCAAACCGCAAGAGGCCACGCACCACCTACAAGCGACAAGCGCGCCATCGGCGCGCTTGGGACAGATTATTGCGCCGATGCCACCTTCGGCGCCTCGGAATAGATGAGAATCGGTGGCCCATCCCCGTTGATTGCATTCTCCTCGACCACCACCTTGGTCACGTTTTCCGCGCTGGGCAACTCGTACATGGTGTCCAGCAGGGCCTGCTCGATGATCGAGCGCAGCCCGCGCGCACCGGTCTTGCGCTTGAGTGCCTTGGACGCGATCGCCGCCAGCGCGCCGGCCCGGATCTCGAGTTCCGCGCCCTCCATCTGGAACAGTTTCTGGTACTGCTTCACCAGTGCGTTCTTCGGCTCGGTCAGGATCTGAATGAGCGCGGCTTCATCGAGTTCGTTGAGCGTCGCGACCACCGGAAGCCGGCCGACAAGCTCGGGAATGAGCCCGAACTTGATCAGGTCCTCCGGCTCGATGTCCCGCAGGGTCTCCGACAATCCCTTGTCGGACAGCGACTTGACCTCGGCGCCGAAGCCGATGCCGCCCTTCTCCGACCGGTTGCGGATCACCTTTTCGAGGCCGTCGAACGCGCCGCCACAGATGAACAGGATGTTCGTGGTGTCGACCTGCACGAAATCCTGGTTCGGATGCTTGCGCCCGCCCTGCGGCGGAACCGAGGCGATCGTCCCCTCGATCAGTTTCAGCAGCGCCTGCTGCACTCCTTCGCCGGACACGTCCCGGGTGATCGACGGATTGTCCGACTTGCGGGAAATCTTGTCGATCTCGTCGATGTAGACGATGCCCTTCTGCGCCTTCTCGATTTCATAGTTGCAATTCTGCAACAGCTTCTGAATGATGTTCTCGACATCCTCGCCGACATATCCGGCCTCGGTGAGGGTGGTCGCGTCCGCAATCACGAACGGCACGTTGAGCAGCCGGGCGAGCGTCTGGGCCAGCAACGTCTTGCCCGAGCCGGTCGGCCCTACCAGCAGGATGTTGCTCTTGGCGAGTTCGACTTCGTCGCCCTTGCCGATGTGCTTCAGACGCTTGTAGTGGTTGTACACCGCGACGGCAAGGATGCGCTTCGCGGTCTCCTGGCCGATCACGTAGGAATCGAGGATGCCGCAGATCTCCTGCGGTGTCGGCAGGTCCGAGCGTGCCGGCTTGGCCGGGTCCGCAGCCGCGCCTTCGTCGCGAATGATGTCGTTGCAGAGCTCGATGCATTCATCGCAGATGAATACCGACGGCCCGGCAATGAGCTTGCGCACTTCGTGCTGGCTCTTGCCGCAAAACGAGCAATACAGAAGCTTTTCGCCGCTGGCCTTCTTGTCCGACATCGTGTGCTTCCGCCTCGTGCAATCGTCTACGCGTAGCTTAGGCCATTCGCCCGGGCGAAGGCAAGCGTTTCGCCGCGATACAACATGGCGCCAGGAACGCAGGCGCCCGCGTCACTCGCCGCGCTTGCCCAGCACCTTGTCGACGATCCCGTAGGCGAGGGCATCCTCGGCGGACAGGAAATTGTCGCGATCGGTGTCCTTCTCGATGCGCTCCACCGGCTGACCGGTATGCAGCGCCATGAGCTCATTGAGCTTCTTCTTCAACCCGATCACTTCCTTGGCATGGATCTCGATGTCCGACGCCTGCCCCTGAAACCCGGCCGAAGGCTGGTGGATCATCACGCGCGAGTTGGGGAGGCAGAAGCGCTTTTCCTTCGCACCGGCCGCGAGCAGGAACGCGCCCATGCTGGCAGCCTGGCCGACGCAGAGCGTCGATACCGCCGGCTTGATGAACTGCATCGTGTCGTAGATGGCCAGCCCGGCGGTGACCGACCCTCCCGGCGAGTTGATGTAGAAGGAAATGTCCTTCTCGGGGTTCTCGGACTCGAGGAACAGCAGTTGCGCGACGATCAGGTTCGCGCCCATGTCCTCGACCGGACCGACCAGAAACACCACGCGCTCCTTCAACAGCCGCGAGTAGATGTCGTAGGCACGTTCGCCACGGCCGCTCTGCTCGATGACCATGGGAATCATGCCGAGCCCGCGCGGCTCGACCATCCCCGAATCGTTGACGAACTGCTGGAATCGCTGATAGTGCACGTCCTGTCTCATCGCCTTGCCTCGTCCTCTTGTGTGGCTGGTGTGCGTGGCATCAGCCACGGCCCATCAATTCCTCGAACGGCACCGTCTTGTCGGTCACCTTCGCCTTCGACAGGACGAAGGCGACCACGTTCTCCTCGAGAGCGAGTGCCTCGACGTCGGCCAGCCGCTGCTTGTCGCTGTAGTACCAGCGCACGACCTCCGCGGGATCCTCGTAGCTCTGCGCGAACTCGTCGATGACGGCGCGTACCTGTTCGGGGCGCGCCGCCAGCCCGTTGGCCTTGACCAGCTCGTTGAGGATCAGGCCGAGCGAGACGCGGCGCTTGGCCTGCTCCTCGAACATCGAGTTCGGCAGCGGCACCTGCTCCTTCACGCCGCGCTGCGCCAGGTCGGCGCGCGCCTGCTCGATCAGGCGCTCGATGTCCATGGCGATGAGCGCCTTCGGGGCGTCCAGCTTGACCGATTCATAAAGCGCCTGCATCACGCCGCTCTTCAGCCTGGCCTGCAGGCGCTTCTTGACCTCGCGCTCGAGATTGGCGCGGATGTCGGCACGCATCTTGGCAACGTCGCCGTCGGCGATTCCCAGGGAACGCGCGAAATCGGCGTCGAGCACCGGCAGCGTCCCTTCCTCGACCTTCTTCACGCTGATCGTGAACTGCGCCGTCTTGCCCGCGACTTCCTTGCCCTGGTAGTCCGCCGGGAAGGCGAGGTCGAACGTCTTCTCGCCACCCACGGTCATGTCCAGCCCCGCCGCGTCGAACTCCGGCAGCATCTGCCCGCCACCCAGTTCGAATGCAAAGTCCTTGGCACTGCCGCCGTCGAACGGAACGCCGTCGATGCTTCCGGCGAAATCGACGGTCAGCCGGTCGCCCTTCCGGCTCGGGCGGTCCACCGCCGCGTAGTGGATCCTCTGCTTGCGCAGTGTCTCGACCGTCCGGTCGACATCCGCCTCCTGCACCTCGGTGGCGGCGCGCTCGATGGCAAGCGCCGACAGGTCCCCCACCACCACATCGGGATACACCTCGAAGGTGGCGACGAACTCGAACGCGGCGTCGTTGGCCGCCCCTTCCGCCGGAACCTTGGGCTCGATGCGCGGATAGCCGGCCACCCGGAGATTCTGCGCAGTCACCGTCTCGCTGAAGTTCTTCTGAATGGCATCGCCGATGACTTCCGATCGGACTTGCGGTCCGTACGTGGATGCCACCATGCGCAGCGGCACCTTGCCGGGCCGGAAGCCCTGCATGCGCACTGTCCGCGACATGCGCTGCAGGCGGCTGGCGACCTCCTTCTCGATCTGCTCGGCGGGAATGGAAAGATTGATGCGGCGCTCAAGCGCGCTGACTGTCTCGACGGTTGCTGCCATGGTGTTTTCTTGGAAATGCGTTGTACGATGAGGTGGTGCGAAAGGAGGGACTCGAACCCTCACGCCCTGAGGGCGCTGGAACCTAAATCCAGTGCGTCTACCAGTTCCGCCACCTTCGCGATCTCAGCGGCCGAAGACTTCGCCACCCGGTAATCGACGCGCCTCGCCGCGCAAAGAAGCGGCAGTGCCGTCGAAAGAGCCGGAATTTTAACCGAAATGTTCCCCGGCGGCCGGAAATGCTGCAATGCACCGGCTCGAAACGGCGGAAGTGAAGCGGCATCGCGCGCCAGATCCGCGCATCCTCCCCCGATCGGAGCGTCTAAGCTCGCGTCATCGACTACTCCACGCACCGCCGGATCGCGCGGACCGAGCCTTTCGACCATGACGTTCTCCCGACAGACCTTGCTCCTGCTCGCCCAGCTCGCGCCGCGCATTCGTCGCCACACGCTGCGAACGATCGACGTGCAGTACATGGGCATGAGCGCCAGGTACGCCGACCACGTGATCGGCCTCGCCCTGCGGTCGGGGGACTCGGAGCTTCGCACGCTCGGGCGCATGCTGCGACAGGACTTCTTCGGCCCCACGGGAATCTTCCCTGGCGGGCGGATGCTTTGGAGCGCCCTGGCCGACGGGGCCGGCACCGACAACGGGCCCGAAACCCTCGATTTCATCCTGCCTCCGCCACGCGCGACCGCCGCGACGCCCGAGCCCTCTGCGGCCCGCGTCGCCGTCGGCTAGCCCGCCCCGCGCACTCGAGTCGCGCACCGGGTCGCGCACCGGGTCGCGCATCTGGTCGCGCATCTGGTCGCGCCTCTGGGTCGCGCACTTGAGTTGGTTGGGCAACCCGTATACATTGGCGTCTCCGCAACCGGTGAAGGGAGGTGATCCGTGTCTAGATTCGTCGCTGCCGCACTCGTCCTGGTCCTGTTCGGGTCCGCTTCCTCGGCATTCGCATGCGCGGGCGCCAAGGCAGCCGACGGCAAGCACCAGAGCACGCAAAAATCGAAGTCCTGATTCCGGCAGTCAAGCACACTCCTGCAGCGGCGCCCGGCGCACCGGGCGCCGCTTTTTTTCGCCGTCTCGACTGACGCGCAGATGTCCGTAGATCATTACGAGAACTTCCCGGTGGCATCGCTGCTGCTTCCGGCGCGGCTTCGACGCGCGGTCGCGGCCATCTATTGGTTCGCACGCGGCGCCGATGACATCGCCGATGAAGGCGATGCAGACGATGCGGAGCGCCTGCGCGGCCTCGCCGCCTATCGGACGCAGCTGGACCGCATCGGCGCCGGCCAGGTGCCGGCCGCCGCGCCGGCGGGACGCGCATTCGCGGAACTGGCGGAGATGATCGGCCAGCATCGTCTGCCGCTCGGCCCGATGTATGACCTGCTCGACGCCTTCACCCAGGATGTCCGCCAGAAGGCCTATCCCGATTTCGAGGCATTGTCGGCGTACTGCCGCCGCTCGGCCAACCCGATCGGCCGGCTGCTTCTGCACCTCTACGGGGTGGATGATCCCAGGTCGCTGTCCGAATCCGACGCGATCTGCACGGCGCTGCAGCTGATCAATTTCTGGCAGGACGTCGAGATCGACCGGCGCAAGGGCCGGGTGTATCTGCCGCAGGACACCCTCGCGCGTGCCGGCTTCGCCGACGGTGAACCCGGGCCGTCGATCTGCGACGGTCGATTTCGTGCGGCGCTCGGCCATGAGGTGGCCCGCGCGCGCGCGCTGATGCTCGCGGGTGCACCGCTTGCGCAGCGCCTGCCGGGCCGCGCGGGCTGGGAATTGGCTCTGGTGGTCCAGGGCGGCCTGCGGATTCTCGAGAAGATCGAAGCCGTGCACTTCGATGTCTTCAATCATCGCCCGGTGCTCGTGCGTGCCGACTGGCCGCGCCTCGCCTGGCGCGCCCTGCGCCACCGGACCGGCGGGCCGCTACAATCGCGCGCGCTTCCCGCAGGCCAGCCGTGACCGGAATCTCAGACCGCAATGACGCCTGACGAATACTGTCAGCAGAAGGCCGCCGCCAGCGGCTCCTCCTTCTACTACAGCTTCCTGTTCCTGCCGCCGGAGCGGCGCCGGGCGATCGTCGCGCTCTATGCCTACTGCCGGGAGATCGACGATGTCGTCGACGAGACCGCGGACGAGAATCTGGCACGGGTCAAGCTCGCCTGGTGGCGCAGCGAACTCGCCGAGACCTATGCGGGGCGGCCGACCCACCCGGTCACCCTTGCCCTGGCACCGCATGTGGAACCGTATGGCTTGTCGCGCGAGCGCCTGGAGGCGATCCTCGACGGCATGGAGATGGACCTGCTGCAGACGCGCTATCTCGACTTTCGGGCGCTCGAGCGCTATTGCCACCTGGTCGCGGGGATTGTCGGTCTGTGCGCAGCCGACATCTTCGGCAGGACCGATGACCGGACCAGCGAATACGCGGCCGCGCTCGGCCTGGCATTCCAGCTCACCAACATCATCCGGGACGTCGGCGAGGACGCGCGGCGCGGACGCGTCTATCTTCCAGTCAACGAACTCCAGCAGTTCAACGTCCCGGTGGCCGACATCCTCAATGCGCGCTACAGCGAGAACTTCACGCGCCTGATGACGTTCCAGTTCGAACGCGCCGAGGCAACCTACGAGCGCGCCTTGGCAGCCCTGCCGGACGCGGATCGCCGCGCGCAGCGTCCGGGCCTGATCATGGCGGCGATCTACCGTGCCCTGCTCGAAGAAATCCGCCGCGACGGCTTCCAGGTGCTGCATCAGCGCACCAGTCTCACGCCGATTCGCAAGCTCTGGCTTGCCTGGAAGACCTGGACGTTCGGATGAACTCGGTCGCCGTCCTCGGCGCCGGCTGGTCCGGACTCGCCGCGGCAGTCGAACTGACGGCGGCCGGTTTCAAGGTCGACGTCTTCGAGGCGGCGCGCCAGCCCGGCGGGCGGGCCCGCCGGGTCGATCTCGACGGCCATGCGCTCGACAACGGCCAGCACATTCTGCTGGGCGCGTATCGCGAAACCCTGCGACTGATCGCCGCCACCGGCGCGGATCCGGAGCGTCTGCTGCGGCGCCGCCCGCTCGAGCTCCTGATTCCGGGCCAGCTCCTGCTGCGCGCGCCGCGCCGCCTCCCCGCGCCGCTGCATCTGTTGACGGCATTGATGACGGCGCGCGGCATCGGGTTCGCGGGAAAGCGCGCTGCGCTGCGCCTGATGGCGTCGCTCGCGTGGCGGCGATACCGTGCCGATCCCGGCCAAAGCGTTGCGGCGCTGCTGCGGGATCATCGGCAGCCGACGGATGTGTCGCGCCTGGTTTGGGAACCCCTGTGCGTGGCCGCCCTGAACACCGCCCCGGAATCGGCATCCGCGCAAGTGTTCGTCAACGTGCTGCGCGACGCCTTCGCGCATGCGCGCCGGGACAGCGACCTCCTGTTGCCGGCCGGGCATCTTGGCGCCCTGTTTCCCGATCCCGCCTGCGCGCATCTGCGCAGCGCCGGCGCGAACCTGCATTTCGGGTGTCCGGCGGGTGCGGTACGCGCCATCGACGGGCAGGTTCGCGTGGTCTCACGGCTCGGCGAGACCACGCACAGCGCAGTCGTCTGTGCACTGCCACCGGCGCGCACCGCCGATGTCCTGCCGCGCGACGATGCGCGCCTCGGCCCCCTGCGGGAAGCGCTCGCCGCGATCCGCTACGAGCCGATCGTGACCTGTTATCTGCAGTACCCGCCCGCCGCCCGGCTTCCAGCGCCCATGCTCGGGCTGGTGGGAGGCGTCGGCCAGTGGGCATTCGACAAGGGCGTCCTCGGCGGTCCGGCGGGCATGATCGCCGTCGTGGTCAGCGCCGCCGGGCGCCTGCGCGGCCTGCCGCCGGAGAAACTCGCGGCGACGCTCGACGCGGAATTGCGCGCCGCGCTCCCGGGATTGCAGCCCCTGCAGCGTCACCGGGTGATCAGCGACAAGCGCGCGACGTTTCGCTGCTCGCCGGCGCTCGCCCGCCCGCAGACGGCCACGCCCTTGCCGGGCGTCTTCCTGGCCGGGGATCATGTGGACAACGGCTATCCGGCGACGCTCGAAGGCGCCGTTCGCAACGGCGTGTCGGCTGCCCAGGCGGTTGCGCGCTGGACGCGGCGACCCGCTGCGAATGCGGATCGCGACGCGCGCCTGCCTACAGGTTGAACGCGAACAGCCCGCCGGTGCGCGTCTGCACGAGCAGACCCTCCCCGCCCGGCAACCGGATCAGCGCGGGTGTGGCCGCGATCCAGCCGCCATCGGTCGCGGCGCGTCCGATGAAGCTGCCGTCCTCGCGCGCCATCGCGTGGACGACACCCTGGGAGTCGCCGACGACGACCGCACGCCCGATCGACAGCGGCGCCGAAATGCCGCGCCACTGCAGCCGCTCCTGGCGCCACAGGCTGGAGCCGGTCGCCGCGGAAAGCCCCACCAGCGCCGAGCGCTCATCCGACACGAAGGCATACCGTGCGTCGACCGACAGGCCGGCCTGGCTCGCGACGTCGCGCGTCCACAACGGCTGGCCGTTGGCCACATCGAAGCAGGCGGTTCGCCCCTGATAGGCCGTCGCGCACACCGTGCGGTCAACCAGGACCGGCACGCCGGTGACGTCGGCGATGCGTTCCAGTTCGGTCGCTCCGCGCGGCAGCGCAACCGTGCCCTCCCAACGCAAGCTGCCGTTGCTGGCGTTCAATGCGACCAGCCGGCCGCCGGCAAAGCCGGCGAACACCGCCCCGCCCCCGGCGGTCAGCCCGCTGAAGTTGCGCAGGACCAGCGCGGGCGCGGTTCGCTGGTACGTCCAGCGCCTGCGGCCGTCGGCCGCTGCGAACGCGTGCACGCGATTGTCGTTGCTGCGCACCAGCACCATGCCGTCGGAAACCAGCGGCGGCGCCAGCACCTCGCTCGACACCTGCGCCTTCCACTTCTCGCGTCCGGTCGCGTCGAACGCCAGCACCTCGCCCTTGATGGTTCCGACCACGACCGTGTTCTCGCCGGCGCCGACGCCTGCCGAAAGGCCCAGGCGATTCGCGCTGATGCGCCACCGCTGCGCACCATCGGATACCGAAAAGGCGGCAAGGGTACCGTCAGCACCTGCGGCGAACACCAGTCCGTCCGCCACCGCCGGGGCAAAATAGTAGTTGCCCGCCGACCCCACGGCGGCGCGCCAGGCCGTGCCGATCGCGAGCGTCGCCTTGATCTCCTGCAATGGCGTCGGCTGCGGTCCGGTCGGTGCGCCGCCCCACCAGTTCAGCGGATTGAGCCTCGACCCGCCGGAACAGCCTGCGACCAGCACCAGGGCCGCGAACCAAGCCGCGCGCGAGGCCGCGTGCCGGCCGCGGCCGGCGGCCCGTGCGCTCACGAGTTCGCCGGCGACGGCGCCGCGCCGGTCATTTCAAGCTTGAACTCGAGGGCTGCCTTGAGCGTGCCCGCGCTGCCCGCTGCGGCCAGCGCCTTCTGCCACTGCTCGCGCGCCTCGGTGGTCTTGCCGGTCGCAAACAGGATATCGCCCCTGCGGTCGCCGTACAGCGCCTCGAAGTGGGGCGGGTGCGGTGCCTCCAGCGTCTTCAACGCCTGGTCGAACTGCTTGAGGTCAAGCTGGACCCCCGCCAGGCGTACCCGGGCGACATGCTTGTACTCGTCATCGCGGGCATTTCCGATCACCCACTGCAGCTGGGCGGCAGCCGACGCCAGATCGTTGGCGTCGAAAGCCGCCCGCGCCGCCATCAGCCGCCCCATCGCCGCGAACGGCGACCGCGGGTGCTGCTCGGACAATGCAACCGCAGCATCCGCCACTTTCTTGGCATCCCCCGCGGTGGCCAGCTTCTGCAGCCCTTCATACACCTGCGCCGCCGCCGCCGCCTGGGAGCGCTGGTAGTAGTTCCAGCCGTTGTACCCCGCAATGGCGAGAAACACCAGGGTCACCGCCGTCAGCACGTGGTTGCCGAAGCGCTGCCACCATGCCTTGAGCTGCGCCAGTTGCTCCTGTTCTTCCAGATCGAGTGCTGCCATGTCTCGCTTTCGATTTCGCCCTAGGGCGTTGTTGAGGGCAGAATTGAGGGCAGAAGCGCGATGACCCGCTCCGCCAGTTTGTCGATGGCAATGCGCTCCTGGCCGGCCTCGCGTCGCAGCGGCTTGACCGATACCTCTCCTGCACTCGCCTCATCGTCGCCGATCAGGACGGCCAGCTCCGCGCCGCTGGCATCGGCCTTCTTCATCTGCGACTTGAACGACCCGCCGCCGCAGTGGGTCACGACGTCGATCCCGCAGTCGCGCAGCGCCTCGGCGGCACGAAACGCGAGGCGCGCCGCCTTGGCGGCATCCTGCGCGGCGTGGGCCACGTACACGTCGCACCGGGCACGGCTCTCGAGATCGGCGCTGCGGCGCGCCAGCTCGACCAGCCGCTCCATGCCGATCGCGAAACCGATCGCCGGTGCGGGCTTGCCGCCGAAGAGTTCGATCAGCCCGTCGTAACGGCCGCCGCCGCAGATCGTTCCCTGGCTCCCCAGCTCCGACGTGATCCACTCGAAGACCGTGAGGTTGTAATAGTCGAGCCCGCGCACGAGCCGGGGGTTGATGCGGTATTCGACGCCCGCATCGGCCAGCAGGGACTGCAGGCCGTCGAAATGCGCGCGCGATTCCGCCCCCAGATAGGCGTCGAGGCGCGGCGCCGCCTCAACAATCTCCTGCATCGCCGGATTCTTGCTGTCGAGGATGCGCAACGGATTGCTGTGGAGACGGCGCCGCGCGTCCTCGTCGAGCACCGCGGCATGGCGCTCGAAATGCGTGATCAGGGCGGCGCGGTGCGCCTGGCGCTCGGCCGGGCTGCCCAGCGTGTTGAGCTCCAGGCGCACTTCCTTCAGCCCCAGATCGTTCCACAACCGGCGCGCCATGATGATCAGTTCCGCGTCCACGTCAGGGCCGGCGAAGCCCAGCGCCTCGACATCGACCTGGTGAAACTGCCGGTAGCGCCCGCGTTGCGGGCGCTCATGGCGGAACACCGGGCCGATCGAGTAGACCCGCTGCGGACCGTTGTAGAGGAGATTGTGCTCGACCGCCGCGCGCACGATACCGGCGGTGAACTCCGGACGCATGGTGAGCTCGTCGCCGTTGAGGCGGTCGGTGAAGCTGAACATCTCCTTCTCGACGATGTCGGTCACCTCGCCGATTCCGCGCCGAAACAGCGTGGTCTGCTCGAGTACCGGGGTCCGCATGCCGACGTAGCCGTAGCTGTCGAGCCAGCCGGCCAGATGCCGTTCCAGCGCGTGCCAGAACGGGCCGTCGGCGGGCAGCAGATCGTTCATTCCCTTGACACCCGAAAGCCGGGTGGCGCGAAGCACTTTCTCCTGTGTCATCTCGACCTTCACTCGCCGCGCGCGCCGAAGCGCCGCTCCACATAGCGGTCGACGATCGCCTGAAATTCCCGTGCGATGCCGTCTCCCTTGAGCGTGACAGTGCGTTCACCGTCGACATAGACCGGCGCCACCGGCGATTCGCCGGTTCCTGGCAGGCTGATGCCGATGTCGGCATGCTTCGATTCCCCGGGGCCGTTGACGACGCAGCCCATGACGGCGACGCGCATGCTTTCGACCCCGGGGTGGGTGACGCGCCAGCGCGGCATCTGCTCGCGCAGGTACGCCTGGATGTCGGCCGCCAGCGTCTGAAACACCGTGCTCGTGGTGCGCCCGCAGCCCGGACAGGCGATGACCAGCGGCGCGAAGTCCCGCAACCCCATGGTCTGCAGAATCTCCTGGGCGACCACCACCTCGCGCGTCCGGTCCCCGCCGGGCTCGGGCGTGAGGGAGACGCGAATGGTGTCGCCGATGCCTTCCTGGAGCAACACCGCAAGCGCCGCGGTGGACGCCACGATTCCCTTGGAACCCATCCCGGCTTCCGTCAGCCCGAGATGCAGCGGGAAATCACAGCGGCGCGCCAGGTCGCGGTACACCATGATCAGATCCTGCACGCCGCTGACCTTGCACGACAGGACGATGCGGTCGGCACCCAGCCCGATCTCCTGCGCGCGCTGCGCGCTTTCGATGGCCGAGCGGATCAGCGCCTCGCGCAGGACCGCATCCGCCGTCATCGGCTCGGGGCGCGCGGCATTCTCGTCCATCAGCCGCGCCGCCAGTTCCTGGTCGAGACTGCCCCAGTTCACCCCGATGCGCACCGGCTTGTCGAACCTGCAGGCGACCTCGATCATGCTCGCGAAATTGTCGTCCCGGCGGGCGCCCTTGCCGACGTTGCCCGGATTGATGCGGTACTTGGCGAGCGCGGCCGCGCAATCGGGATACTGGGCCAGCAGGCGATGGCCGTTGAAGTGGAAATCCCCCACCAGCGGCACATCGACACCCATGCGGTCTAGTTGCTCCCGAACCGCAGGCACCGCCGCGGCGGCTTCCGGCGTGTTCACCGTCACACGCACCATCTCCGAACCGGCCCGCGCGAGTTCCTTCACCTGGATCGCCGTGGCGATCGCGTCGGCCGTGTCGGTATTGGTCATCGACTGCACGACGATCGGCGCGCCGCCGCCGATCGCGATCTCGCGCCCGCCGCTGCGCACCAGCACGCGACGCGTCAGCCGGCGCGCCCCGATCGCCTCATTGCGAGCCGCTGTCATCGACCGTCACCGTAGTTGCAGTCTCGCCACCGAGACCTTGATATGCGGCCCGAGGTCGACCTCGGCGCCGTTGTAGAAGAGCCTGACATCACGCGCATTGCCGACCACCAGCTCGAACGGCGGCTGTCCGTCCGCCGACTGCTCGGTGCCGGCGATGTTGTTGCGGGAAAGCACCACGCGGCCGGAGGCGTCCCGGATCTCGGTCCAGGATTCGCCATTGAACAGCAACCGGATCCGCGGCTGCCCGGTCGCCGCACCGGGCGCCGGCGCGCCCGCGGCCGGTGCAGTGGTCGCAGAGGCTGCGGTCGCAGGGGCTGCCGACGCCGACGCAGCAGCTTCCGGCCGCGCTTCCGTCGCCGCCGGCAGCGCGCCCGCGGTCGCCGGCGCGCCTGTCGCCGGCCCCGGTGCGGGCTCGGTCGCGGCGACCGGCGCAGGCGGGGTCAGCTGCACCGCCGCCGGCGCCCGCGAAGCGTCTGCACGCGGTGCGGCAGGCGCGGGCGCCTGCCAGTGGTAGAGCGAGTAGCCGCCCAGTCCGGCAACCACCAGGACGATGGCAATCATCCAGGGCCATCCCGCATGATGCTGGCCGCCAGCCATCGGAAACTGCCCGCGGGAGACACTGACGCTTTGGAGCTGCACGGTGCTCGGGCCGCTGTCGTGACCCGCCGCCGCCTCGAGTCCACGCACCAATGCGTCGGCATCGAGGCCCAGGAAGCGCGCATAGGCCCGCACGAACCCGCGCGCAAAGGTCAGGCCGCGCATCGCCTCGACGTCATCGGCCTCCAGTGCCTGGACCTGACGCGGCGCGTACTTCAGGCGTTGCGCCACGTCGGCGACGGACAATCCCTGACGCTCGCGCTCGGCGCGCAGGCGCTGCCCCACCGACGGGACCTCGACCGGCGCCGCCGCCGCAGGCTCCGCAGCGGTCGAATCGACCTCGCTCATTCGAATCGGCCCTGCTGCAGCAGCATGAACTCCTGCGAGTTCGGATAGCGGCGTCGCAGCTGCGTCGCGAAGCTGGATTCGGCCACGCGGTCGCCGGCCTTCCGTTCGATGCGCAGTGCCAGCCACAACGACTCCGCCGACGGCTCGAAGTTCTTGTTCACGCGATCCACGTAGAAGCGCGCCTTGTCGAGTTCATCCCGGCGGAAATACAGGTCGCCCAGGCGCATCATCGCACCCGCATTCAAGGGATCAAGGGTGAACGCCTTGCGGTAGTACTCCTCCGCGAGCGCCTCGTTGCCGAGGCGCTGCGAACAGATCCCGGCGTTCAGATAGGGCTTGTCCGGCGTCGGGTACAGCGGATTCTTGAGCGCCAGAAGAAACTGCTCGATGCCCTGCCGCTCGCGCTTGGTCTGGCAGAGAAACCAGCCGTAGTTGTTGAGCGCATCCGAATCGCCCGGGGCGATCGACAGCGCCCGGCGGAACGCCTCCTCGGCGCGCGCGTTCTCCCCCAGGTCCATGTTGATCAGCCCGAGGACGTTGTAGGCGGTCGCGTAGTTCGGATCGGCCGCCAGCGCACTGCGGACCTCCTCGAGGGCGATCGCCATCTGTCCGCGCTGGAAGTAATTGAAGGCCAGCTCGGTGCGCAGCCGCGCCGTCTCCTGGCGATCGCCCGCCAGAGCGCCGCCCGGCTGGCGCTGCGCGGCGTCGGACGCCTCGCGCTGCGCGTTGCTGGCCTGGCCGCCGGGAATCATGTGCTCACTGCCGCCGGGCGCCTGGCATCCCCAGAGCGCAAGCAGCACGACAGCGCCCGCGAGGCGGGATGCCGGGATTCGGTCGCTCGTACGGTCCACGATAAGCCTCCGCTAAGCCTGAAGTGGGGGCGGGATCGGCATTTCGCCGCGCCGGAATTCGATGCGCGCCGCGCGATTGGTGCGGTCCCGCACCTCCCCCGCAAGCTGCCCGCAGGCCGCGGCGATCTGGTCGCCGCGGGTCTTGCGCGTGGTCGTCACCACGCCCGCATCGGTCAGGATTTCCGCGAACGCGCGCACGCGTGCCGCGTCAGACCGGCGATACGTGCCACGGGTTCCCGCGACCGAGAACGGATTGAACGGAATCAGGTTGAACTTGCAGGGCACGTCGCGCACCAGCGCCGCCAGCTGCCTGGCCTGCGCCGGGTTGTCGTTCACGCCGTCGAGCATGATGTACTCGAACGTCACGAAATCGCGGGGCGCCTTGGCGACATAACGAACGCATGCCGCGAGCAGCTCGCGCAAGGGATACTTGCGGTTGATCGGTACCAGCACATCGCGCAGCGCATCGTCGGGTGCGTGCAGGGAAACGGCGAGCGCAACGGGACATTCCTCCGCCAGCCGATCCATCATCGGCACCACGCCGGAAGTCGACACCGTCACGCGCCGCCGCGACAGGCCGTAGGCATTGTCGTCGAGCATGACGCGCAGCGCCGTCACCGTGCTGTCGAAATTGAGCAACGGCTCGCCCATGCCCATGAAGACGACGTTGGTCACCGGCCGCGGCGCCGCCGCAGTCCGCAGCAGCCGCGTCGCGGTCCACAGCTGCCCGACGATCTCCGCCGCCGTGAGGTTGCGCGCGAACCCCTGCTTGCCGGTCGAGCAGAACGCACAGTCGACCGCGCAGCCTGCCTGGGTCGACACACACAGCGTGCCGCGCGCCTCCTCCGGGATGAACACCGCTTCGACCGCGTTGCCGGTACCGACATCGAACAGCCACTTGCGCGTGCCGTCGGACGCCACGTTGTCGGCGATGACCGCGGGCGACGCGACACAGGCGATCCGCGAAAGCTCGTCGCGCAACGCCTTGGACAGCACCGTCATTCCGGCGAAGTCCGCCACGCCTTCCTGATGCATGCACTTGAGCAGCTGGCGCGCGCGGAACGGCTTCTCGCCGTGCGCGGCGAGCCAGTGCGTCAAGCCGTCGGCATCGAGACCCAGAAGGTTGGACGGCACGAGCCCGGCTCCTAGCGCGCGCAGACTTCCAGGGCGGCAAAGAAATACGCGATCTCGGCGCGCGCCGTGTCGGCCCCGTCCGATCCGTGCACCGCGTTGGCGTCGATCGAGTCGGCGAAATCGGCGCGAATCGTGCCGGGGGCGGCCTTCTTCGGGTCGGTGGCGCCCATCAGGTCACGATTGCGCTGGATCGCGCTCTCTCCCTCGAGAACCTGGATCATCACGGGACCGGAGATCATGAACTCGACCAGATCCTTGAAGAACGGACGCTCGCGATGCACCGCGTAGAAACCCTCTGCGTCAGCACGGGAGAGGCGAGCCATGCGTGCCGCGACGACCCTCAGCCCGGCATCCTCGAATCGCTGGTAGATCTTGCCGATGACGTTCTTGGCAACGGCATCCGGCTTGATGATCGACAGGGTGCGCTCGACAGCCATGTGAAAAACTCCAAATAAATTAAGGTTTTGGATGAAGCAAGTTAATCCAAAATTATATCAAATCCGTGTGTTTTCCGCCCCATCCGCACCGCTTTGCGGCGGCTCGCGGCGGACCAGCTCGAGCCGCAGGCCGCGGCGACGCACGCCGATGCCGCCGAGCCACCATTCCATCCGTCCGCGCCGCCCCGGCGCCGACAGCGCCACGAGCATGGCCTGGAGGCGCGCCTCCGATGGCGCGCGCGTCCCGGCGCGCGCCAGCCAGCGCCGCAGCACGTTGGCCTGGCGCGCCGGGCCGAGCAGGCTCAGAGGTTGCAGTGCGAGCGCATGCCCGTCGCTCGACAGCAGAACTGCCAGGTCGGCATCCGCCAGTTCGTCGAGCAGACTGGCGGCGTCACCCTGCAGGCGCGCGGCGCGCGCCATGGTCCGCGCCGGATGCGGGAAGGCCTGCGCGAGCAGCGGCAGGATGCGTGACCGCAGGAAATTGCGCCGCAGGGCCGTGTCGCGGTTGCTTTCATCCTCGATCCAGTGCAGGCCCGCGGCGCGTCCGGCGGCGGCGATCTCCGCGCGGGAGACGCCCAGCAGCGGCCGCCAGATCCTTGCCCCGCGCCGCTGCAGCGCGAGTTCGGGCATCGCCGCAAGCCCCTTGGGGCCCGCCCCGCGCAACAACTGCAGCAGCAGCGTCTCCGCCTGGTCATCGGCATGGTGCGCCAGCGCGACCACCCCGTCCCCAAGCGATTCATAGACCCGATAGCGCGCCTCGCGCGCCTGCTCCTCGAGGCTCTGGCCGCCGGCGCGCCCGACGGCGACGGCGGCAACGCGCAGTTCCACGCCATACGCTGCACATGCGTCGCGACAGTGCGCGACCCAGGCGCTGGCGTTCGGCGACAGGCCGTGATCCACGTGCACGGCGCGCAGCGCAAGCCGGCCGGCACGCGCCTGCGCAACGAGCAGGTGCAGCAGGACCGAGGAGTCGAGACCGCCGGAGAAACCCGCATGCACCGTCGGCGTGTCGGTGCCGCAAGCGCGCGCCAGCCGGTCGAGGCTGCGCGCAAGCGCGCGCTCGAGCCCCGTTCCGTCTCGATCAGTCGGGGGCTTCCTCAAACTTGCCGAACTGCATCAGTCGTTCATTGCGCCTCTTGATCAGATCCGCCACGGCGAGATCGTCGACCTGCCGCAGCGCATCCGCCAGCGCCTTCTTCAGGCTGGCCGCTGCGGCCGCGGGATCCCGATGCGCGCCGCCCGGCGGCTCGTTGACGACGCGATCGATGAGTCCGAGGGACTTCAGGCGCGATGCCGTGATCCCGAGAATCTCCGCCGCCTCCGGCGCCTTGTCCGCGCTCTTCCACAGTATCGACGCGCAGCCCTCGGGCGAAATCACCGAATAGGTCGCATACTGCATCATGAGCACGGTGTCGCCGACGGCGATCGCCAATGCCCCGCCCGACCCGCCCTCGCCGATCACGGCCGTGATCACCGGCACGCGCAATTGCGACATCTCGAGCAGGTTGCGGCCGATCGCCTCCGACTGCCCGCGCTCTTCCGCGCCGACGCCCGGATAGGCGCCGGGCGTGTCGACAAAGGTGAAGAGAGGCAGGGAAAACTTCTCCGCCAGCTTCATCAGGCGAAGCGCCTTGCGGTAGCCCTCCGGCCGGGGCATGCCGAAATTGCGATAGGCGCGCTGCTTGACGTCCCGTCCCTTCTGGTGCCCGACGATGACGCAGGGGCGGCCGTTGAAGCGCGCCATGCCGCCGACGATCGCGGGGTCGTCGGCAAACGCGCGGTCGCCATGCAGTTCCTCGAAGTCGGTGAAGATCGCCTCGACATAGTCGAGCGTGTACGGCCGGCGCGGATGGCGCGCCACCTGCGCCACCTGCCACGGCGACAGCTTCGCGTAGATCTCCTTGATCAGCGCCTGACTCTTCTTCTTCAGCCGCTCGATCTCTTCCGAGATGTCGACCGCCGAGTCGTCCTGGACGAACCGCAGCTCCTCGATCTTCTCCTCGAGCTCCGCCAGCGGCTGCTCGAACTCCAGGAACGTAGGCTTGCTCATCTTCAATATTCCACGGGAAGCGGGTCAAGGCTGCGCCACATGTACCAGGTGCCGACCGAGCGCCAAGGCGCCCAGTTCGCACCGACCTCGCGCAACTCGCTGCGCGTGACCGGGTCGCCGGAGAAATAATGCTGACTCACCGCCTTCTGCAATCCCAGGTCGTCGACCGGAAGCACGTCGGGGCGCATCAGGTTGAAGATCAGGAACATCTCGGCGGTCCAGCGCCCGACACCGCGAATTTCGGTCAGCGCGGCGACCACTGCCTCGTCGTCGAGCGCCGACCAGTCCTCGTTGCGCACGCCGCCCTGCCTGAAATGCGCGGCGAGATCGAGTATGTACTCCGCCTTGCGCTGGGACAGCCCGCAGGCGCGCAGCCGTTCGACCCGCGCACGCGCGATGCGCGACGGGCTGAAGTCGGGAAACGACGCGACCAGGCGTTCCCACACCGCTTGCGCCGCGTGCACGGAAATCTGCTGCCCGACGATCGATCGCGCGAGGGTCACGAACGGGTCACCCCGGGTGGTCAGGCAGGCGCCCTGGAGGCGTGGAATGATCCGGCGCATCACCCGATCGCAGCGAACCAGCTCGCGCCGCGCCTCGTCCCAGTACGGCGGCATCCCGCCGGCTGGCGTCCGCTTCATGGTTGCGACCCGACGGGCAGGCCGATCAGCAGGTTCTGCGGCTTGGCGCGCACGACGCCCTGGGGGGTCATCGCCAGGGCCAGGTAGCAGCGCGGCGCAAGGCCCGCCGGGGCCGGGGCATCGTCAGTCTGCATCTCCATCATGCAAAGGATGCGCATGCGCCTTGCGTCGTCGAGAGGTCGCGAATTATAGATGTCATTGAGCAGCGTCGTGGCCTCGCCATCCAGGCCGACGTACCAGCGCATGCGGGCACTGTCGATGCTGCGCACAGGCCGCACCCGGACGCCCGCGCCGAAGAAATGCCGGACCCAGCCCTCGATGACACGGCAGAACCCTTCCAGCCCCGCCGAGCCGAAACCGATCGGCAGCGCCATGTCGTGGCGCTCGTCGCGCGCCCAGTAATCATCCGCATTGTCGCGCGTCAGCACCGTGAACTCGACCGCCTGCAGGGAAGCTTGGGCCTGCTCGATGAGCCCGACGATGCCGGCGTCGCCGCCACCGGCGCCGTCGCGCGCCGCATCGAGCGCCTCGACATCGGCAAGAAAGACCTGCCCGTCCTCGACATGCGCACGTTGCGCGCGAAACAGCAGTTCGCCGGCGCGCGCCTGCAGCGCGTCGTCACAGCCGTCGAGGACGTTTCGCACGATCATCTGGGCCAGCTGGTCGGCAAACAGCGGCGGCAGCCGCAATGCCGCGAAGTCGATCGCCTTGCCGTCGGCGCCGACGAACAGGCGCCGGTACGCCTCCTCCAGCGACCCGTGGCTCAGCAGGTGATTGCGAAAGCGCAGCACGTAGCCATAGGCTTCGCGTGCGTCCGGATCGGCGAATGCCGCCACGTCGTCAGGCATCACGGCTGCACGCGGGTCGTTCATCAGCCGTTCGAACACCGCGCGCTCGCGCGGGCACGACTGGGCAACCGGAGCGACTTCAGGGCGCGCGAAGTAGGCCCGCAGCAGATCGTCGGTGACCAGGCACCGGCGCTGAGCGTCGCGCTCGGCGAGGTGAAACCCGGAGTGCCGCCAGAAATCGGGCATGAAATGGAGGAATCGACGCTGCCGTCGTGACATGGGGACCGCGAGGCGCGGTATAGTAGCGCAACGCTGCCAGGGGAGGCGCCTGAGGGCGCGCGCGTTCGAGGGACATGAATTACGAGTTCGCCAGCGCCGAGAACATCGGCGACCGCAAGGAGCAGCAGGATCGCGTCGCCATCGCGACCCACCCGACCGAGGAAGACGTTCTGCTGGCCGTGCTTGCCGATGGCATGGGCGGTCACAAGGGCGGTGCAATCGCCTCGCAGTCGGTGGTCGACGCGGCGATGGGCGTGTTCGCCTCGTTCAAGCCGGGCACAGGCGTGCCGCGGGACTGGCTGCACGGCATGGTGATGGCGGCCCATGAACGCGTTGCGCGGGCGGGCCGCGGCCACAATCGCGACCCGCGATCGACCTGCGCCATTGCGCTGGTCTCACGTGAACGCATCGACTGGGTCCACTGCGGTGACAGCCGCCTGTACCAGTTCCGCGCCGGCGAATTCGCTGGCCGCACCGAAGACCATTCGATGGTCGAGATCCTGGTCAAGCAGGGCGAGATCAGCGAAGACGACGCACTGGTGCATCCGGACCGGAGCAAGCTGTTCACCAGCCTCGGAGGCCCCGAGGCGCCGCAGATGGCCTTCGGGAGCATCGAGCAGGTCGAACCGGGCGACGCGGTGCTGCTGGCCTCGGACGGACTGTGGGCGTATTTTCGCAACCGCGAGCTCGCCGCGCTGGTCGGCTACCGCGGGCCGACCGAAGCCTGCGATCGCCTGGTCGCGCTCGCGCGCAGACGCGCTGCCGGCAATGGCGACAACCTGAGCGTCATCATGGTGCGCCGCACCGGCAGCGTCGCGAAGCGGCGCCTGCTGGGCGCCCTGTTCAACGCGGCGGGCACGAAGCCCGTTGCGCCCTCGTCGTTGGAAGATTGCCGGCGCTTCCTGCTGGCTTACCTGCGGGGTGCCGGCGGCGCGGGCGTGCCCGATCTGGTCCGGCGCGTCGAGGGATGCGCGACGCCGGAGGCGATGCGCGAGGTGATCGGCGCCAGCGGCACGATCTTCGCCGCAATGACGAGCCGCGCCAAGGCCGATGCGTTTGCGTCACGCGCGCTCGACCTGCTCGACTGAGCGCCGGCCGTTCGCGCAGGACTGTCGGCGGCACGCATGATCCCCGTTCTCGGCCTGCGCTACGTGCGGCTCGGCACCCGGGATCTGGCGCGCGCCACCGACTTCGCCACGCGCATCCTGGGACTCCAGGAAATCGGCCGATTGGGCGCGGCCGAGGGGTCGCGATCCGTCTTCTTCCGCAGCGACAATCGCCACCACACGCTTGTCTATTTTGAGGGCGAGCCCGCGACGCAAGCCATCGGCCTGGAGATCGGCGACGCCGCGGCGCTGCGCGCGGAGGCCAGGCGACTGGCCAGCCAGGGCGGCGCGATCCATCTTGGCGGGCGCGACGACTGCGCCATCCGCAACGTCGCCGCGCTTGCCGTCACCCGCGATCCGAGCGGCAATGTGATCGAACTGGTCACGCCCGCGCGCGATACCGACGGTGTCTACGTCCCGCCGCGCATGGCCGGAATCGCGGGGTTGTCGCACGTCGGATTGCGCAGCCTGAACCCGGCGCGCGACGAGGCATTCTGGACCTCGGTGTTCGGCGCGCGGGTTTCCGACCGCATCGGCACGGCGCCGATGATGCGGTTCGACGACCAGCATCACCAGATCGCGCTCCTGCCCGCCAAGCGCCCGGGGATCCAGCGCGTCGCCTTCCGCGTCGAATCGATCAACGAGGTGATGAAGGCCTGGTACTTCCTTCGGGAGAACGGCGTCCGGATCGTCTTCGGCCCGGGACGCGAGCCGACCTCGACCGCGATCTTCCTCTACTTCGAGGGGCCCGACGGCATGCTGTTCGAGTTCTACACCGGCGCCAAGACGATCGCCGCGGACAGTCAGCGGGCACGCCAGTATCCGCTCGCGGCACGCTCCTTCTGCATGTGGGGAGGCAAGCCGGACATGGCGGACTTCAATCTCTAGCGAGCGACCCCGGCGAGCGGCCCCGCGGCCCCGTCACACGCCCACATATTGGTGCAGCAGGTCCGGCGCCGCGCGCAGGCTGGCGGACGACCCGTGCCACACCACCCTGCCCTTTTCCACGATGTAGTGGGTGTCGGCCAGGCGCAGCAGCGAGCCGATGTTCTTGTCGATCACGATGATCGTCTGCCCGGCGGCCTTCAGTCCGGCGAGGCAGTCCCAGATCTCCTGCCGGATCAGGGGCGCCAGACCCTCCGTCGCCTCGTCGAGGATCAACAGGCGCGGGTTGGTCATCAGCGCGCGGCCGATCGCAAGCATCTGCTGCTCGCCTCCGGACAGGTTGGCGCCGAGATTGCGCTCGCGCTCCTTGAGACGCGGAAACAGGACGTAGACCCGATCCAGCGTCCACGGCTGCGGCGACCGCGCCCGGTTGTTCGCGGTCGCCACGAGATTCTCCCTCACCGAGAGATTCGGAAAGACCTGTCGGCCCTCCGGCACCAGGCCAAGCCCGAGCTGGGCAACCCGGTACGAGGGCAGGCGTCGCAAGTCATTGCCATCGAACCTGACGCTCCCGGCGCGCGTGCGCAGCTGTCCCATCACGCTCTTGACGGTCGTGGTCTTGCCCATGCCGTTGCGGCCGATCAGCGTGGCGAACTCCCCTTCGCGGACCGCGAACGACATCCCGAACAGCGCCTGGCTGGACCCGTAGAACGTCTCGACGTCCCTGACCTCGAGCAAGGCCGCCGTCATGCGCCTTCCTCCTCGCCCAGATAGGCCTCGCGCACCGCCTGGCTGCCGCGCACCTCGTCGGGCGTTCCGGTAAAGATGATGCGCCCGTACACCAGGACAGAGATGCGATCCGCCAGCGCGAACACCGCGTCCATGTCGTGCTCGACGAGGATGATGCCGTATCGCTCCTTGAGCGAGGCAATCAACGCCACCATCTCCTCGGACTCCTTCTGGCTCATGCCGGCCATCGGTTCGTCGAGCAGCAGCAGGCGCGGCGCGCCCGCGAGCGTCATCGCCAGCTCGAGCTGGCGGTGCTCGCCGTGCGCGAGCGCCGCCACCCGCGCATCGGCCCGATGCGCGAGCCCGACCTTGCGCAGCGCCTCGAGCGCGGGCGCGGTCAGGCGCGGGTCCGTCGCGACCTGGCGGAAGAACGAGAAACTGTGGCCGGCATGCGCCTGCACCGAAAGCATGACGTTCTCGAGCGCGGTGAACTCGTGGAAGATCTGGCTGATCTGGTAGGACCTGCCGAGCCCCGCGAGCGCGCGCTCCGGAACCGACAGCGCGGCGATGTCGCGGCCCTCGAAGACGATGCGCCCCTCGTCCGGGCGCAGCTCGCCGGCGAGTTGCGAGATGAGCGTGGTCTTCCCGGCGCCGTTCGGTCCGATGATCGCGTGAATCTCGCCGGTATGCACCTCGAAACTGACCTGGTCGGTCGCCGTGAGGCCACCGAAGCGCTTGATCAGCCCTTGCACCGACAGGAGCGCCGTCACTCGCGCCTCTCGACGATGAAGCCGTACAGCCCGCGCTTGGCGAACAGGACGACCAGGATGACGAACAGGCCGATGACGACCTGCCAGTGCTTGTTGACCACCTCCTCGAGCGGCGGGAACAGCCCCGGCCGGTAGCCCTGAAGCACCTCTTCGAGCAGCAGCAGGACGATCGCACCGATCACCGGACCAAACAGGGTGCCCATGCCGCCGAGCACGATGATGACGATGAGTTCTCCGGACACGCTCCACTGCATGTACGACGGCGACGCGAACTTGGTGAAGTTGGCGAGGAAGAAGCCGGCCAGCGTGCAAACCATCGCCGACATGACGTAGGCGGAGAGCTTGTAGCGGAACGTCGGGAAGCCGAGCGCCAGCATGCGCCGCTCGTTCGACTTGCTGCCCCTCAGCACATAGCCGAACCGCGCACCCAGCATGCGGTTGAACAGCCACAGGCACGCAACCAGGCAGGCCAGCACCGCGTAGTAGAGCACCGTGTTGCTGCCCAGATCGACGATGCCCAGCTGGCTGCGTGCGTCGATGGTCAGGCCATCGTCGCCGCCGTATTGCTTGAGGCTCACCGCGAGGAAGTAGCCCATCTGCGCGAACGCGAGCGTGATCATGATGAAGGTCATGCCGCCGGTCCGCACCACGACCGCGCCGACCAGGGTCGCGAACACGCCGCCGACGATCAGCGCAGCCGCGAGGTGGACCCACCCGTTGGTGACCCCGTGGAAGGAAAGTATGCCGACCGCATAGGCGCCGAGCCCCATGTAGAGCGCATGCCCGAAACTGACCAGGCCGCCGAAGCCGAGAACGAAGTTGAGCGCCAGCGCGGCGAGCGCGTAGACCAGGATGCGCGTGAACAGCGTGACATAGAAACTCTGTCCGACCAGCGCCGAATACGCGGGCAGCAGCGCGAGGAATGCGAGAACCGCGGCAGGAACCCAGAACCGCGGCGAGCGGAGGTCAGCCATGCCGCACCGGGAACAATCCGGCCGGGCGGACCGCCAGGACCACCGCCATCAGCAGATAGATCAGCATCGACGCGATCGCGGGCCCGGCCGCCTGCGCGATCGAGCGTTCGATCGTCAGTTGGAGCACGATGGGAAGGAACGCGCGCCCGACGGTGTCGACCAGGCCGACGATCAGCGCGCCGTAGAACGCGCCGCGCACGGACCCGATGCCGCCCGTCACGATGACGACCAGCGTGAGAATCAGTACGGGTTCCCCCATGCCGGGCTGGACCGAAAGTATCGGCCCTGCCATCAGACCGGCGAGGCCGGCCAGCCCCGCGCCCATGGCGAACACCATGGTGTTGAGGAAGCGGATGTCGACCCCGAGGGCGGAAACCATCTCCGCGTTCGATGCCCCGGCTCGGATGAGCATGCCGAGGCGCGTGCGGTTGATCACGAGGTAGAGTCCGCCGGCGACCGCGAGACCGACGCCGATGATGGCGAAGCGATAGGAGGGGTAGTTGAGACCGAACAGCGTCACCTGGCCGGAGAGGGCCTCGGGCGCGTTCATGTAGATCGACGAGGGCCCCCAGATGTAGCGCACGACCTCGTTGAACACCAGGATCAGACCGAATGTCGCGAGCACCTGGTCCAGATGGTCCCGCGCATAGAGACGCATCAGCGCGACCCGCTCGATCACCAACCCCAGAATCATCGTGGCGGCGACCGCGATTGCCGCCGCCGCAAGAAAGGATCCGGTCGCTGCATAGGCCGCCGCCGCGAAGTACGCTCCCATCATGTAGAGCGACCCGTGGGCCAGGTTGACGAAATTCATGATCCCGAAGACCAGCGTCAGGCCGGCCGCAAGCAGGAACAGCAGCACGCCCAGTTGCAGGCCATTGAGCACCTGCGTGAGAAACAGTCCCCAGGTCACCTCAGGTTCCCCTTGACCCCGGGCGCCGGACGCGATTGGCCGGCGCGCCCCCGCCGCGACGCGTCGCCTCCCGGCGCGATCGTGCCACGCTCGACGACCACATGCCTGCTCTCCTCTCCTACCTGCGCGTTCGTTGCGCCGCCCCGAGCACCATGGCGCCCGCGACAGGCCGGAGCGTCAAATGCGCGGCGAAGTATAGCGAAAACGCATCGATGCCCCCCTCAGTCACAGCGCCCGGGGCGGCCAGCCGTCGCTCAGGAGAGACCGGCCAGACAGGCACGGGCGTCGCGATAGGCGGCAATGCCTTCCAGCGCGGCGGCCGATTCGGCCAGCGCGGGACGAAACAGGCGTCCCAGCCGTGCCTGGTTCGGTCCGTCGACGCCGGCGGCGGCGAATCCGTCCGCCAACGCCGACACGGCAGCGAAATCGTTGCAAAGGAGCACCATGTCGCACCCGGCTGCAACCGCGGCCAGGCCGCGCTCGATCGCGCCTCCTGCAACAGCCGCCCCCTCCATCGAGAGGTCGTCGCTGAAGATGATGCCATCGAACCCGCACCGGCGACGCAGATAGGAAAGCCATACCGGGGAAAAGCCGGCCGGTCGCTGATCGACGTCGGGATAGATGACGTGGGCGGGCATGACCGCCGCGAGGCCTTCGTCGATCAGTCGGCGAAAGGGCTGCAGGTCGTCCGCCTCGATCGCCGCCAGCGGACGGTCGTCGATCGGAACCGCAACATGGGAGTCGGCGGCGACATGACCATGGCCCGGGAAATGCTTGCCGCAAGCCGCCATGCCGCCTGCGGCCATGCCAGCCTGAAGGGCAGCCGCGAGCGCCGAGACGACCGCCGGCTGCCGGTGAAAGGCGCGGTCACCGATCACGCCGCTGGGTCCGTGATCGAGGTCGAGCACCGGCGCAAAGCTCAGGTCGATGCCATGGGCGCGCAACTCCGCCGCCAGGACCAGTCCGCAATTCCTGGCGACGGTGAGCGCCTTGGCCTGATCGCCATCCCACAGGCGCCCCAGCGTGCGCATCGCGGGGATGATGGTGAATCCGTCGCGGAAGCGCTGGACGCGCCCGCCCTCATGGTCCACGGCGACGAGCAGCGGCGGCGAGCGCACGGCATGAATCGCCGCCACGAGTCCGGCGAGTTGCTCCGGCGACGCGAAATTTCGCGCGAACAGAATCACGCCGCCGACCTGCGGATGCGCGAGGAATTCCCGCTCCTCGGCCGTCAGCGCCAGCCCTGCGACATCGGCAACGATCCGCCCGCGTTCCAGGCTGCGCGTCATGCCCCCTCCGATTCAAGAACGATGAAAGCCACCGCGTAGTCGCGCTCGTCGCTGAGGGAGACGTGCCAGCGGCCGACACCCACACGGTCCAGCAGCGCGGCCAGCGCGGCGCCGAACTCCAGGCGCGGCGCGCCACCCTGGTCGCTCGCGATCGAAAGCTGATGCCAGGTGTTGGCCGCGCTGGGCGGCTGGCCGAGCGCCTTGTAGAAGGCTTCCTTGGCGGCAAACCGCTTGGCGACGAACGCGCCCGGGTCGGGCTGGGAGGCCAGGCGCGACCACTCCGACGCCGACAGCACCTTGCGCGCGAAGCGGCCATCGTGGCGCTCCATCGCGCGGCGGATCCTCGAGACCGCGACGATGTCTGTGCCGATACCGTGGATCGCCATCGGACTCCTCCGCGACTCAGGCCTGCGGCACCACGCCTCGGCGCGCCGCCGTCATCAGTGCCTTCATGTCCCGCACCGCCTGTTGCCAGCCCCGGAAGAGCGCTTCTGCCACGATCGCGTGCCCGATGTTGAGCTCGGCGACGCCCTCGATCGCCGCGATCGCCCCGGCATTGTCGAAGTTGAGGCCGTGCCCTGCGTTGGCCACCAGGCCCAGCCCGCAGGCGTGCGCGATGCCGAGGCGGATCGCTTGCAGCTCGCGCGCCGCCGACTCACCTTGCGCGTCGGCGAAATGACCGGTGTGAATCTCGACGACCGGCGCGCCGGCGGCATGCGCGGCGTCGATCTGGCGCCGGTCATGGCTGATGAACAGCGAAACGCGGATGCCGGCATCCGCAAGCAGGCGCACCGCATCCCTGACACGGTCGAACTGCCCGACGACATCCAGGCCGCCTTCCGTGGTCAGCTCCATGCGCCGCTCCGGAACCAGGCAGACGTCCTGGGGCCGGACCTTGATGGCGATCTGCAGCATCTCGCGCGTGATCGCAGCCTCGAGATTCATGCGCGTGCGCAGGCGGTCGCGCAGGTCGAAGACGTCGCGGTCCTGGATGTGCCGGCGGTCCTCGCGCAGGTGCAGGGTGATGAGGTCGGCGCCGGCGTCTTCGGCCAGGAGGGCGGCGCGCACCGGGTCCGGATAGGGCGTACCGCGCACCTGGCGCAGCGTCGCGACGTGGTCGATGTTGACGCCCAGCTTGATTGGCATGTTCATGACATCGGTTGTAAGGAGAAGATCTGCCGTGTCGCCAGTCGACGACCATTGAGCTGATGGTCGAGCAGCATGCGCATGAGCTGCTTCGCCGCCGCCGCGACCTGCGCATTTCCGTAATCGTCCCGTGCGATCGCGAGCGCGACCCATCCCGGCAACGCCAGCTCTGCCGGCTCATGGGTCGCGAGCCGGCGCAAGCCGCGCTCGGGGACGTAGCCGTAGTCTGCCGCCGGATCGACGGGCACCCCGCTGCCGGCCTCCACCGTGAGATCCACCGCGTACCCGATCTCCCGCAGCAGCGCCTTCTCGAAGATCCGCAGGATGTCCGCGGCACGCGCGCTCGCCCCAAGCGCGGCGAGCGCGGCGGCGTAGCTGTCGAACAGCCGCTCGTGGGGATCGCCGCGCGCCAGGAGCTTCAGGAGCAGTTCATTGAGATAGAAGCCGCAGGCCAGTGCCTTGCCGCTCAGTGCCGGAATCCCTCCCAGCCACTCGGCACGCGTCAGATTGCGCAAGTCCCCCTTGCCCGACCATGACAGGCCGATGCGCTGAAACTGCAGCAGCACCCCGCGCAATGCCGACCCCTGCCGCTTGACGCCCTTGGCCAGGAGCGGCACGCGCCCGTGCTCGCGGGTGAACGTCTCGACGATCAGGCTCGACTCGCTGTAAGGATAGCTGTGCAGAACGAAGCCGATCTGATCCTCGTAGCGGCGCGCCGCCGCGCCGGCGTCCGTCGGCCGTCCGGCTTCCGCGACCCCGGCCGTTCCCATCAACGGTACCCGAGAGTCTTCAGCATGGCCGCGTTGTCCGCCCATCCGGACTTCACCTTGACCCAGACCTCGAGATAGACGCGTCCGCCGAACAGCTTCTCCATGTCCAGTCGCGCCTCGGAGGCGATGCGCTTCATGCGCTCGCCGCCGGTTCCCAGCAGAATCGCCTTGTGTCCCTGCCGATCCACCAGGATCGTGGCGAGGATGCGCCGCAAGCTCCCCTCCTCCTCGAACCGGTCGATGACCACCTCGCAACCGTAGGGGATCTCGTCGCCTGCAAGGCGGAACACCTTTTCGCGCACGATCTCCGCAGCCAGAAAGCGCTCGGGGCGGTCGGTCAGCATGTCCGCGTCGTACATCGGCGGCGCCTCGGGCAGGCGGCGCGCAATTTCGGCGAGCAGCCCGTCCATGCCCTTCCCGGAACGCGCCGAAACCGGCACGATCGCCGCGAACCGGTCGAGTGCCCCCATCCTGGCGCCGAGCTCCATCAGTCGGGCCGTGTCCCTGACCGCATCGACCTTGTTGATCGCCAGAACGATCGGAACACCTGCAGGCAGCAGCGCGAGAACGGCGGCATCCGCGTCGCGCCAGCCGGCGGCCTCGATGACCAGCACGGCCACGTCGGACGCCCCGACGACCTCGCCCACGCTCTTGTTCATGGCGCGATTGAGCGCATTGCGATGCCGATTCTGGAACCCCGGCGTATCGAGGAAGACGAACTGCACCCCCGCGTCGGTACGCACACCGAGAATACGGTGGCGCGTGGTCTGCGCCTTGCGCGACGTGATGCTGATCTTCGTGCCCACGAGCGCGTTGAGCAGCGTGGACTTGCCGACGTTTGGCCGCCCGACAATGGCCACGTAGCCCGCCCGATGCGGCGCGTCGGCGACGCCCTGATTCACGAATCTCCGTCCGCGGCCGGCGGCGGCACGTCCGACGGCGCGATCACCGCGTCCGCTGCTTCGGCGTCCTTCGTTTCCTTCGGCGCCCGCCCGTCGCGCGCCGCAGGCGTCGGCGCGGCGGCCTTCGCGACATCCTTGCGGGTGCGCCGCGACTTCTTCGGCGCCTCCTTGGGAGCCAGCTCCAGGGCACGCTTCGCGGCAGCCTGCTCGGCGGCCCGCCGGCTCGCACCGGCGCCAGTCACCCGAATCTCGAGTTTCGGGATCAGGCACTCCACCTCGAACTCCTGGTTGTGCGCCGCGCCGCGCGTCGCGACCACGTTGTAGGTCGGCAGCGCGATCTTCCGACCCTGGAGATATTCCTGCAGCAGCGTCTTGGCATCCTTGCCGAGCGTCAGCGGGTCGACGGTCTCGAGAATCGGGTGATAGAGCTTGGCGATGGTCTGCCGTGCGGCCTGGAACCCGCCGTCGAGGAAGATCGCCCCGAACAGCGCCTCGAGCGTGTCGGCCAGGATGGACGGGCGTCGAAATCCGCCGCTCTTGAGCTCGCCCTCGCCGAGACGAAGATGGGGGGCGAGTTCGATCCGCTGGGCGATCTCGTAGAGCGTCTGCTGCTTGACGAGATTCGAGCGCAGGCGCGACAAGTCCCCCTCGTCGAGCTTGGTGTAGCGTTCGAAAAGCAGATGCGCAACCGCGCAATTGAGGATGCTGTCGCCGAGAAACTCCAGCCGCTCGTTGTGCGGTGCGCTGTGACTGCGGTGCGTCAAGGCCTGGCCGAGCAGCTTGGCTGTCGCGAAGCGGTAGCCCAGGCGCGCTTCCAGCTCAGCGGCCTCCACGCCGGCCTCCGCGGTCCGGGACAGGCACGCCGGCGCGTCCGACCGCGCCGCCGGCGCAGTCGCCGGCTGATTGCCTAGGGCTGGTCGGTGCTTCCCGCATATTCGATCAAAAGGCTCACGTTGTAGAACAGGTGCACCTTCTTGTCGTACTTGAACGACACCACGATGTTGTTGCCTTCCTTCGTGATCTCCAGGTCCTTGCCGGAGATGGTCGCGATGTCGTTGACCGTGGCCGCACGGTCGAAGGCCTTCTGGATCTCGAGGACCGTCTTGCCGCCGTCGCGCGCGGCCACCGCCGCCGTCTTGATGCTGCGGAATTCCATGTAGGTCGGCACCACCTTGAGCGCCCCGATCGCCACCAGCACCACGGCGACGCAAATGAACAGGATGCCGAGCATGCTGATGCCGCGCTGGCGACGGAGGCCGGAATTCCGAATCATTGCGATCCCCTTCTCTTGACTCATTCAAATCCGCCGATCCTGGACAGGTCGAAATTGAGCCCGCCTGACCAGTTCATCCAGATGCCGAATGCCCTGCCGACAATGTTCGCCTCCGGTACGAATCCCCAGAAACGGCTGTCGAGGCTGTTGTCCCGGTTGTCCCCGATCATGAAATAGTGCCCGGGCGGAACCGTGCAGATCACGCCCGCATTATTGTAGATGCAATTCTCGCGATGCGGAAACGATGCGGCCGACATGATGAATGCGGGCGCGTCCTCGTCGTTGAGCGTGCGGTAGGAGTGCCCGTCCAGGGTCTCGCGCAACTGGCGCGAGTACGCGGCGCGATCGCGGTGGAGAAAGTCTCCAGCCGCCTGCGTCGGCACCGGCACGCCGTTGACCGTCAGCCTCTTGTTCTGGTAGGCAATGCGGTCACCCGGGATGCCGATCACGCGCTTGATGTAGTCGAACGACGGATCGACCGGATACCGGAAGACCATCACGTCCCCGCGCTTCGGCGCGCCGACGTCGATGATCTTGGTATTGATGACCGGCAGGCGGACCCCGTAGGTGTACTTGTTGACCAGGATGAAGTCCCCGATCAGCAGCGTGGGAATCATCGAGCCGGACGGGATCTTGAACGGCTCGACGACGAACGAGCGCAGGGCGAACACGACGGCGATGACCGGGAAGAAGCTCGCGGGGAACTCCAGCCAGGAGGGCGCCGTCCTGACCTCCTTCTCGAGCCGGCCGATCTCGCGTTCGCGATATTCGCCGCCGTAGTCCTGCGGTCGCAGCGCGATGCGCGCGTCCAGCGCCGCCACCTCGGCCGCGAACGCGGCCTCGCGCCGCTTGCGGAAGACAAGAACGTCCGCGAACCAGAACACTCCGGTTCCGGCGGTCAGGCAGAAGAGGATGAGGGCGAAGTTCATGGATGCTGGAATGGATGAGCGGGCGATCAGGCGTCGGCGACGCGTCTAGCCATCGACCTGGAGGATGGCGAGGAACGCTTCCTGGGGAATCTCCACCGTTCCGACCTGCTTCATCCGCTTCTTGCCCGCCTTCTGCTTCTCGAGCAGCTTGCGCTTGCGCGTGATGTCGCCGCCATAGCACTTGGCCAGCACGTTCTTGCGCAGCGCCTTGACGTTCTCGCGCGCGATGATGTGGGCGCCGATGGCGGCCTGGATCGCGACGTCGAACATCTGGCGCGGGATCAGCTCGCGCATCTTGGATACCAGCTCGCGGCCGCGATACTGGCTGCTCGCCCGATGGACGATGATGGACAGCGCGTCGACCTTCTCGCCGTTGATCAGGACGTCCACCTTGCACACGTCGGACTCCCGGTACTCCTTGAACTCGTAGTCCATCGAGGCATATCCGCGCGACGCCGACTTCAGCTTGTCGAAGAAGTCTAGGACGATCTCGTTGAGCGGCATCTCGTAGGTCAGATGCACCTGCCGCCCGTGGTAGGTCATGTTGAGCTGCACCCCGCGCTTGGCATTGCACAGCGTCATGATCGCGCCGACGTATTCCTGCGGCATGAACAGCTGCACCGTCATGATCGGCTCGCGCACGGCCTCGACGCGCCCGGCGTCGGGAAGCCTGTCCGGATTGTCGATCCGGATGACTTCGCCGTTCTTCAGCACGACCTCGTAGACCACCGACGGCGCGGTGGTGATCAGGTCCATGTCGAATTCGCGCTCGAGGCGTTCCTGCACGATGTCCATGTGCAGCAGGCCGAGAAAGCCGCAGCGGAACCCGAAGCCGAGCGCCTGCGAGACCTCCGGCTCGAACTGCAGCGACGCGTCGTTCAGGCGCAGCTTCTCGAGCGACTCGCGCAGCTGCTCGTACTGGTTTGCCTCCACCGGGAACAGGCCGGCGAAGACCTGCGGCTTGATCTCCTTGAATCCGGGCAGCGCCGCCGGCGCCGGCCGGTCGGCCAGCGTCACGGTATCCCCGACGCGCGCGGCCTTCAATTCCTTGATCCCGGCGATCACGAACCCCACCTCGCCCGCAGCGAGGCTCGCCGTCTGCCGCGACTTCGGGGTGAACACGCCGACCTGCTCGCACAGGAACTGCGCCCCGGATGCCATCAGCCGGATCCGGTCCTTCGGCTTGAGCGTGCCCTGCATCACGCGGACCAGCATCACGACGCCGACATAGTTGTCGAACCACGAATCGATGATCAGCGCCTGCAGCGGATTGCCCGGATCGCCGGTCGGTGCCGGAATGCGCGCGATGATGGCCTCGAGGATGTCCTCGACGCCCTCGCCGGTCTTGGCACTGGCGCGAATGGCGTCCTGCGCGTCGATGCCGATGACATCCTCGATCTCCGCGATCGCGCCTTCCGGGTTGGCCGCCGGAAGGTCGATTTTGTTGAGCACGGGCACCACTTCGACGCCGAGGTCGAGCGCCGTGTAGCAATTGGCGACCGTCTGCGCCTCCACGCCCTGCGAGGCATCCACGACCAGGAGCGCGCCTTCGCAGGCCGACAGGGAGCGGCTCACCTCGTAGGAAAAATCGACGTGCCCCGGGGTATCGATCAGATTGAGGCGATAGCGCACGCCATCGCGCGCGACGTACTCGAGGGCCGCCGTCTGTGCCTTGATGGTGATGCCGCGCTCGCGCTCCAGATCCATCGAATCGAGAACCTGCGACTCCATCTCCCGGTCCGACAGGCCGCCGCAGCGCTGAATGATGCGGTCGGCGAGGGTCGACTTGCCGTGGTCGATGTGGGCAATGATGGAAAAATTGCGAATCTGGTGCATGCGCGGTCGATGAGCCGCCGGGGCCGCTGCGGCGCCTCGGCAAAGCAATGAGGGCGCGATGGCGCGCCCTCAGGAGATGTCAACTCATCATTTTAGCGCACTTCCCGCTAGCGCCTGTCCGGCCGGATGGTGACGTACTGCGCGCTCTCGCCGCGGCGCACCAGCAGCGCAACCACGCGCTTCGGATCGAGCTTCGCGACCAGCTCGTTGAACTGCTTGGACGAGGTGACATCCGTGCTCTGCAGTTTCAGGATCACGTCGCCGGCACGCAACCCGGCCCGCGCGGCGGCGCCGTCGACGGCCTCGATCAGCACGCCGCCCTCGATCTTGAGTTCGCGCCGGCGCGCGTCGGAGATGTCGGCAACCACCAGGCCGAGCGCATTCGGCGGCGCCTCCTTGTCCTTGCCGGGCGTGGCGGGCGGCCGGGTGCCGCGCTGCGCGACCCGGTCGGGCTCCATTTCGCCCAGCGTCAGGGCGATCTCCCGTGCCGCGCCGTTGCGCCAGACCTGCACCTGGACCTTCTGGCCAGGCTTGGTGTTGCCGACGATGCGCGGCAGGTCGGTATGCTTCTCCACGGGTTTGCCGTCGAACCGCAGGATCACATCGCCCTCGCGCAGGCCCGCACGTTCCGCCGCCGTATTCGGCAGCACCTTCTCGACCACCGCGCCCGCGGGCGCCTTCAGGCCGAGGGATTCCGCGACATCCTTGGTGACCGCGCCTGGCTGCACCCCCAGGAATCCCCGCGTCACCCGCCCGGTGGTTCGCAGCTGATCACCGACGCGCATGGCCTCGTCGATCGGAATCGCGAACGAGATGCCCTGGAATCCGCCGGAACGGCTGTAGATCATCGAATTGACGCCGACGACCTCCCCACGCAGGTTGATCAGCGGCCCCCCGGAGTTGCCGGGATTGATCGCCACGTCGGTCTGGATGAACGGCACGTACTCGCCCGTGTCGCGTCCCTTGGCACTCACGATGCCCGCGGTGACGGTGTTGTCCAGGTCAAACGGGGAGCCAATGGCCATCACCCATTCGCCGACACGCAGGCGGGCGGAGTCGCCGATGCTCACTGCCGGCAGTCCGCTGGCCTCGATCTTGACGATCGCCACGTCGGTACGCTGGTCGGCGCCGATCAGCCGTGCCTTGAACTCGCGCTTGTCGGTCAGGCGGACGTAAATATCGTCCGCGCCGCGCACGACGTGGGCGTTGGTCATGATGAAGCCGTCGGCGCTGAGAATGAAGCCCGAACCCACGCCGGACGGGACTTCGTCGCCGCCGCGATCCGGGGCGGGGCGCGGCGCGCGCTCGCCGCGCGGCGGGCACATCCATGGAAACAGATCGCACAGCGGGTTGTCCTCCCCCTGTCCCTGCCCGGGCCGGCCGCCGCCGCGTCCTGCGACCAGGGTCTGCGTGGTGCGAATGTTGACCACCGCCGGCCCCACCTTGTCGACCAGTTCGGTGAAATCCGGCAGGCCGCGCACCTGCGCGTGCGCGGGCAACGGCGCCGCCTGCAGGATCACCAGAAGACAGGCGGCGGCAAACGTCGACAGGGTGCGGAGCATCGATACCTCGGAAAATGACTGGCGGAACATGGCGGCGCGCGGCGGCTACGGCCGGGGGGCCGGTCGATACTCGATCGCGCGCGCGATGCGCGACACACAGGCGGAGGGTGCCTCGCCGAGGACCGTGACCTGATGGTCCCCGACGCGACGCCGGTAAACGTTGACGGATCCCTGCGCGGAGGCGCCGTCCTTGATCTGCGCGCCGGCACGGATCGGCTCGATGAATACCGAGACCGACGCGAGTCCGTCCGAGAACACCACCTGTCCCACTTCGGCGTCGCCAATGCCGCGCTTGAGTTCGAGCACCTTGCGAAACCCCGGAAACGGGCTCTCGATATGCCAGCCGGCTTCCGCCAGCCGCGCCGGCTCGAACTGCGGCACGGCCGTACGCCAGTCGCGCCCGACGCGCTGGCGCCCGAGCCGGCTCGCGTATTTCTCGGCTGGCCCGCCAATGTCCACCTGGGTGAAGGCGATATGCTCGACCACCTCGCCGCGCTCGTTGATCATCTGCGCACGCAGCAACAGGCCGGATCCGACCTCGACCCAGAGCTTGTGGCTGTATCGCATCCGGTCGCGTGCCTCCAGATGCAGGACGTGGCTGTCGAGCCCGGCGACCCGCGCGCTTTCGCCCTTGCGGATTTCGTAGTGTTCGGCGATGGCAGCCACCTGCTCGGTGACCAGGCCGGGAAAGGCGCCGCGGATGGAGCGCTTCTCGACCGTGACCACCTTGGCATCCAGCGCGTACGACTTGGTCTGGTCATTCGTGCGCACCACCACCAGCGGCGTGCCGTCGAGGATGTCGAGACGCTCGCGCTCCTGACCGTTGTCGTAGACATGCGTGATGCGAGAGGTCTGCGGTTGCCCTCCCTGCTGCATGTAGACGAACGTGCCGGAGTAGTTGAGCCGCGCGGCCGCGGTCTGAACCCGCTGCAGGAGTTGCAGCGCCTCGCCCGCGCTCGTCTGGGCCTGAACCGCGCCCGCGAGGAGCGCCAGCCAGAGGAGGCCGGACCAGCGGGACGTCGCTGCCACACCAGGCATCAATTGCCGGACTCGTAGGCCACGTTGCGCACCCGCCCGACCACCCCCTGCATGGCCAGGCCGGCCGAGTATTGCCGGTGTGCGGCGATGTATTCGCGCGCCACCGGCGGGATCACGGCCGGGCCCGGGCCGGCCACAGGATCCGCGACGGCGAGATCCGGTGCCTGGCCGGCCGGACGCTGCACGCCGGTGGCCGCCGGCTGCAGCGCCGCCGCGATCGGCTGATCGGCATCGCGCCACTGCGGCAGCGCGACGAATGCGACGGCGGCGATGGCGGCAAGGCCGGCCGCGATCGACCCCGCCCGGCGCGCAAGGCGGCTGCCGCCGGCCACCGACCGCGCCGGCAAATGATGCGGTTCATCCGCCAGACGCTCCGCCACGGTCGCGTACAGGCGTGCCGAATGGCACCCCATCTCCTGGCTGCGCAGGACGTCGCCGATGCAGTGGTACGCCGCCCAGTCCTCGCGCAACGCCACCTGCGCGCGACACGCGCCAATCATGGCAACCGTGTCGGAAGAATCGCTCTCCCCGTCCATAAACGCCGACAGACGTTCGCGTTCTTCGATTGCAGGTTGCTGCATGCCTGTCTCCAACGTGGGGCCGACCGCGCCTACCAGCGCCGGTCCTTCTGCGTACCCAGGAGCGGGCGCAGTTCCGCGGCAATCGCCTCGCGCGCCCGAAAAATGCGCGAACGGACGGTCCCGATCGGGCAGTTCATCATCACCGCAATCTCGTCGTAACTCAAACCTTCCACTTCCCGAAGCGTGATCGCAGCACGCAACTCTTCGGGAAGCTTTTCCATCGCCGAATTCACCGTTTCCGCCACTTGCCTGGACATCAGCAGCGATTCCGGCGTATTGATATCCCTTAGTTGGTCCGCGTCGTCAAAAGTTTCCGCCTCGTCGGCGTCTTTTTCCGTCGACGTCGGCGCACGCCGGCCCTGGGTCGCCAGGAAATTCTTCGCGGAATTGACGCCGATCCGGTATAGCCAGGTATAGAACGCCGACTCGCCGCGGAACTGCGGCAGCGCCCGGTAGGCCTTGATGAAGGCCTCCTGGGCGACGTCCTCCACCTCGGCCGGATCGTGAACCATGCGGGAAATCAGGCGCGTCAGGCGGCGCTGATACTTTGCGACCAGAAGTTCAAAGGCATGCTTTTCGCCGCGCTGCGCCCGGCTTACCAGTTCCTGATCAACATCACGTTCGGACAACCGCCCTCCCTTGTCGTGACCGCCGGCCCGAGAGAAGCACGCGGCCGGCGGCGACTGTTTCCAGTATAGCCGGTGACCATCGTCACTGCTGCCGTTGGAATCCGCGCAGGCGCAGCCACACGCGCAGCCGCCGATGGTTCTCGCGGCCGGCGGACGCCACCGTCACGATCGCGCCCGCCGGGCCGTCCGGCGCAGCCAGCGCGATGAAGGTCGCACCAGGAAGGAGCACCCCCCATTCCGCGCGCAGCAACTCGCCATCGCGGTCCCGGCGCAGCCCTTCGGCATCGGCGGACAGGCCGCCCAGCGCGATGGCACGGCGCCGCCAGCGGCGTCGCGCCGCGAGCGCGGCACCCAATCCGACGGCAGCGCCGCCCGCGGCGAACGGGTCGACGACAGCGAGCCAGACGATCACCGCAACGCTGGCGGCACATCCGGCGAACCAGGCGGCCGCAGCCGTCGCACTTGTTCCAAGGCTCACCCGCGACGGCCAGGCTTCCTGGCGCATCGGCATCAGACCTGCGTGAACACCAGCGAGCTGTTGGTGCCGCCGAACCCGAACGAATTGGAAACCGCTGCGCGGATCCTCAGGTCACGCGCCGTGTTGGCGCAGTAATCGAGATCGCACTCGGGATCCTGATTGATGATGTTGATCGTCGGCGGCGACACCTGGCGTGCCACGGCAAGCACGGAGAACACCGACTCGATGCCGCCGGCCGCCCCGAGCAGGTGCCCGGTCATCGACTTGGTCGAATTGACGACCAGGCGACGCGCATGGTCGCCGAACGCGGCCTTGACCGCCTCCGTCTCGTTCTTGTCGCCAAGCGGCGTCGATGTGCCGTGCGCGTTGATGTAGTCGACCTGGTCCGGATTGATGCCGGCGTTGCGCAGCGCGCCAAGCATGGACCGGCGCGGCCCGCTCTGGTCAGGCGACGTGATGTGGTGCGCGTCCCCGGTCAGGCCGTATCCCGCAAGCTCGCAGTAAATCCGCGCGCCGCGGGCGCGCGCATGCTCGTACTCTTCCAGCACGAGCGCGCCGGCGCCCTCGCCGAGCACGAAACCGTCGCGATCGCGGTCCCAGGGCCGGCTGGCGGTCTGCGGATCGTCGTTGCGCATCGAAAGCGCGCGCGCCGCGGCGAATCCTCCGATCGCCAGTTGCGTGATCGTCGACTCCGCGCCGCCCGCGATCATCACGTCGGCATCGCCGTATTCGATCAGCCGCGCCGACTCGCCGATGCAGTGATTGCCGGTCGCGCACGCGCTGACGCACGCCAGATTGGGGCCCTTCAGGCCGAACAGGATCGACAGGTGCCCGGAGATCAGGTTGATGATGGAGGCCGGGATGAAGAACGGCGAGATCCGCCGCGCCCCCCGCTCGAGCATGGTGGAGTGCATGCCCTCGATCATCGGCAATCCGCCGATGCCGGATCCGACATTGACGCCGATGCGCTCGGCGTTCGACTCGGTCACCGACAAGCCGGCATCGCGGAATGCCTGCATGCCGGCGGCGATGCCGTAGTGGATGAACACATCCATGTGCCGCGCCTCCTTGGCCGGCACATAGTCATCGACGACGAAGTCCTTCACCTCGCCGGCAATGTGGCAGGAAATCGGCAGCTTCGGGTCCTCGGGATCGAAACGCGTGATGCGCCCGATTCCCGACTTGCCGGCGAGCAGGTTGCTCCATGCCGTCTCCACGGTGTTTCCGACCGGGCTGACGATGCCAAGGCCGGTCACCACCACCCTGCGTCTGTTGCCAGCGAAAGCCACGCTTGCGTTTCCTTATCGCGGTCGACGCCGCTCAGGCCTTCTTGTGCGAATTGATGTAGTCGATCGCCTGCTGCACGGTCGTGATCTTCTCGGCTTCCTCGTCCGGAATCTCGGTCTCGAACTCGTCCTCCAGCGCCATCACCAGCTCGACCGTGTCGAGGGAATCGGCACCGAGATCGTCGACAAACGACGACTCGTTCTTGATCTCGGCCTCGTTGACGCCGAGCTGCTCGGCGACGATCTTCTTCACCCGCTGCTCAATGTTGTCCATATGCAACCCTCTCCTTCCCCTACATAGGTTTGAAAGCGGCGCGAATTCTAGCAGCTTTGCATCGCGCAAACCCGCCCCGTGACACCGGATGCGCGCCCTACATGTACATGCCGCCGTTGACGTGCAGGGTCGTTCCGGTCACATAGGCCGCATCCCGGCCCGCCAGGAACGCGACCGCGCCGGCGACGTCCTCGACGACCCCGAGGCGCCCGAGCGGCACCTGGGCCAGCAGGCCGGCGATCTGCGCCTCGGTCAGCGCGCGCGTCATGTCGGTGTCGATGAATCCCGGCGCGACGCAGTTGACCGTGATGTTGCGGCTGCCGATCTCGCGCGCCAGCGCCCGCGTCATCCCCGCCACCCCGGCCTTCGCCGCCGCGTAGTTGGCCTGGCCCGGATTGCCCGCATGCCCGACCACCGAAGTGATGTTGATGATCCGCCCGCTCCGATTCTTCATCATGTCGCGCAGCACGGCGCGGCACATGCGGAATACCGCATCGAGATTCGTCTGCAGCACTCGTGACCAGTCGTCGTCCTTCATGCGCATGGCGAGCTGATCCCGCGTGATTCCGGCATTGTTCACCAGCACCTCGACCGCGCCGAACTCGGAGCGGATCGCGTCGACGAGCGCGTCGATGGCGCCCGGCTGATTGACGTCGAGCACCCGGCCCGCGCCGCGCCCGGCCGCCGCCTGCAGCGCCTGCCCGACATCGGCGGCGCCGGCCTCGGTCGTCGCCGTGCCGACCACTGTCGCGCCCTGTGCGGCAAGCCGCAGCGCAACGGCGCGGCCGATCCCTCGCGACGCGCCGGAGACCAGCGCCACCTTCCCTTCGAGACTCATGCGAGCGCCTCCAGCGTGGTTCGCAGCGATTCGTCGTCGCCGACGGCCAGCGCGGTCAGTTCGGGCGCGATGCGCTTGACGAGCCCCTGCAGCACCTTGCCCGGCCCGATCTCGACCACGTGAGTCACGCCGACTGCGGCGATCGCCTGCACCGTCTCGACCCAGCGCACCGGGCTTGCCGCCTGCGCCGCCAGCGCTTCCCGGATCGCGTCGGGCGCCGCGTGCTGCAGGACGTCGACGTTGTGGATCACCGGCACCTCGGGTGTGCGCAACGCCACTTCCGCGAGCCGCTCGCGCAGGCGATCCGCGGCCGGCTTGAGCAGCGAGGAATGGAACGGCGCG
>JAEUOS010000109.1 GCA_016790695.1 Burkholderiales bacterium
GACCTTGATCCAGTAGACGCGACCGCGGTTCGAGAAGCACAGGATGTAGTCGTGCGTGTTGGCCACGAACAGGTGGTCGACGAAATCGTCTTCCTTGATCGCCGCTGCCTGCTTGCCGCGGCCGCCGCGACGCTGGGCGCGATAATCGGTCAGCGGCTGCGACTTGATGTAGCCGGTGTGCGACAGGGTCACGACCATGTCCTGCGGCGTGATCAGGTCCTCGATGCCGAGGTCCTGCGTATGCGTGACGATTTCCGAGCGACGCTTGTCGCCAAACTGCTCCTTCACCGCCTTCAGTTCTTCGCCGATGATCTGCGTGATGCGCTCGGGACGATCGAGGATGTCCATCAGGTCGGTGATCTTCTCCAGCAGCTCGCGGTAGTCGGTGACGATCTTGTCGCGCTCAAGGCCGGTCAGGCGCTGCAGGCGCAGCTCGAGGATGGCCTGGGCCTGCGCGTCGGAGAGCAGGTAGCCCTTCTTCGAGAGGCCAAATTCGAGGCCGAGACCTTCCGGACGTGTCGCATCCATCGCCGCGCGCGCCAGCATCTCGCCGACGGTCGGCGAGGTCCACAGCTTGCCCATCAGGCCGCGCTTGGCGTCAGCCGGGGTCGGTGCCGCCTTGATCAGGGCGATGATTTCGTCGACGTTGTCGAGCGCCACCGCCAGGCCTTCCTGGGTGTGCGCCTTCTCGCGCGCCTTGCGCAGTTCGAAGACGGTACGGCGGGTGATAACTTCGCGGCGGTGCGCCAGGAAGCATTCGATCATCTGGCGCAGGTTCAGCAGACGCGGCTGGCCATCGACCAGCGCCACCATGTTCATGCCGAAGGTGTCCTGCAGCTGCGTCTGCTTGTACAGGTTGTTCAGCACCACCTCGGGGATCACGTCGCGTTTCAGTTCGATGACCACGCGCATGCCGGACTTGTCCGACTCGTCCTGGATATGCGAGATCCCCTCAATCTTCTTGTCGTTGACCAGCTCGGCGATCTTCTCGAGCAAGGTGCGCTTGTTCACCTGATAGGGCAGCTCGTCGACGATGATCGCCTGCTTGTTGCCCTTTTCCAGATCTTCGATGTGCGTACGGGCACGCATGACGACGCGGCCGCGGCCAGTGCGATAGCCATCGCGCACGCCGGAGACGCCGTAGATGAAGCCCGCCGTCGGGAAGTCGGGCGCCGGAATGATGTCGATCAGTTCGTCGATCGAGATTTCCGGGTTGGCCAGCATCGCGAGACAGCCGTCGATGACTTCATTCAGGTTGTGCGGCGGAATGTTCGTCGCCATGCCGACCGCAATACCGGCCGAGCCGTTGATCAAGAGGTTCGGGATGCGTGCCGGCAGGATCAGCGGCTCCTGCTCCGAGCCGTCGTAGTTCGGGCCGAAGTCGCAGGTTTCCTTGTCGATGTCTTCTAGCAGCTGGTTGCCGATCTTGGCCATGCGGACTTCGTTGTAACGCATCGCCGCGGCGTTGTCGCCGTCGACCGAGCCGAAGTTGCCCTGGCCGTCGACGAGCATGTAGCGCAGCGAGAAGTCCTGCGCCATGCGCACGATGGTGTCGTAGACCGCGGTGTCGCCGTGCGGGTGGTACTTGCCGATGACGTCGCCGACGATGCGCGCCGACTTCTTGTAGGCGCGGTTCCAGTCGTTGCTGAGCTCGTGCATCGCGTAGAGCACGCGCCGGTGCACCGGCTTCAGGCCGTCGCGCACGTCGGGCAGCGCGCGCCCGACGATCACGCTCATCGCGTAGTCGAGGTACGACCGCCGCATCTCCTCCTCGAGGCTGACGGGGACGGTTTCTTTGGCGAAGGAGTCGGTCGGCTGGGTCACGTGGTCGGCTCGGCGCCCGCACGCGACGGGCGGTCGGGCTGGAGGTCCGGCGGCATGCCGACGGCGAGGGCGCCGCGCAGCCGGACGGAGATTGGAAAACAGGCAATTTTAGCATGCAGGGGGACCCGCCCCGGCACCGCGCCACGCCGTCGCGCGCGGCCCGCGCGCGGCGATTTGCCAACCCGGCGCGCTTCTGCGACCATCCGGGCCCCATGGAGAACGTCGACATCCTGATCGAGGCGCGCTGGGTGATTCCGGTCGAGCCCGCCGGCATCGCGCTCGAGAACCACGCGGTCGCGGTGCGCGACGGCCGCATCGTCGCGCTCGTTCCGGGCGCGCAGGCCGCGCAGCGCTTCGCGCCGGCCGAGCGCGTCGCGCTGCCCGCGCACGCGCTGATCCCGGGCCTGGTCAACCTGCACACCCATGCGGCGATGACGCTGCTGCGCGGCTTCGCGGACGACCTGCCGCTGATGCGCTGGCTGTCGGAGCGCATCTGGCCGGCCGAGGCGCGGCTGGTGTCGGCCGAGTTCGTGCGCGACGGCACGCTGCTGGCCGCCGCCGAGATGCTGCGGGGCGGCGTGACCTGCGCCAACGACATGTATTTCTTCCCCGACGCCGCCGCCGACGCCTTCGTCGCCCTCGGCATGCGCGCGGCGATCGGCATGATCGCGATCGAGTTTCCGTCGGCCTACGCGAGCGATGCCGACGACTATCTCGCCAAGGGCCTGGCGGCGCGCGACGCGCGCCGCCACGAGCCGCTGCTGTCGTTCTGCCTGGCGCCGCACGCGCCGTACACCGTCTCCGACCGCAGCTTCGAGAAGATCGCGCGCTACGCGGGCGAGCTCGGCGTGCCGGTGCACATCCACGTGCACGAGACCGCGCAGGAGATCGCGGACAGCCTCGCCGCGCACGGCGCGCGCCCGCTCGCGCGCCTGGCGCGCGCCGGCCTGGTGGGGCCGCAGACCATCGCGGTGCACGCGGTGCACCTGGACGCCGGCGACATCGCGCTGCTGGCGAGCCACGGCGCGTCGGTCGCGCATTGCCCGGCGTCGAACCTGAAGCTCGGCAGCGGCATCGCGCCGCTCGCCGCCCTCCTCGACGCCGGCGTCAACCTCGGCATCGGCACCGACGGCGCGGCGTCGAACAATCGGCTCGACATGTTCGGGGAGATGCGCCTCGCGGCCCTGCTCGCGAAAGGGGCCGCCGGGCGCGCCGACCTGCTGCCGGCGGCGCAGGCGCTCGCGTGCGCGACGCTGGGCGGCGCGCGCGCGCTGGGCCTGGACGCGCTGATCGGCTCGCTCGTGCCCGGCAAGGCCGCCGACCTGGTGGCGGTCGATTTCGGCCGGCTGGAGATGCGGCCCTGCTACGACCCGCTGTCCCATCTGGTCTATACCGCCGAGCGTTCCGACGTGACCGATGTCTGGGTCGCCGGAAAGCATGTTGTGCGGGAGCAACAACTGACGGCGCCGGCCGCCGCCGATTTGGCGACGCTCGCGGGATTGTGGCAAAATCGCGCAGGAGCAGGGGCTTGAGTGGGGCGTAGTGCATGGCCCGCGACCGCGATAAAAGGTGCCGCATGAACGACGCAGGTGCCGGGGAAGCGCGGATTTGGCGGTCTGATTTGCGTGCATCCCGCGGGTTTTTGTCCGATAATTGTAAAAAACCTGTTCGGCTCCAAGATCAATCCCACTTCGCAAAGAGGAGAAAAATGAAAGTCTCGATCAAATTGGGCATGCTGCTCGCCGCTGTCGGTCTGACCGTCTCGGCCGGCGCGTTCGCCCAGAACAGCAAGGATGCCTATTTGCAGGATGGGCGGGGCGTCATCGTGCGCAACTCCAACTTCGGCGATCCCAAGATCGGCAACCTCTGCTGGCGCACCGGCTACTGGACCCCGGCGACCGCGAATTGCGAATGCGATGCCCCGATCGTCGGCGCCGCCTGCAACCCGCCGCCGGCTGCCAAGCCGCCGGCACCCGCTCCGGCCAAACCGGCACCGGCACCCGCGCCTGCGAAGCCCGCAGCCAAGCCCGCGGCGAAGCCGCCGGCGGTCGTCGCCACCAAGGTCACCTTCGCCGCCGACGCCTTCTTCGACTTCAACAAGGCAGTGCTGAAGCCCGAAGCCAAGGCCAAGCTCGACGACCTCGTCGGCAAGCTCAAGGGCATCAGCCTCGAAGTCATCATCGCCGTCGGCCACACCGACTCGATCGGTGGCGACGCCTACAACCAGAAGCTGTCGGTCAAGCGCGCCGAGTCGGTCAAGGCGTACCTGGTGTCGAAAGGCATCGAGCCGAACCGCATCTACACCGAAGGCAAGGGCAAGAAGCAGCCTGTGGCCGACAACAAGACTGCCGAAGGCCGCGCGAAGAACCGCCGCGTGGAGATCGAAGTCGTCGGCACCCGCCCGAACTGATCGCCCGGCAACCGCAGCACGAAAGCCCCGCTTCGGCGGGGCTTTTTGTTTGTGGCGGTCCGCCGGCCCGCCCGCCATGCGGCGGCCGGCATGATCGCAAGGATTCAGCCAAGGAAACCCCGCCAATGTCCTCCCGTCCCAGCGGCCGGCGCGCCGACGAACTGCGCAGCGTCGCCATCACCCGCCACTTCACCAAACATGCCGAAGGCTCGGTCCTGATCGCCTTCGGCGACACCCGCGTGATCTGCACCGCCAGCGTCGAGGAACGCGTGCCCGGCTTCCTCAAGGGCCGCGGCCAGGGCTGGCTCACCGCCGAGTACGGCATGCTGCCGCGCGCAACCAACACGCGCACCGACCGCGAGGCGGCGCGCGGCAAGCAGTCCGGGCGCACACAGGAAATCCAGCGCCTGATCGGGCGCAGCCTGCGCGCGGTGGTCGACCTCGCGCTCCTCGGCGAGCGAACGATCCAGATCGACTGCGACGTGATCCAGGCCGACGGCGGCACCCGCACCGCCGCGATCACCGGCGCCTGGGTCGCCGTGCGCGACGCCATCGACGGGCTGGCCGCGCGCGGCCTGGTCAGCGGCAACCCGCTGCGCGACCATGTCGCCGCGGTGTCGGTCGGCATCGCCGCGGGCGTCCCGGTGCTCGATCTCGACTATGCCGAGGATTCGACCTGCGACACCGACATGAATGTCGTGATGACCGGCGCCGGGCATTTCGTCGAGGTGCAGGGGACCGCCGAGGGCGCGGCGTTCACGCGCGCCGAGATGAATGCCCTGCTCGGACTGGCCGAGGCCGGAATCGCCGAACTCGTCGGGCGCCAGCGCGCCGCGTTCGCCTGATGCGCGTCGTCGCCGCGACCGGCAACGCCGGCAAGCTCGCCGAGATCGCGGCGATCCTGGCGCCGCTCGGCATCGACGTCGTGCCGCAGTCCGCGTTCGGGGTTCCCGAGGCGCCCGAGCCCCATCCGACCTTCGTCGAGAACGCGCTGGCCAAGGCGCGCCACGCGGCGCGCCACACCGGACTGCCGGCGCTGGCCGACGATTCGGGCATCTGCGTGCGCGCGCTCGGCGGCGCACCCGGCGTGCAGTCGGCGCGCTATGCGGGCGAACCGCGCTCCGACGCGCGCAACAACGCCCGGCTGCTCGCCGACCTCGCCGGCAGCGCGGATCGCGCCGCCTACTATTTCGCCGTGCTGGTGCTGGTGCGCAGCGCCGAGGATCCGGAGCCCCTGATCGCCGAGGGTCGCTGGCACGGCGAGGTGATCGACGCGCCGCGCGGATCGAACGGGTTCGGCTACGACCCGTTCTTCCTGCTGCCCGACGAGGGCAGGACCGCGGCCGAGCTCGAGCCCGCGCACAAGAACGCGATCAGCCACCGCGCGCGCGCGCTGCAGCGCCTCGCCGCGCTGCTGCGGGAACGCGGCGCGTGAAGCCGGTCCGCGTGCCGGTGGTCGCCGCGTCGACCGGGCGCCAGGCACCGGTCGCGCCGCGCGCGGGCGGGTCCACGCCCCCGACGCTGGCCGCGCTGCCGCCGCTCGCGCTCTACGTGCACGTGCCGTGGTGCGTGCGCAAGTGCCCGTACTGCGACTTCAATTCCCACGCGGTGCCCGCCGGCGATGCGCTGCCCGAGGCGCGCTATCTCGACGCGCTCGCGCGCGACCTCGAGTCGTCGCTGCCGCAGGTCTGGGGGCGTCGCGTCCATTCGGTGTTCATCGGGGGCGGCACGCCCAGCCTGCTGTCCGCCGCCGGCCTCGACCGCCTGCTCGCCGACATCCGCGCGCGCCTGCCGCTCGACCCCGGCGCGGAAATCACGCTCGAGGCCAATCCCGGCACCGTCGAGGCCGCACGCTTCGCCGCCTACCGCGCCAGCGGGGTCAACCGGCTCTCGATCGGGATCCAGAGCTTCGACGCGCGCCACCTGCGCGCGCTCGGCCGCATCCACGACGGTGACGAGTCGCGGCGCGCCGCCGCCATCGCGCGCGAGGTGTTCGACAACTTCAACCTCGACCTCATGTACGCGCTGCCGGGGCAGACCGTTGCCGAACTCGAGCGGGACCTCGACGCGGCCCTGTCGTTCGCGCCGCCGCACCTGTCGGTCTACCACCTGACGCTGGAGCCGAACACGGTGTTCGCCAAGTACCCGCCGGCGCTGCCCGACGACGACGCCGCCGCCGACATGCAGGTCCGCGTCGAGGCGGTCCTGGGCGCGGCCGGCTACGCGCGCTACGAGACCTCGGCCTACGCGCGGCCCGGCGCGCGCGCCGCGCACAACCTCAACTACTGGCGCTTCGGCGACTACCTCGGCATCGGCGCCGGCGCGCACGGCAAGATCTCGTTCCCCGATCGCATCGTGCGCACCGAGAAGCCGCGCAACCCCGACACCTACATGGCGGCCTGCGCAGCGGCGGAGGCCGGGGCGGCCATCGGCAGCGTGCGCGCCGTCGCCACGGCGGACCTGCCGTTCGAGTTCATGATGAACGCGCTGCGCCTGACCGAAGGGGTCGAGGCGCGCCTGTTCGCCGAGCGCACCGGCGTGCCGGTCGCGCGGATCGCGCCGATCCTCGCGGCCGCGGCAGCACGCGGCCTGGTCGAGCACGGCCCCGCGCGGATCGCGCCGACCGCGCGCGGCCGGCTGTTCCTGAACGACCTGCTGCAGATGTTCCTGTAGCCGCCGGGCACGGCGGCACCAGGTGCACGCGCCGCACCGCCAAGTGCACGTGCCGCACCGCCAGGCGCACGCGCCGTGCCGCCAGGCACCTGGACCGGCGCCGTCTGGTGCGCCCGCCGGCGCGGCCGGCCCCCGCGCTTACTGCGCCGCGGGCGCCGTGCTCGCCGCGGCCGCCTGGCTGCGGCTGGCCAGCTTTTCCTTGATGCGCGCGGACTTGCCCGAGCGCTGGCGCAGGTAGTAGAGCTTGGCGCGGCGCACGTCGCCGCGGCGCTTGACCTCGATCGAGGCGATCAGCGGCGAATAGGTCTGGAAGGTGCGCTCGACCCCCTCGCCCGACGACACCTTGCGCACGATGAACGACGAGCCGATGCCGCGGTTGCGGCGCGCGATGACGACCCCTTCGAAGGCCTGCACGCGTTTGCGCTCGCCCTCGACGACGTTGACGTTGACCACCACGGTGTCGCCGGGCGCGAAATCCGGGATGACCTTGCCCAGGCGCGCGATTTCCGCGCGTTCGAGTTCGGCAATGATCTTGTTCATGCACGTTCCTTTCGTTTCATGGCCTGCTGACCGCAGGACTTGGCGCCAGAGCAGGGGAGCCGAAGCCCGCCTGGTAACGCCGTTTGTCGGGGCGCCGCGCCGGGTCGAACCCGGATCGGCGCCGTTGTTCCGGCTCTATGGTGCTGCGCGGCCGGTCGTGCTGCCTTGCTCCTCCTGCCCTGCCTGCGCGGCTTCGGCCAGCACTTCGGCCCGGATCCGCGCCTCGTCCTTCGTCAACCTTCCCGCCGACCAGGCGCCGAACAGGTCCGGCCGCCGCGCCAGCGTCCGCGCCGCGGCCTGCTTCCGCCGCCAGCGCGCAATCTTCGCATGGTCGCCCGACAGCAACACCTCGGGCACCCGCATTCCCGCATGCTCCTCGGGCCGCGTGTAATGCGGACAATCGAGAAGCCCGTCGGCGAACGATTCCTCGGCCGCCGACGCGTCGTGCCCGAGCACCCCGGGCAACTGCCGCACCACCGCATCGATGACCACCATCGCCGCCAGCTCGCCGCCGGAGAGCACATAGTCGCCGATCGACCACTCCTCGTCGACGTGGCGCGCGATCACGCGCTCGTCGATGCCTTCATAGCGGCCGCACAGCAGCACCGCCCCGATCCCGTCCTGCAGCGCCGCGGCCAGCGCAACCACGCCGGCATGATCGAGGCGCCGGCCCTGCGGCGTCAGGTACAGCACCCGCGCTCGCCGCCCCGCGGCCGCCTGCGCCGCGCGCGCCGCCGCCAGCGCGGCTTCCAGCGGGCCCGGAATCATCACCATCCCCGGCCCGCCGCCGTACGGCCGGTCATCGACCGTGCGGTACGGATCGCCCGCGAAATCCCGCGGATTCCAGCATGCGAGCGACCACAGTCCGGATTCCGCCGCCCGCCCCGACACACCCTGCCGGGTCACTGCCTCGAACATCGCCGGAAACAGGGTCACCGCGTCGAAGCGCACCGCCATGGTCACCGTCCCCGCCGCGCGATCCGCGCCCTGCCCGACCTAGTAATCCACGCCCCAGTCGACCCGGATCACGCCGCCGCCCAGGTCGACCGCGTCGACATACCGGGCGACGAAGGGGATCAGGATCTCGCCCGCGACTGCCGCCACCTTCAGCACCTCGTGCGGCCCCAGGTCGAGGAGCCCGCTCACGCTGCCGAGTTCCACGCCGTCGCGGTTGATCACCTTCTTGCCGATCAGGTCCGCCCAGTAATACTCGTTCTCGCCGCTCGGCGCGAACTCCGATCGCGCCACCGCCACCCGCCACCCCTTGCGCGCGAACGCCTGGTCGCGGTCATCGACGCCCGGCAGCTTCGCCACGCACGCCTCGCCACGCACCGCGCACTCCTCGGGCGCCACCGGCACCCATCCTGCGCCCGCCCCCGGCGCTGCCATCCACCACCTGCGGAAGCCGGCGAGCGAGCGCCGGTCGTCCGAATACACATGCAGCTTGACCCGGCCGGTCAGGCCGTACGGCTCGCCCACCACCGCCATCAGCACCAGATCGTCCGGTGCCTCCGGCGCGCCCGCGCTGCCGATCTCAGGCAGCGGCTTTGGGCGCCTGCTTGGCAAACTGCTTGAGCAGGCGCTCGACCGACGGCGACACCTGCGCGCCCACGCCTTTCCAGTAACCGACGCGCGCCATGTCGAAGCGCAGCCCTTCCTCGCCGCCGGCCGCGATCGGGTTGTAGAACCCGACGCGCTCGACGAAGCGGCCGTCGCGCCGGCTGCGCGAATCGGTGGCAACGATGTTGTAGAACGGGCGCCCCTTGGCGCCGCCGCGGTTCATGCGAATGGTGACCATGTAGAGATCCTGTCGTGCGCACCGCCCGCGCCGCGCTCGCCGCCTGCGGGACAGGCGGCGCACGCACGCGCTCCGACGGGGCGCAATGGTTCAGCGAATTTCAGAAAGCCTTGAATTATAAAACAAAATCCAAGGCCCGCGCAAGCCGCGCGGCAGCCGCGCGCGCGCCGCGGTCAGGCCACGCCGGCGAGCGCCTCGCGCACCGCGGCGAACACGGTGTCGAGCTGGTCGCGGTTGATCGACAGCGGCGGGCAGAACGCCACCGCATCGCCGATCGGGCGCACGAACACGCCGCGCTCCCATGCGCGGTTGTGCACCTCCAGCGCGCGCGCGCCCGGCGCGCCATCGCGCGGCGCGAGTTCGACCGCGCCGATCAGCCCGAGGTTGCGCGTGTCGACCACGTGCGGCATGCCGGCAAAGCTGTGGATGCCGTCCTCGAAGGCCGGGGCGAGGCGGGCGGCGTTGCCGAACAGGTCCTCCTCGGCATAGGTGGCGAGCGTCGCCAGCGCGGCGGCGGACGCGAGCGGATGACCCGAATAGGTGTAGCCGTGGAACAGTTCCACCACCGGCCCCGAGCCGCCCATGAACGTCTCGTAGACATGATCGGCGACCAGCACCCCGCCCATCGGCACGGCGGCATTGGTCACGCCCTTGGCGAAGGTGATGAGGTCGGGCCGGATGTCGAGAAACTGGCTCGCGAACGGCGCGCCGAGGCGCCCGAAGCCGGTGATGACCTCGTCGAACACGAGCAGGATGCCGTGGCGCGTGCACAGTTCGCGCAGGCGCTCGAGGTAGCCGCGCGGCGGCACCAGCACGCCGCCGGCGCCGGCGACCGGCTCGACGATCACCGCGGCGATGTTGGAGGCGTCGTGCAGCGCGACGATGCGCTCGAGCGCGTCCGCGCAGTCGGCGCCCGCGGCCGGCCGGCCGCGGCTGTGCCGGCTGCGCGCGAGGTCCTGGGTGTGCGGCAGGTGGTCGACGGCGATCAGGTTGCCGAAGGCCTTGCGGTTCGCCGGCACGCCGCCGACCGAGACGCCGGCCAGATTGACGCCGTGGTAGCCGCGCTCGCGCCCGACGAAGCGCTGGCGCGAGGCCTCGCCGCGCAGACGGTGGTAGCCGAGCGCGATCTTGAGCGCCGTGTCGACCGCCTCCGAGCCGGAATTGGTGAAGAAGACGTGGCCCATGCCGGGCGGCGCGATGCGCGCGACCGCGTCGGCGGCGCGGAACGCGAGCGGATTGCCGAGCGAGAAGTTGGAGGCGAAGTCGAGTTCGCCGGCCTGCGCGCGGATCGCCTCGACGATCCGGGGCCGGCAGTGCCCGGCGTTGACGCACCACAGCGTGGCCATGGCGTCGATCACCCGCGCGCCCGACGCGGTGGTGTAGTAGACGCCCTCGGCGCGCGCGATCATCCGTGACGCCAGGTCGCCGCGCGCCTTGAAGGCGCGGTTGTTGGTGTACGGCATCCAGAACGCCTCGAGCGGCGGCAGCGCGCCGGCGACGGCCTCCGCGACGGCGTCAGAACCCGACATTGTTCGCCCCCTTGAGCAGCAGGATCTCGCGCGCCTCCGCCGGCGTCGCGACCTCGAGCGCGAGCGCCTCGATGATCGCGCGCACGCGCCGCACCTGCGCGGCGTTGGTCGCCGCGAGCGTCCCCGGCCCGTCCCACAGCGAATCCTCGAGGCCGACGCGCACGTTGCCGCCCATCACCGCCGACATCGCGGCGATCGGCATCTGGTTGCGCCCGGCGCCCAGCACCGACCAGACGTAGTCGTTGCCGAACAGGCGGTCGGCGGTGCGCTTCATCTGCATCACGTCCTCCGGGTGCGGCCCGATGCCGCCGAGGATGCCGAACACCGACTGGATGAACAGCGGCGGCTGCACCACCCCGCGCTCGAGGAAGTGCAGCGCCGTGTACAGGTGCCCGATGTCGTAGCACTCGATCTCGAAGCGCGTGTTGTTGGCGCGGCACGACTCGAGGATGTAGGCGATGTCCTTGAAGGTGTTCTTGAAGATGCGGTCGTCGGAGCCGGCCAGGTAGGGCTCCTCCCACGGGTGCTTCCAGTCCTTGTAGCGCGACAGCATCGGGTACAGGCCGAAGTTCATCGAGCCCATGTTGAGCGACGCCACCTCGGGCTTCAACTGCAGCGCCGGCTGCAGGCGTTCCTCGATGCCCATGGTCGGCGCGCCGCCCGTGGTGAAGTTGATCACCACGTCCGAGCGGCGCCGGATGTCGGTGGCGAACTCGCGGAAGTACTTCGGGTCCTGCGTCGGCCGGCCGTCCTGGGGGTCGCGCGCATGCAGGTGCACGATCGCCGCGCCCGCCTCGGCCGCGCCGACCGCCGCGTCGGCGATCTCCTGCGGCGTGATCGGCAGGTAGGGCGACATCGTCGGGGTGTGGATGGCGCCGGTGACGGCGCAGGTGATGATGACCTTGCGTTTGGGGCGTGCGGCCATGGGGGCTCCCGGGTTCGGTGGATGCGCAGTGCAGGAGCGCGAACTATACCCGCGCCGATTCGCGCGCCCGGGCGGCCGGCCGGCGCGCCTGCGACGTCCGCGCGCCTGCGACAATCGGTCCGTCCGCTTTCCCCGCGCTTTCCCTGCGTCCCGCCCGCCATGCCCGAAGGCCCCGAGATCCGCCGCGCCGCCGACCGCCTGTCGCGCGCACTGGCCGGCCGGCGCGCGCTCGCGGTGCGCTTCGCGGCCGACGCCTTTCCGCACCTGCGCCGCTATCAGCGCGTCCTCGACGGCGCGACGATCACCGCGGTGGTCGCGCGCAGCAAGGCGATGCTCACCCACTTCGCCAACGGCTGGACCATCTATTCGCACAACCAGCTCTACGGCGAATGGGCGCTGCACCGCGGCGCGCCGCCGCCGACGCACCTGCAGGAACGCCTGGTGATCCGCACGGCCTCGCGCAGCGCAGTGCTGTACAGCGCCTCGGCGATCGAGGTGCTGCGGACCGACGCGGTCGCGCGCCACCCCTACATCGCACGCCTCGGCGTCGAGCTGCTCGACCCCGCGGTCGGCCTCGAGGCGGTGCGCGCGCAGATCGGCGCGCCGCGGTTCGCGCGCCGCCGCCTCGACGCGCTGCTCCTCGACCAGGGTTTCCTGGCCGGCATCGGCAACTACCTGCGCAGCGACATCCTGTTCGCCGCCGGCCTGCACCCGCAGGCGCGGCCGGCCGACCTGTCGGACGCGCAGCGGCTCGCGCTGGCACGCGCCGCGCTCCGCCTCACGCGCCAGTCCTACCGCACCGGCGGGGTCACCAACGACCCCGCCGTGGCGCGCCGGCTCAAGGCCGCCGGCTGGGACTTCGCGCGCTACCGCCACCGCGTCTTCGAGCGCGCGGGCGCGCCGTGCCACGTCTGCGGCACGCCGATCCGCCGCCTCGACAGCGGCGGACGCGGCCTGTTCCTGTGCGAGCGCTGCCAGCCGCCGGCGCCGTCCGGCGTCCGGCCGCCGCGCCGAGGAGTGCGAAAATGACCGTCGGCGCCCTGCCCGATCCCTCGGCATCCTCCCTCCCTTCCCTCCCTTCATCCAGCCACCGGAGCACCGCATGAAAGGCATTCTGCTCACCAAGCCCGAGAGCGGCTTTTCCGCCGCCGTCACCGAAATCGACGAGGCGCAGCTGCCCGAGGGCGACGTCACGGTCCGCATCGATTTCTCGACGCTCAACTACAAGGACGGCCTGGCGCTCACCAACCGGAGCCCGGTGGTGCGCAAGTGGCCGATGGTGCCGGGGATCGACTTCGCCGGCACGGTCGAGACGTCCGCGCACGCCGACTTCAAGCCCGGTGACCAGGTCATTCTCAACGGCTGGGGCGTCGGCGAAACCCACTGGGGCGGGCTGGCGCAGAAGGCGCGCGTCAAGGGCGACTGGCTGGTCCCCCTGCCGTCGAAGTTCTCCACCCGCCAGGCGATGGCCCTGGGCACCGCCGGCTACACCGCGATGCTCTCGGTGATGCGCATGGAGGCGTTCGGCGTGACCAAGGACCAGGGCGAGATCCTCGTCACCGGCGCCACCGGCGGGGTCGGCAGCGTCGCGGTGGCGATCTTGGCCGAGTGGGGCTACCGCGTGGTGGCCTCGACCGGCAAGATGGCCGAGGCCGACTACCTCGCGCAGCTGGGTGCGGCCGAGGTGATCGACCGCGCCGCCCTGTCCGCGCCGGGCAAGCCGCTGCAGAAGGAGCGCTTCGCCGGCGTGATCGATTCGGTCGGCTCGCACACCCTGGTCAACGCCTGTGCGCAGACGCGCTATGGCGGCGTGGTCGCCGCCTGCGGCCTGGCGCAGGGCATGGACTTCCCCGCAACCGTGGCGCCGTTCATCCTGCGCGGGGTGACGCTGGCCGGCATCGACTCGGTGATGGCGCCGAAGGCGCTGCGCGTGAAGGCCTGGAGCAAGCTCGCCTGCAACATCGTGCCCGCCAAGCTCGACCGCATGACCAAGGTGCTCGGCCTGTCGGATGCCGTCGTCGCCGCCGCGGACCTGATGATCGGCAAGATCCGCGGCCGCGTGGTGGTCGACGTCAACGCCTGAGCCGCGGCGGGCGCGCCGCGACCCTGCGCGCGGCGCCGGCATGCGCGGCGCATCCGCGCGTTCTCCCGTGCGCGGCGCGTCCGCGCCCGCCCCGGCGCGCGGCGCCTCCCTATAATCGCGCGTCTTCCCGCGCCCAACCTCACTCGTGCCGCTCTTTGCCGCGACCGTCTTCCTGTCGGCGTTCCTGCTGTTCCTGGTCCAGCCGCTGATCGCCAAGCAGATCCTGCCGTGGTTCGGCGGCGCCGCCGGCGTCTGGACCACCTGCCTGGTGTTCTTCCAGTCGGCGCTGCTGCTCGGCTACGCCTACCCCGACCTGATCGCGCGCAAGCTCGCGGGGCGGCGCCAGGCCTGGCTGCACACGGCGCTCCTCGCCGCCAGTTGCGCGACGCTGCCGGTGATCGCCGGCGAGGCCTGGAAGCCGGCCGGCGACGCCGATCCCATCGTCGGCATCCTCGCGCTGCTGGCCGCGGTGATCGGGCTGCCCTACGTGATGCTGTCGACCACCAGCCCGATGGTGCAGACCTGGTTCGCGCGCGCGCATCCGGGCGCGAGCCCCTACCGCCTGTTCGCGCTGTCCAACCTCGCCTCGATGATCGCGCTTCTCGGTTACCCCTTCCTGATCGAGCCGACCCTGGGCGTGCGCGAGCAGGCGTGGATCTGGTCGGGGCTCTATGTGCTGTTCGCGCTGCTCGCGACCGCCTGCGCGTTCCGCGCCGCGGCCGCCGCGCCGGCCGCGGCGGCCGCCCCGGCGCTCGGCAGCGACGCGCCGGCGCCGGCACCCGCGGTCCAGGCGATGTGGTGCGCGCTCTCGGCCACCGGGTCCATCCTGCTCCTGGGCATCAGCAACCACGTGACCCAGAACATCTCCTCGATCCCGCTGCTGTGGGTGGTGCCGCTGGCGCTGTACCTCCTGACCTTCATCCTGTGCTTCGACGGCGACGGCTGGTACCGGCGCCGCGGCTTCCTCCTCGCCGCCGGGTTCTGGCTCGCGGCGATGGGCGCGACGCTGGTGGCACCGCAGCTGAAGTTCGCCCTCAAGTTCCAGATCGCGCTGTTCTTTTCGGGCCTGTTCGTGATCTGCATGTTCTGCCACGGCGAGCTCACCCTGCTCAAGCCGGCGCCGCACCACCTGACGCGCTTCTACCTGATGGTCGCGCTGGGCGGCGCGGCGGGCGCGTTCCTGGTCGGCATCGTCGCGCCGCTGACGCTGCCGGCCTACTACGAGCTGGAGCTGGGCCTGACGCTGGCCGCGCTGCTGCTGTTCCTGCGCCTCGGGCGCGATGCCGACCGGGTCGGGCGCACCTTTGCCGGGCTGCTGGTGGCGGGCGGCATCGGCATCACCGCGACCCAGGTCGTCAACTACAACCAGGACGCGCTGTTCACCGGGCGCAACTTCTACACGGTGCTGCGGGTCAAGGAATACGGCACCCCGGGCACCGAGACCCAGACCCGCGTGCTGGTGCACGGCGTGATCAACCACGGCGAGCAGAACATGTCGGACAAGTACCGCCGCGCGGTCACGCGCTATTACGGCCACGGGTCGGGCATCGGCCGGGCGCTGCTGTCCAAGTACGACACCGGCGCGCCGATGAAGGTCGGCATCCTCGGCCTCGGCGCCGGCGCGGTGACGGTCTATGCGCGCGCCGGCGACCACTGGCGGCTCTACGAGATCAACCCGATGGTGCCGGAGATCGCGCGGCGCTGGTTCACCTACCTCGCCGATTCGCCGGCGCGCCTGGAGACCGTGCTCGGCGACGGCCGGCTGGCGATCGAGCGCGAGGCGCCGCAGGCCTACGACGTGCTGGCGATGGACGCCTTCACCAGCGACGCGGTGCCGGCGCACCTGATCACCAGCGAGGCGTTCACCGCCTACGAGCGCCACGTCAAGCCCGACGGCATCCTCGCGATCCACGTCTCGAACCGGTTCCTCGACCTGGCGCCGGTGATCAAGGCGCTCGCGGACCGGCACGGCTTCCACGGCGTGATCGTCTACGAGACGCAGCCGACCGTGAGCGACTGGATCCTGCTGTCGAAGAACCGCAATGCGCTCGCGCATCCGCGCATCGCCGAGGCGGCGCAGGCGCTGCCGGAGAAGCGCGGCATGCGCGCGTGGACCGATGATTTCCACAATCTCGTCCAGGTCTTGCGCTGACGCCCGGTTTTCAATGTTTGTGTTGCAGCGGCGCCGCAGTTCCGGTACATAGTGGCCTTCCCGCCCGCGCCGCCCGCACCTCCGATGTCGCTCCATCGCCGCCTGCTCCTCGTCGTCCTGACGCTCGGCCTCGGCGCCGGCTGCGCCGCGCTCGACATGAAGCAGAGCGAGTGGATCTTCCGGCCGGTCAAGGAGAACTGGCGCGGCATGCAGGGCACGCCGGAAGGCACGCGCGAAGTCTGGCTCGAGGTGCCCGGCAGCGCCGACGAGCGCGTCCATGCCTGGTGGGCGCCGCAGCCGGATCCGCAGGCGCCGGCGATCCTGTACCTGCACGGCGCGCGCTGGAACCTGTCGGGCTCGTCGTTCCGCATCCAGCGCTGGCGCGACATGGGCTTCTCGGTGCTGGCGATCGACTATCGCGGCTTCGGCCGGTCGAGCGGCGAACTGCCCACCGAGGCCAAGGCCTACGAGGACGCGCGGCTGGGCTGGGCCTGGCTGCGGCAGCAGGTGCCGGAGGCACGGCGGCGCTACATCTACGGCCATTCGCTCGGCGGCGCGGTCGCGATCGACCTCGCCGCGCAGGTCGGGCCGGGCGACGCCGCCGGACTCATCACCGAGTCGACCTTCACCTCGGTGCCCGACGTCGTCGCGGCGTCGCGCTTCGGCTGGATGCCGGTCGGCCTCCTGATCACGCAGCGCTTCGAGGCGCTCGAGCGCATGCGCCGCGTGGCCATTCCCACGCTGATCATGCACGGAACGGCCGACAGCGTGATTCCGCATGCGATGGCCGACGAGCTGTACCGCGCGGCGAGCGAGCCGAAGCGCCTGGTCAAGTTCGAGGGCGCCAGCCACAGCGGCATCGCCTGGGCCGCCTACGACCGCTACCGCGAGGCGGTCGGCGAGTTCGTGCGCGTCGCCGGCGCCATCCCGCGGCGGGAGCACGCGGCGCGCTGAGCGCGCGATGGCCGACGTGACCGAACCACCGGACTACCTCGCGCGCCTCGCGCAATTCGTCGGCGCGACCCCGGCCGCGGCGATTCCGGCCGCCGTGCTCGCGCGCACCCGCGCGATCCTCGCCGACTCGTTCGCGGTCTATGCCGCCGGCATGCAGTCGCCGGAGCTGCGCGCCCTCGGCGAGCGCCTGCGCGCGGCAGGCGCGCCCGGGCGCGCCTGGGTGATCGGCGCCGGACGCACGACCAATGCCCTCGACGCGGCGATGCTCAACGGCACCGCCGGCGCCTGGCTCGATTTCGACGAGGGCAACACGCTCGCCAACGGCCATCCCGGGGTGCAGGTGATTCCCGCGGCGCTCGCGGTGGCGCAGGAGCGCCGCATCGACGGCCGCGAGTTCCTGGCCACCGTGGCCCTGGCCTACGAGGTCGTGGCGCGCATCGGCATGGCGACCACGCCGAAGGTGATCGTCAATCCGCACGGGACCTATGGCGTGGTCGGCGCCGCCCTCGCGGCGGCGCGCCTCTCCGGGGTGGCGCCGGCGCGCCTGCGCAACCTCGCCAGCCTCGCGGCCTCGGCCTGCATGGCGACCAACCGCCACACCATGCGCGACGGCGCCACGGTGCGCAACTGGTATGCGGGCCACAGCGCGTTCATGGGACAGATGGCGGTGCGCCTGGCCGACGCCGGCTTCAGCGGCCCGGCCGACGGCGTCGCCACCACCTTCGGCCTGGTGCTGGGCGACGGCTTCGCGCCCGCGACGGCCGTCGCCGACCTGGGCGAGCGCTGGCTCCTGACCGAGGGCTACCTCAAGCTGTACCCGACCGCGCGCTACGCGCATTCGGCGATCGACGCGCTGTTCGACGCGCTCGCGCGCGTGCCCGGCGGCCGCCTCGACCCCGCCGCCATCGACCGCATCGAGGTGCGCGCCTACCGCATGGCGGCCTACCTGTCCAACCCGGCACCGAAGGACTGGTTCGGCACGCGCTTCTCGGTGCCGTTCGCGATCGCGACCCTGATCGTCGGCGAACGCGACGGCCTCGCCGCCTTCGGCGACGGCGCCGTCGCCGATCGCCGCGTGATGGACCTGGCCGCACGGGTCGAGCCGGTCGAGGATGCCGGATTCACCGCCGCCTACCCGGCCGCGCAGCGCGTGGCGCTGACGATCCGCATGCGCGACGGCACGGTCCATGCGGGACATTCCGAGATCACCAGCGGCGAACCCGCGCGCCCGCACGACCCGGCCGCGCTCGAGCGCAAGTTCCGCGACCTCGCCGAACCGATCTGGGGCGCCGCGCGCGCCGCGCGCCTGCATGATGCGATCATGCACGTCGACACCTGCGCCGACATGGGCGCGCTGGTCGACTTCGATCCCTGAACGCCGCATTCCCCCGCCCCGCCACCCGGAGACCCTCATGTCCCCCCGCCTCGCCCGCCGTGCCGTTGTCGCCGCCCTGCTCGCGCTGCCAGCCGCTGCCTCCGCGCAGAACTGGCCGACGCAGCCGATCAAGTTCATCGTTTCGCAGTCGGCCGGCGGCAGCATCGACATCGCCGCACGCCTGATCGGCCAGAAGCTCTCGGTGGCGCTCGGCCAGCAGGTCGTCATCGACAACCGCGCCGGCGCCAACGGCATGATCGCCGGCGAGGCCGCGGCGCGCGCGCCGGCCGACGGCAGCACCTTCCTCATGACCTCGCCGTCGACGCTCACCATCAACCAGCATGTGTACAAGAAGGTGCCGTACGACGCGCTCAGGGACTTCGCGCCGGTGACGCAGACGACCTCGATCGTCTTCGCGCTCGTGGTCAACGCCGCCTCGCCGTATCGCACCGTCGCCGACCTGGTGGCCGCGGCGCGCGCGAAGCCGGACGCCATCCGCTACGCCTCCGCGGGCGTCGGCAACCAGTCGCATCTCGCCGCCGAGGTCTTCGCCGCCGCCGCCGGCGTGCAGATGCTGCACGTCGCCTACAAGGGCGAGGCGCCCGCGATCACCGATCTGCTCGGCGGCCAGGTCGACATGATCTTCGGCACCGCGCCGGCGCTGCTCGGCCAGGTCAGGGCCGGCAAGATGCGCGCGCTCGCGGTCGGGCAGCCGCGCCGTGCCGCCGCGGCGCCCGACGTGCCGTCGATCGCCGAGGCCGGCTATCCGCAGGTGCTGGTCACCGGCTGGACCGGCATCGTCGCCCCGGCGGCGACGCCGGCCCCGATCATCCGGCGCCTGCATGACGAGGTGGTCAAGGTGCTGGCCATGCCCGACGTGCGCGAAACCCTCGCCAAGGCGGGCGCCGAACCGGTCGGCAGCACGCCCGAGCAGTTCGGCGAATTCATCCGCAGCGAGACCCAGAAATGGGGCGCGGCGGTCAAGCGCGCGGGCATCGTGCCCGAATAGGCCGGCCGGACGCGCGCGCACGTCGCGGGGGCGCCCCTGCGGGCGCCCCGTTGCGTCTGCGTGCCGCGGCGTGCGGCGGCGACCCGCCGCGCGCGGCCTCAGGCCACCGGCGTGAAGTTGTAGCCGTTGCCGAGGTTGGCGATGGTGCCGAAGGCCGGGAACGGGAAGTGGAAGCCGCCGGCGATCATCCGGTCGCGCACGATCATGTCGAAGACGCGCCGCCGCGTCGCGCGCGCCTCGTCCGGGTTCATGTCGAACACGACGGCCCAGTCGGGGCTGCGCGCGAACAGCTCGGGGACGTTGGTGCAGTCGGCGGCGTAGATGAACGACTGCCCGCCAGAGCGCGCGGTGAACAGGGTGTGGCCCGGCGTGTGGCCGAAGGCCGCCATCGACTGGATCCCCGGGGCGACCTCGGTGCCGGGTTCGAAGCGCACCAGCTGCTGGTCGCTGAGCCCGCCGAAGGTGCGCCGCACCACCTGGAACGCGCCGCGCTGGGCCTCGGGCGCCGCGTTCATGCGCGCGTCGTCCATCCAGAACGCGTGCTCGGGCGCCGGCACCATGATGCGCGCGCGCGGGAAGGTCAGCTGGCCGGCCTTGCTGCGCAGCCCGAGAATGTGGTCGCCATGGAAATGGCTGATCAGCACGGTGTCGATGTCCTCCGGCTTCAGGCCGGCGGCGGCGAGGTTCTGCACCAGGCGGCCGGTCGTGGGCGGGCCGTTGTCGGCAAAGCCGGTGTCCATGAGGATGCGCCGGTTGCCGGCGACGACGACGAACGCGGTGAAGGGAACGTCGATGTAGTCGGTCGGCAGCTTCTGCGCGCTCAGCAGTTCCTTCACCTGCGCGAGCGGCGCATTGCGGACGAACTCCTCGCCCAGCGGCCGGCGCAGCACGCCGTCGTTGACGGCGATGATCTCCATGTCGCCGAGCTTCATGCGGCGATGCCCGACCACCGCGGGGGTCGGTGCGCCGAAATTGGGCGCGTTCTGCGCGAACAGCGGCATCCAGCTGCCGGCGGCGTAGGCGGCGGCGGCGGCACTGCCGCCGACGAGAAAGTCTCTGCGAGTGAGCATGGGATCTCCGGGGTTCGTGGGGCGGGTTCGGACGGGTTCGGGCGCGCTGGCGCCGCAGCGGAAAAAATGCGGCGCGAGCTTAGCGCAGCTCAAGCGCGCGAACCATTGACGCGGGCCCGTATTCCGCCCGATCAGGGTTTGTCCTAGGGCATCCTCATTCGGCCTTGGCGCCCGAGAGCTCGACCGCGCGCCGGAACTTGCGCATTTCGCCCTGGTGGAACTGCGCCGCCTCGGCCGGCGGCGAGGCGACCACGGTGGCGCCCTGGCTCTCGAGCTGCTGGCGCACCGCCGGATCGTCCAGCGCGCGCTTCGCCTCGGCGGCGGCGCGCGCGACGATCGCCGCCGGCGTTCCCGCCGGGGCCATCAGCAGGATCCACGCCGACGCGTCGAAGCCGGGAATGAATTCGGCGACCGCCGGCACCTGCGGCAACAGCGGCGAGCGCCGGATGGAGGTCACCGCCAGCGGCAGCACCAGGCCGCCCTTGATCTGGCCGACCAGCGAGGGAATGCCCTCGACGCCGACCTGCACATCGCCGGCGGCGACCGCCTGCGTCGCCGGGGCGCCGCCGCGGTAGCCGACGTGCACCATCTTCAGACCGCCCTCGGCCTTGATCAGCTCCATCACCAGATGCGAGGTCGTGCCCTGCCCCGACGACGCGTGGGACAGGCCGTCGGGCTTCGCCTTCGCCTCGCGGATCAGGTCCGGGACCGACCGGATGCTGCCCTTGGGATTGGCGATCACCACCTGCGGAAACGAGACCAGCTGCGTCACCGCGACGAAGTCCCGGACGGCGTCGTAGGGCAGCTTCGGAAACAGGGCCGGATTGATCGCCATCGTCCCCGGCGAGCCGAGCAGCAGCGTGTAGCCGTCGGGCCTGGCGCGCGCCGCCGCCTCGGTGCCGATGTTGCCCGAGGCGCCGGTGCGCACGTCGACCTGGAAGCCCTGGCCCAGGTTCTGCGCCATCTTCTGCGCAACCACGCGCGCGACCACGTCGACCGCCGAGCCGGCGGCGAACGGATTGATGAAGGTCACCGGCCGGGTCGGCCAATCGGCGGGCTGCGCCGCCGCCGGCGCCATGCCGGCGAGCGCGACGGCGGCGCACAGCGCGCCGGCGAGGCGCGCGGCGCATGGACGGAAATGGGGGAACGCGGCGGAGAGGGTCATGGCGCAGTCGGCGGCGGGCCGGAGGGCATCGGGCGGCTGCGATAATAACCAACAACGTCGCCGAAGCGCACGCCGTGAGCGAAGCCTACCCGCACCTGTTCGCCCCGTTCGACCTCGCCGGCCGGCGCCTGCGGAACCGCGTCGTCCACGCCGCGATGTCGCTGCGCTACGCGGCCGACCAGGGCGCGTCGGCACGGCTCGTCGAATACCACGCCAGCCGCGCGCGCGGCGGCGCGGCGATGATCATCACCGAGCCGGTCGCGGTGGCGCCGCACCAGCCGGCGCGGCGCGTGATCGCCTGGGACGACAGCCGCTACGACGACCTCGCGCGCTGGGCGGCGGCGGTCGAGACGCATGACTGCCGCCTGCTGGCGCAGGTGCAGGACGTCGGCCGCGGCCGCCACGTGCCGGGCAGGGCATTCGCGGCGATCGCGCCGTCGGCGCTGCCGGACGACCTCTCGTGGTCGGTGCCGCGCGCGATGTCGACGGGCGAGATCGAGGCGTTCGTCGCGTCGGCCGCGCAGTCGTGCGCGCGCCTCGCGCGCGCCGGCTTCTCCGGCGTCGAGGTGGTCGCCGCGCACGGGCACCTGATCCACCAGTTCCTGTCGGCGCGCTCGAACCGCCGCGACGACCGCTTCGGCGGCGACCTCACGGGGCGCGCGCGCCTGCTGGTCGACCTGTGCGCGGCGATCCGCGCCGCCTGTCCGCGCGACTTCATCCTGGCCGTCAAGCTGCCCGGCGACGACGGCGTCGCCGGCAGCGTGCGCATCGACGAGGCGGCCGCGATCGCCCGCCACCTCTGCGCGCGGGTGCGGCCGGACCTGGTGAGCTACGCGCAGGGCTCGCACCACCAGACGCTGGAGATGCACATCCCGGACGGCAGCTATGCGCGCGTGCCCTACCGCGACCTCGCGCGCGCGTTGCGCGCGGCGACGCCGGGCGTGCCCCTGATGGCGCTGGGCCGCATCACCGACCCCGCCGAGGCCGAGGGCCTCGTCGCCGCCGGCGACGCCGAACTGGTGGGCCTGGGCCGCGCGCTGGTCACCGACGCGGCCTGGCCGCGCAAGGCCGCCGCCGGGCTCGCGCGCGACATCCGCTACTGCGTCTCCTGCAATACCTGCTGGCGCACCATCGTCGCCGACCTGCCGCTGGCGTGCGACAACAACCCGCGTGCCGGCACCGCGGGCGAGGAGGCGTGGCAGCCGCCGCGCGCGCCGGCGCCCAAGCACGTCGTCGTCGTCGGCGCCGGCATCGCCGGCCTCGAGGCCGCCGCCACCGCCGCCGCGCGCGGGCACCGGGTCACCGTGTTCGGCGCCTCGACCGAGGTGGGCGGCAAGACCCGCCTGCATGCGAGCCTGCCGATCGCCGAGGCGTTGTCGTCGATCTACGACCACCAGTTCGCCGCCGCCGCGCGCAGCGGCGTGCGCTTCCTGCTCGGCGCGCGCGTCGATGCCGCCGACGTCCTCGCCGCCACGCCCGACGCGGTCGTGCTCGCCACCGGGTCGACGATGCTGTGGCCGGAGTGCCTCGACCCGGCGCTGGGCGCGGCGGGGCTGGTGCGCGACCTGCGCGAGACCATCGCCGCGCTGGGCCGGCGCCGCCGGCGCGAGGCCGGCACCGCCGTGGTCCTCGACATGGACGGCAGCGACGGCACCTATGCCGCCGCCGAGCGCCTGGCCGACCTGTTCGCGCGCGTGGTGCTCGTCACGCCGCGCGAGCGCATCGCCGAGGACACCGCGCTGGTGACGCGCCAGCGCGTGCTGCGCCGCTGCCACGAGCGCGGCATCGCGGTGCGCACCCTCACGCTGCCGCGCGTGGCGCCGGACTTCGCGGACACGGCGCGCCTCGCGTGCGCGAGCATCTACGGCGGGGAGGCGGCGCCGATCGAGGACGTGGCGCTGCTCACCTATGCCACGCCGCGCGTGCCCGACGATGCGCTCGCCGCGCCGCTGGCCGCCGCCGGCGTCGCCGTGCGGCGCATCGGCGACTGCAAGGTCGCGCGCGGCGTTCTCGATGCCACGGCCGAGGGCTTTGCCGCCGGCATGGCGCTCTGACCGTGCAGCACCGCACCGTCGACCTCGCCGTGCTGGGCGCCGGCGCCGCCGGCATGGCCGCCGCGCTGTTCGCGGCGCGACGCGGTCTGTCGGTGGCGATCGTCGATCCGCACTTCTCGGTGCCGAACAACCTGTTCATCAGCGGCGGCCTGTTTCCCGCCGCCGGCTCCGCGCTCCAGCGCGCCGCGGGCATCGCCGACGCGCCCGACGCGTGGCTGGCCGACCTGCGCGCGTTCGCGGGCGCCGCGGTCAACGAGCGCATCGCGGGCGCGGTCGCCGCGGCACTGCCGCGCCTGACCGACTGCCTCGCGGCCGGGTTCGCCGCGCCGCTGCGATTCCTCCCCGACATGCCCGCGCCGGGGCACCGCGCGGCGCGCTTTCACGCGGTGACGCCGGCGTCGGGCCGCGCGCTGCACGCGTGGCTGCGCCAGGCGATCGCCGCGCGGCCGGCCATCACCTGCTGCGCCGACCTGCCGATCGATGCGGTCACGCGCGCCGCAACCGGTTTCGAGATCGACGTCGGCACGACCCGCGTCGCGGCCGCGCACCTGCTGCTGGCCGGCGGCGGCTTCGGCGGCAACGCCGCGCTGGTCGCCGAATTCATCCCCGCGATGCGGGGCGCGATCCACAGCGGATCGCCGACCCACGACGGCAGCGTGATGGCGCTCGCGCGCGGCTGGGGCGCCGCGCTCGCCGGCATGGATGGCTACCAGGGCCAGGGCCACACCAACCCGGGCGGCGCGACGCGCCTGGGCATGTCGCTGCCCGCGCTCGGCGCGGTGATGGTCGATCGCACGGGGCGGCGCTTCGTGCGCGAGGACCTCGGCCCCTCGGCGCTCGCCGCCCGGGTGCTCGCCTGCCCGGGCGGCGTCGCGCTGGAGGTGTTCGACGCGCGCATCGAGGCGCAGCTCGGCGACCATTCGGCCTACGGCGAGGCGCGGGCCGCCGGCCGCATCCTCGCTGCCGACGACGTCGATGCGCTCGCCGCGGCGGCCGGCGTGCCGGCGGCAGCGCTTGCCGCGACGCTCGACGCGTGCGCGCGCCATGTCGCCGGCACGCCCGACCCGCTCGGCCGGCGCGACTTCGCGCATCGGCTCACGCCGCCCTACCGCGCCTCGTGGGTGACCGGCGCGCTCGCGCACACCCAGGGCGGGGTCGTCACCGATGCCGCCGCGCGCGTGCTCGATGCCGGCGACCGGCCGATTCCCGGCCTGCTGGCCGCCGGCGGCTGCGCGGCCGGACTGGCCGGGCGCGGCGGCGACGGCTACCTGCCGGGCAACGGCCTCGCGCAATCGTTCGGGCTGGCGTGGCTGGCGGCGGAAGGCCTGGCGCGCGCAGGGGGGTCGTGAACCCGCGTCCGTCGCCGGCGGCCGGCGCGGCCGTCGGCGGTCGTTCCCGTTTGACAGGAGACGAATGGCGCGGCGACACTTGCGCCCGGGACGTCGAATCTCCTAACCTTGCGCGCGCGGCGGTCGGACCCGCCGCCCGCCACGCCGACAGGATCCGCATGACCGCCTCCAGCAACGAGCCGCTTCCCGCGACCCGGCTCCCGATCTACCGCAATGCGTTCGACTTCGAGCGCCTGATACGGGAGTTCCCCCTGCCCGACGTGTTCGAGCAGACCGTGTGGCGCTGGAGCCCGGAACGCATCCGCGCGCTGCAGGAGGAGCGCTTCCTGCGCATCGTCGAGGTCGGCTGGAAGAATCCCTTCTATCGGCGACGCTGGAGCGCGGCCGGCCTGGCGCCCGGCGACATCCGCAGCCTGGACGACATCGTCAAGCTGCCGACCTACAACTCGGACGATGTCAAGGAAAGCCTGGAGGCACGGCCGCCGTTCGGCGACTTCCATGACGTCGACATCGCCGACCTGCCGGCGCGCGGCCCGCTGAAGATGCAGACCAGCGGCGGAACCACGGGTGCGCCGCGACCGACCCTGTTCGATGCCTGGGCCTGGGAGGCGCAGGCGGTCATCGGCGCGCGCGCGCTGTACATCCAGGGCGCGCGGCCCGGCGACGTGATCCAGATTCCGATGACGGCCTCCCTCGCGAACGCGGGCTGGCTGTCGTACAAGGGCTGCCACGACTTCCTCGGCATGCTGCCGCTGACCACCGGCAGCGGCGTGGTGACCTCGAGCCGCCAGCAGCTCGAGATCGCGCGGCGCTTCGGCACCTCCATCTGGCACTGCTTCCCCGAGTACCTGATCCGCCTGGCGCAGGCGTCGCAGGACGAGCTGGGGCGCGACGTGCGGGACCTGAAGACGAAGTTCCTGCGCACCTACCTGGGACCGGACCTCGACGGCAGCCTGCGGCGCGAGCTCGAGGAACGCTGGGGCTGCCCCGCCTACGATGCCTACGGCACGAACGAGATCTCGGCGGGGGCCTTCGAATGCCAGGCGCGCGACGGCCTGCACTTCATGGAAGACTCCGTCTACATGGAGATCCTGGACCCGGAAACCGGCCAGCCGGTGGCCCCCGGCGAGCGCGGCAACCTGGTCGCGACGGTCTTCTTCCGCACGCTGCCCCCGATCATCCGCTACAACCTGCGCGACCTCGGGCGCCTGGCCCACTCCGGACGCTGCGCCTGCGGCAGCCATTTTCGGCGCATGGATCACTTTCTCGGCCGCAGCGACGCCATGGTCAAGCTGCGCGGCGTCAACATCTATCCGATGGCCTGCCTCCCCGCCGTGCGCAGCGACGCGCGCACCACCGGCGAGTGGCTGTGCGTGGTCGAGCGCGTGGACGTCGCCGGCGTTCCGCGCGACGAGATGGACGTCCACGTCGAGGTGCGCCGCGACGCCGCGTCGCGCGACGGGCTGCGCGAGGCGCTCGAGAAGCGCCTGAAGGACGATCTGGGGGTGGTGGTGCGGGTCCGGCTCGTCGACGAGGGCGCGCTCGCCGAACTCGCCAACACCAACGGTCGGGAAGGCAAGCCGAGGCGACTCCTCGACCGTCGCCCGGCGTTTCAACCACAACAGGGGCAACCGTGAAATTCTTCGACTGCCATTCGCACTGGGCCACCGAGAAGGGGCATATCTTTCGCACGCCGGAGGAACTCGCGCGCCAGGAGAAGATCTGGCGGACCAAGGGCCGCTACTGGAGCGAGGAGGAGATGATCGAGACGATGCGCGCCAATCAGGCCCGCGTGATCCTCGACCTCGCGTGGACGCGCAACCTGCCGATCGCGGAGATCCGGTCCTACCACGACTATGCGTTCGAGGTGACGCGCCGCAACCGGGACGTCATCTTCGGACACTGGCTGCTGTTCGACCCGCGGCGCCAGGCGGAATCGCTGGACGAGTACCGCCGTGCCCGGGACGCCGATGCCGGCTTCATCGGCTTTTCCGTCTCGGGCAGCAGCACGGGCGTGCCGCCGAGCGATCCGCTCTGGTTTCCGTTCTACGAGCTCGCGATCGAGACCCGCGCGCCGGTCATCATGATGGTCGGGCTCACCGGCATCGGGCAGGGCACGCGCGGCGGCTACGGGATGATCCTCGACCACAACCATCCGCGCCACGTCGACTTCGTCGCCGCGCGCTACCCGGAACTGGACATCCTCGCGGCGCGGCCGGCATACCCCTGGCAGGACGAGATGATCGCCGTGCTGCTCCACAAGGCGAACGTGACGTACGAGCTGCACGGCTGGGGGCCGCGGCGCCTGCCTGACACCCTGGTGAAGGAAATCGCGACCCGGCTCCAGGACCGCGTGATGATCGGCTGCGATTTCCCGGTGCTCGAGTATCCGAAGGTCAGCGCGGACTGGGCGTCGCTCGGCCTGACCGAGGACGTGCTGCAGAAGGTGATGTACCGGAACGCCGAGCGCTACTTCGGGGCACGTTGACCGCGGTCGGCGCACGACGTTGGATCGATGACAGGGAGATCGAGATGAGAACCAGGCAGTTGCAGTTCACCGGCGCCCTGCTGGCCGCCGTGCTGTTCGCTGGCAGCGCGGTCGCGCTGGCCCAGGCCTACCCCAACCGGCCGGTGCGCGCGATCGTTCCGTTCGGCGCCGGCGGCAACACCGACGCGGCGGCGCGCATCCTCGGCGCCAAGCTATCCGAGCGCTGGGGCCAGTCGGTGCTGATCGAGAACCGCACGGGCGCGGAAGGCAACATCGGCACGGAAGCGGCGGTGAAGGCGACGCCCGACGGCTACACCCTGTACTTCGGCACCAACACGCTGACCATCAACCGCGTGATGGCGCCCAGTCCGGCATTCGACCCGCTGAAGGACCTGCTCCCGATCGCCATGGTGGGGGTGACGGAATTCGTCCTCGGCGTGCACCCGGACGTGCCGGTGCACACCACGACCGAGTTGATCAACTACGCGCGCCAGAATCCCGGCAAGCTGCGCTACGGCGCGACCTCGTACCAGGGCGTGTTCGCGACCGAGCAGTTCAATGCCCTGGCCGGCACGCGCATCGAGCGGGTGCCCTACCGGGCCATGGCCAACGTCCAGGTCGACCTGCTGGCGGGCCGCATCGAGGTGTTCCTCACCACCCCCGCCTCGGTGGCGCAGTACATCAACAGCGGGAAGCTGCGCGCGCTCGGCGTGACGTCGGACCGGCCGCTCGCGGGCCTGCCGGACGTCAAGCCCATCGGCGCGGCCTTGCCGGGCCTGAAGATCTCGACGTGGTACGGGTTGTTCGTTCCCCTGCGCACGCCGCCGGAGATCATCGCCAAGGTCGCCACGGACCTGCGCTGGGCACTCGAGCAGCCCGATGTGCGGACGGCTCTGGAGAAGGTCGGCGTCACCACGCGCTTCTCGAGTGCGGACGAGTTGCAGGCCCAGATGGTCCGTGATGTCGAAATCGTCGAGGATCTGGTGCGTCGCGGCGTGATGAAGGTGGGCAGCTAGTCCGATTCGCCACGCCCGCTCGTCGCGGGCCCGTCGGGAAGCCAAGCCGATACCGTAGCCGTCGCCGCGCACGGCGTCCCGCGGTACCGCGCCCTTCGTCGCGCCATTGGCGCCGCCGCGTCGACCGGCCCGTCGAAGGGCGGCCGTGGGCGCCTCGTCGCCCGCGCCCCCTGATCCGATGCGTCAGAGCGCGTTGCCCGCCTCGCGCAGGCGCGCCTTCAGGCCGCCGAAGCGGCGCCGGTACTGCGTCGGAGACATCATCACCTTTCGACGGAACAGCCGGTTGAAGAAGCTGGCGTCGCGGTATCCGACGTCGAAGGCAATCGACTCGATCGACGCATCACCCGACTCGAGCATCTGCTTGGCCTCCTCCAGGCGGAGGTGATGCACGTAGTCGAGCGGCGCCATGCCCGTGGCCTGCTGAAAGCGGCGCTTGAAGCTGCGCTCGGCGAGCCCCGAGATCGCGACCATCTGCGCGACCGGCGCCTCGTGCTGGTAGTGCTCCGAGGCCCAGGCCTGCGCCGCGGCGACCGCCGCATCGCCGGACTGCGCGCCGTGGCGCAGCGACGCGTAGGCGATCGGGCTGGTTGCCGTCCAGTCGATCAGATTGATGCGGGCGATCTGCATCGCCGCCTCGGCACCCGCAAAGCGGCTGATCAGGGCCATCACGAGCTGGTGCCAGGCGATGCCGCTGCCGGCCATCACGACGCGTTGCCCGACACCGGCGAACAGCAGGCCGCGCTCGGGAAACCAGCGCGTGCCCGGATAGTCGCGCTTGAGCGCATCGCAATAGGCCCAGTGCGACGTCGCATCGAGTCCCTCGAGCAGGCCGGTGCGCGCGAGCAGCACCGCTCCCGAGCACGACGAGGCGAGGATCGCGCCCTGCGCGTGCCGCTCCCGCAGCCAGTCCACCTCGGCGTCGTAGGTTGTGCCTAGCGGCTCGCCGGGAGGTACCGCGATGTCGGTCACGCACACGACGTCGGGCGACCCGCAGGACTCGAACGAGGCCTCCGGGACGATGCGCACCCCGTTCGCGCCCTCGAGCGGCTGGCCGTCGCGGCTGACGACCATCGAGCGGAACGGCGACTCGGCGTGGCCGCCGTGCACCATCGCCCAGTCGCGGTGCACGCCGGCGAACAGGTCGTGGAATCCATACAGTGTCGCTGCGGTGACGCGGGGCATCGCGAGCAATGCCACGGTGATCGGTCGGTTCGTCACGGCATCCTCCGCATGGCAGGAACGAACGGATTCTTGCCGAAATGCCGCTGTCCGGCTAGCCCCCGTGCATGCACACTGCCGGCACTGGCTCGACCTCAACCGAGCTCTCCACGGAGCGATTCCATGCCGACACCTCTCGACGTACTGCTCGATCCGATCACCCTGACGATGCTCGCGATGTTCGCGGCGCTCGCGCTCGCCGAACGCCTCTTTCCCGGCCGCCCGTTGCCGTCCGTGCGCGGCTGGCACCTGCGCGCGCTGGCCGTCTTCGCCGTCTACGTCCTCCTGTCGTCCTACCTGCCCTTGCTCTGGTCCGGCGCCCTGGCGCCGCTGCAGGTCTTCGACCTGTCCGGCTGGCCCGCGTGGTCCGCGGTCGCGCTCGGCCTGCTTGGTTACGAGCTGCTCGCCTATGCCTACCACCGCGGCATGCACGCCGTGGACGCCTGGTTCCGGGTCTCGCACCAGATGCACCACAGCGCCGAGCGGCTCGATGTCTACGGCGCGTTCTGGTTCAGCCCGCTCGACATCGTCGGCTGGACGCTCGTGCCGAGCGTGGCCCTCACGCTGCTGGGCCTGCCGCCAGCGGCGGCGACGACGACGATCCTCGTGATCACCTTCCTGGCCATCTTCCAGCACGCCAACCTGCGCACGCCGCGCTGGCTGGGCTACGTCGTGCAGCGCCCGGAGAGCCACACGATCCACCATGCGCGCGGCATCCACGCGAAGAACTACGCCGACCTGCCGCTCATCGACATGCTCTTCGGCACCTTCGAGAACCCGCGCCGCTTCGAGCATGCCACCGGCTTCTGGCACGGCGCCTCGGCGCGGGTGCTCGACATGCTGCTCGCCCGCGACGTCTCGCGGCCCGCCCCCGACCATCCCTGAGGAGAAAGCGATGAAACCCCGTGTTCACCAGATCCAGCTTCCCGGCCGCGTGCGCCTCGAGTTCGCCGAACAGGGCGCCCGCCGCGGCACGCCGGTCATCGCGCTGCACGGCGTCACCGACTCGTGGCGTTCCTTCGAGCCGGTGCTGCCCCACCTGCCTTCCGGACTGCACGTGCTGGCCCTGACCCAGCGCGGCCACGGCGACAGCGACAAGCCGTCTGCCGGCTACCGGCCCGCCGATTTCGCCGCCGACGTGGCGGCCTTCATGGATGCGATGGAGATCGAGCGCGCGGTGCTGGTCGGCCATTCGATGGGCAGCGTCAATGCGATGCGCTGCGCGATCGACCACCCGTCACGCGTCGCGGGCCTGCTGCTGGCCGGGACGATGCCCTGGTTCGGCCGGCAGAGCGAGTTGCTCGCGTTCCACCGCGATCAGATCCTGCCGCTCGCCGACCCGGTGCCCGAGGCCTTTGCCCGCGACTTCCAGTTGAGCACACTGGCGCGGCCGATCGGCGCATCGATGCTCGACGGCTTCGTGACCGAGAGCCTGAAGGTCCCGGCGCACGTCTGGCGCGACGCCTTCGCCGGCTTCATCGGCGACGACTTCTCGCTGCGCCTGCGCGCGATCGATGTGCCCGCGCTGATCGTCTGGGGCCGCCAGGACGCTTTCTGCACTGCAGCCGACCAGCAGGCGATGCTCGGCCTGATCCGCACCGCCTCGCTCGTCACCTACGCCGACGCCGGGCATGCGATGCACTGGGAGGAGCCGCGGCGCTTCGCCCGCGACCTGCGCCGGCTCGTCGACTCGGTTGCCGCCCACGCAGCGACCGCCTGATCCTGGAGAACCCGACAATGACCCATCTGATCGACACCCTCGGCCATCCGGTCAGCGGCGCCACCGCGACCGCGATCGACCACTACGAGCAGGCCGCGCATGAGCTGCGCTGCCTCATCGGCGACCCGCTGACGACGATCGACCGCGCGCTGGCCGAGGCGCCAGGCATGTCGATCGCCCACACGCTGCGCGCCTGGCTGCACCTGCTCGGCACCGAGGCGCCGGCACTCCCGACCGCGCGTGCAGCCGCCGAGGCCGCGGCGCAGCATGCGGGAACCGATCGCGAGCGCATGCACGCACGCGCCGCCACGCTCGTCACCGGCGGCCGCTGGCGCGACGCCGCGCGCGTGCTGGCGGATCTGGCGGCACAGTACCCGCGCGACCTGCTCGCGCTGCAGGCCGGCCACCAGGTGGACTTCTTCACCGGCGATTCGCGCATGCTGCGCGACCGGATCGCGCGCGTCCGGCCGCACTGGAACGACGCCATGCCCGGCCACCATGCGGTGCTCGGCATGCATGCCTTCGGGCTGGAGGAGACCGGCGACTACGTGCTTGCCGAACGCACCGGACGCCGGGCGATCGAACTGCAGCCGCGCGACACCTGGGCCTGGCACGCGGTCGCGCATGTGCACGAGATGCGCAACGCGCCGCAGGACGGCATCGCCTGGCTCGAACCGAACGCGGCGCAGTGGTCCGACGACAGTTTCTTCGCGGTGCACAACTGGTGGCATCTCGCGCTGTTCAAGCTCGAGCAGGACCGGCACGACGAGGTGCTCGCGATGTACGACACGTCGATCGGCGGGCCGGGCTCGGGGGTCGTGCTCGACATGATCGACCAGAGCGCGCTGCTGTGGCGCCTGGCGCTGCGCGGCGTCGACGTCGGCGACCGCTGGAACCCGCTGGCCGAGCGCTGGGCGGCGCACGCCAACGCGGGCAACTATGCCTTCAACGACCTGCACGCGATGATGGCCTTCGCCAGCGCCGGGCGCAGCGAGCTCGCGGCGCAAGTGCACGAGGCGCAGCGTGCCGCGCTGGCCGGTGACGACGACAACCGCGACTTCACCGCCGACGTCGGCGCGGCCGCGACGCGCGCCGTGCAGGCCTTCGTCGCGGGGGACCATCCGACCACCGTCGAGCTGCTGGAGCCGATCCGCTCGCGCGCGCACCGTTTCGGCGGCAGCCACGCCCAGCGCGACCTGCTCGACCTGACGCTCATCGAGGCGGCGTTGCGCAGCGGCAATTCGCGCCTCGCGGCACGTCTGGTGGCCGAGCGCGCCGCGGCACGACCGGCGAGCCCGCTTGTTCAGCGCTTCGCCGCACGTGCCGCGGCGTGACAGCCGGCCGCAACGCCGCGGTGCGGCGACACCCGCGGCGGGGTGGCGCGCAGCGCGGCGCGCCGACCGAATCGCGCGGGATCGATTTGCTACCATCGATAGGTGACCTCCAAACCCCGGACACCACCGGCCGCAGCATCCTCGATCGACGATGCGGTCGCCGCGTTTCTCGCCGGACGGCTCTCGATCATCGTGGCGTCGCGCGACGCGGCCAATCGTCCAAGCCTGATGCGTGCGGTCGGAATGCGGCTGTCCGCGCGCCGGGAGGAGGTGTCGGTGCTGCTGGCGCGCTCGCAAAGCACGCAGTTGCTCGCTGACCTCGCCGCCAGCGGGTACATCGCCGTGGTGTTCAGCGCACCGAGCACGCATCGCACCCTGCAGCTCAAGGGCATCAAGGCGCGGATCGAAGCGGCCACCGAGGAGGATCTCGCCCGGATCGCGCCATACGCGGACAATCTGGCGGCCGAACTGGCCAGCGTGGGCATCGACGAACGCGTCGCGCGCGCCCTGATCGCGGTCGAATCGGCCGATGTGGTCGCGGTGCGCTTCACGCCCACGGAGATCTACGACCAGACCCCGGGGCCCAGGGCCGGCGCAGCCCTTCCGCGATGACGCCGGATCTGGAAACCATCCGCGCCAGCCTGGACGGCGCCATCCCCGCGGTGATGGCCACGTGCTCGACCGACGGCGTACCCAATGTCTCCTACCTGTCGGACGTGCTCAAGCTCGACGGGCCGCACATCGCGCTCTCGTACCAGTTCTTCAACAAGACCCGGCAGAACGTGCTGGCCAACCCGCACGCGCGGCTGATCGTGGTCAACCCGCAGACCGCGGCCATCCACCGGCTGGAGATCGAATACCTGCGCACGGAGACCGCCGGGCCGGTGTTCGAGCGCATGAAGGCCAAGCTGGCAGGCATCGCCTCGCATACCGGCATGGACGGGGTGTTCAAGCTTCTCGGGGCCGACATCTACCGCGTGCACGCCGTCGAACAGGTCCCGGGCAAACCCCTGCCGCCGGTGCCGGCGCGCGTGAACCTGCTCTCGGCCTTGCGGCGCACCTCGGAGCGCCTCGCCGCATGCACCGACCTCGACGCCCTGCTGGACGAATTGCTCGGCGCACTCGACCAGTACTTCGGCATCAGCCAGGCCATGGTACTCATGCTCGATCCATCGCGCGAGGTGCTCTACACGGTGGCCAGCCGCGGCTATGCCCGCTCTGGTATCGGTTCCGAAATCCCGGTGGGCGCCGGCGTCATCGGCGTGGCGGCGCGCGAGAACACACCCATCCGGATCGGCTACATGACCCAGGAGTACGCCTACAGCCGCGCCATGCGCGATGCCGCCAGCGCAGCCGGGCTGACCGGGCGCATCGCGACCGAGATTCCGTTCCCCGGGCTCGAACATCCGGGCAGCCAGATGGCGGTGCCATTCGGCGCCTTCGGGCGCCAGCTTGGCGTGTTGTACGTGGAGAGCGAGGAGAGCCGGCGCTTTTCCTACGACGAGGAGGACATCCTGGTCGCCGTTGCCGGCCGTCTGGGTCTGGTCGCCCACCTCCAGCAGCTGGAAGGCACGGAGGAGGGCGAGACTGCCGGCGACCGCCCCGCGCCGGACGGCGGAGCCGTCGAGCTGCGCCGGCATGCTGCCGACGATTCGGTCTTCCTGGACGACGACTACCTCATCAAGGGCGTGGCCGGCGCCATCCTGTGGAAGCTGGCAACGGCATTCAGCAAGACCGGGCGCACCGACTTCAGCAACCGTGAACTGCGCCTCGACCCGGCGCTCGGCCTGCCGGATGTGGACGACAACCTCGAGGCCCGCCTGATCCTGCTGCGCCGGCGGCTGGAGGAGCGTGGCGCCTGCCTGCGCATCGAACGAACCGGGCGCGGCCGCTTTCGCCTGGTGGCCCGGCGGCCGCTGCAGCTCAGGGAAGTGGGGGGCGGCGGGGCGCCCCCCCCCCCCCCCCACCCCTCCCAGACAAATATGCAGCGGCGGGGAGTTGTTGGCCCGCGCGCGCGTGATACACACCCCCCGCGGCC
>JAEUOS010000146.1 GCA_016790695.1 Burkholderiales bacterium
CGACGGTTTCCGCGTCGCTGCCGGCCGGCGCCGCCGCCGCGCCCTCGGCCTCGCCGAGCGTCGGCAGCAGACCCCGGAGGTTCTGCACGAAGCTGCCGTTGCCCAGCGGCAGCCCGAGCGAGCGCACCTCGACATTGAAGGCGCGCGCCGCGCCGCGCATCAGCCCGTCGAGCGCGTCGGCGTCGAGCGTCAGCGCCTTGCCGAAGTCGGCCTCGATCGAGGCGAGCGCGGCCTCGCGCGCGCGCGCGCTGCCGGCGCCGGCGGCGTCGGCGATGCGGTTGGCCACCTGCGCGAGCACCGGCAGCCGGGTCTCGTCGGTGATCGGCCCCGCCGCGTGCACCTTCATCGACGCGACGATGCGCTCGGGCAGGTTCCAGTGCCTGGCCACGCCGAGCCCGAGGTCGGTGTAGCTCATGCCGATGACCTCGACCGCGGCGACGTCCTCGCTCACGCCGCGCGCGCGCGCGACGCGCGCGACCTCGCGCGACTCCTCGTGCAGGTAGAACACCGCGAGCAGGCGCCCGAGCCGGTGGAACATCGCGCAGATGAACGCCTCCTCGGCGTTGGCGAGGCCGAGGCTGGCCATCAGCTCGCGCGAGACCACGCCGCTGAAGTAGCCGGCGGTGACATGGTCCTTGAGGTCCGCGGCCTGCGCCTTGTTCTGCAGGTGCTCGAACAGCATCAGCGAGACCGCGGCGTTGCGCACCTTCTGGAAGCCCAGGATCGACACCGCGCGCGAGATCGTCGAGACCGAGCCGCCGAACTGCTGGAAGTACGCGGTGTTGACCATCCGCAGCAGCTTGTTGGTCAGCGAGACGTCCTTGATGATCGCGTCCGCGAGCGCGCTGGTCGGCTCGCTCTCCGAGCGCACCAGGTTGTTGACCGTCGAGATCGTCGACGACAGCACCGGGAAGTCGCTCTTGTAGCGCATGCGGCGCAGCAGGAAGTCGAGCACCCCGCCGGCGCCGTCGGCGGCCGCGGCCGGCACGCCGGGCTGCGGCTGGGACCAGCCCTTGAGCGCCTCGAGCATCGCCGCCGCGCTCGGGTAGCGCGCCTGCGGGTCCTTGTCGAGCGCGCGCATGACGATCGCCTCGAGGCGCTCGTCGACCGCGTCGTTCTTCGTCGACACCCGGGCGTAGGGCTCCTTGACCATCGCGAACATGGTCTGGTAGGCGTTCTGCCCCTTGATCGCGGGGGCGCCGGTGAGCATCTCGTAGAGCACCATGCCGGCGGCGAACACGTCGCAGCGCGGCGTGAACGCGGCCCCCGACAGGTATTCCGGCGCCATGTAGCTCGGCGTGCCGGAGACGTCCTTGGCGCCGCCGGGCGCGCTCTCGGTCTGCGAGTGGCGGCTGGCGATGCCGAAGTCCATCACGCGCGGCACGCCGTCGCGCGTCATCATGATGTTGGCGGGCTTCAGGTCGCGGTGCACGACGCCCGCCTCGTGGGCCTTGTCGACGCCGGCCAGCAGCCCCTGCGCGATGCCGACCGCCTCCTCCGGCGGCAGCGTGCCGCGCGCGCGGATCAGCTCGGCGAGCGACTTGCCCTCGACGAACTCGAACACCAGGTAGGGACGGTCGTCCTCCTCGCCGGCGTCGAACAGGGTGACGATGTTCGGGTGCGAGAGCTGGCCGACGATGCGCGCCTCGTCGAGCATGACGCTGGTCAGGCGCGCGCGCGCGTCGGCATCGGCGCGCTCGACGCGCAGGGTCTTGACCGCGACGCGGCGCCTGAGCCGGGTGTCCTCCGCCAGATAGACCGTGCCCTGGGCACCGCGCCCGAGTTCGCGGACGATCTCGAACCTGCCGATGCGCGCGGCGTCCAGAACGGCCGCCATGACTTCTCCCCTCGCCTGTAGTCGAGCCCGGGCGCCAGTCTAGGGCGGCGCCCGGCGCCGCCGCGCCCCGAATAGAGCGCCGGCGCCGGTCCTGTTTGCGCCTTGCGTCGCGGCGCCGCTGCTGCAGCGCCGCATCGGGTAAAATGGCGGAGTTTTCGTCAACCTGCCGCGCTCCGCGCGGCCCGCCCCGCCATGAACGCGCCCGTGCCGGTTTCCGTCCTCGCCAACGTCGAGCTCGCGCCCAAGGATCCGATCCTCGGCGTCACCGAGACCTATGTCGCCGACAAGAACCCGAACAAGGTCAACCTCGGCGTCGGCGTCTACTACGACGACAACGGCAAGGTGCCGCTGCTCGCCTGCGTGCGCGCCGCCGAGGAGATGCTGGTGCGCCAGGGCACGCCGCGCGCCTACCTGCCGATCGACGGCATCGCCGCCTACGACCGCGCCGTGCAGGAACTGCTCCTCGGCAAGGACAGCCCGATCATCGCCGCCAGGCGCGCGGTGACCGTGCAGGCGCTCGGCGGCACCGGCGGGCTCAAGGTCGGCGCCGACTTCCTGCGCCGCTTCGGCACCTCGGGCGAGGTCTGGATCAGCGACCCGAGCTGGGAGAACCACCGCGCGCTGTTCGAGTACGCGGGCTTCACGGTGAAGAACTACCCGTACTACGACGCCGCCACCCACGGCGTGGACTTCGCGGCGATGGAGCGCACCCTCGACGGCCTCGCGCCCGGGACCGTGGTGGTGCTGCACGCGTGCTGCCACAACCCGACCGGCGTCGACCTCTCGCCCGCGCAGTGGGCGCGGGTGCTCGAGATCGTCAAGGCGCGCAACCTCGTGCCCTTCCTCGACATCGCCTACCAGGGCTTCGGCGACGGCATCGACGCCGACGGCGCCGTGGTGCGCCAGTTCGCGGCCGCCGACATCGCGCTCTTCATCTCGAGCTCGTTCTCGAAGTCGTTCTCGCTCTACGGCGAGCGCATCGGCGCGCTCACCGTGGTCGCCGGCGGCGCCGAGGAGGCCGCGCGCGTGCTGTCGCAGCTCAAGCGCGTGATCCGCACCAACTACTCGAATCCGCCGACGCACGGCGGCCAGGCGGTCGCGATCGTGCTCACCACCCCCGAACTGCGCGCGCAGTGGGAGGAGGAGCTGGCCGGCATGCGCACGCGCATCAAGGAGATGCGCCGCGCGCTGGTCGACAAGCTCAAGGCGCGCGTGCCGTCGCGCAACTTCGACTTCGTCGTCGCGCAGCGCGGCATGTTCAGCTACTCGGGCCTGACCAAGGCCCAGGTGCTGCGCCTGCGCGAGGAATTCTCGGTCTACGCCATCGACACCGGCCGCATCTGCGTCGCGGCGCTCAACAGCAAGAACATCGACTACGTCGCCGACGCGATCGCCAAGGTGATCGCGTAACGGGCCCCGGCCCGGGATCGAACAGGCCCGCCGCGTGCGGGCCTTTTTGTTTCGCTCGCCACACGAGGGCGTTCCCGTGCTCGTCACGCGCGGACCCTGGGTCACGCGTCGCGCGCAGGCATCGCGTCACGCGTCAGGCCCGCGCACTCGTGCGCGCCACCCGCAGGCCCCTTTCCTGCACCCGCCGTGCCCGCCGCGCGCCGCCCCGTGCCGCGTCGGCCGCACGCCGGCACCGACCGGCGCGGCCTACTTGCCGAACATCCGCCCGAGCCGGTCGCCCACCGACGAACCGAGCGAGGTGCCGACGCCGGGCAGCAGCACCGTGCCGACCGCGGCCCCGGCCAGCGCCCCCTTGGTCGGCAGGACCACCGGGTCGGCCACCGTGCCCGAGACCGCGAGCGGGACCCCGACCAGGCCGCCGGTCCCCTTGAGGTCGACCTCGACGCGCCCGCCGAGCGCGCGCGCGGGCGACACGTCGATGTTGCCGCGCGCGTCGAGCACGCCCGAGGCCACCTTGAGGTTGCGCAGCCGCACCGCGCGTCCGGCCAGCTGCACGTTGCCGGTGAACTGGTCGAAGCGCGTCTCGCCGCCGCCGCTGCCGCCCTTGACCAGGGTCTTCGCGGCGCTCGCGAGGTCGAACCCGCGCAGCACGCCCTGGTCGACCTTGAACGCGAACTCCGCGTTGAACGCATCGGCGAGCGCCGCGGCCCGGGGCGCCTGCGCGCGAAAGCTGCCGTTCGCCTGCAGCTGCCCGGCGAGCGACGCCTTGACCTTGAGCGCCTGCAGCAGCGGCGCGATGTCGAGGCCGCTCACCTCGGCCTTGCCGGCCATGCGCACGCCCTTGGCCCACGCGACCTCGACGCTGCCGCCGGCGCGCCCGCCGTACAGGCGCGCCTGCACGGTCGGTAGCGTGAGCCGCTCGCGGTCGGCGCGCCCGCTCGCGGATAGCTCGTCGAGCACCAGCGGCGGCCCCAGCGGCAGGGCCCAGCCATTGGCGGCGAGCGCGACCTTCCAGCCCTCGCCGTCCGGCTCCGCGGTCAGCGTCGCCTTGCCGTCGACGGTGGCGACGCGCACCGACTGCGGCTGGTTCTGCGCGCCGAGCGCGACCGTGGCGTCGAGCGCGGGCAGCGGGCCGGCGGCGAGCGTGATCTTCACCGCGCGCGCCTGCAGGTGCGCGAGTTCGACCGCCGGCGGCCCCGCCGGCGCGCGCTCCGCGAGGCGCTGCAGCAGCGCCAGGCCCTGCGGCGTGACCTCGAGCGCGCGCAACTCCACGCTCTTCAGGCGCCGCGGCGAGGACAGCAGCGACAGCAGGTCCGGCCGCACCGTGGCCGCGTCCAGCCGCAGCGCGCCGCCGCCGACGTCGACCGCGCGCACGGCCGCGTGCGGCAGCGGCAGCAGGAACACGTCGATGTCGCCGATGGTGACCGGCGCGTCGAGCGCCTGCGAGGCCGCAGCCTCGAGCGGCCCCTTCCAGGCGCCGGTCGGCACCCACCACGGCGCCGTCGCCGCGACGGCAACGAGGCCCAGCAGGACGCCGCCGATGAACTTGGTGCGCGCTTTCATGCCCTTTCAACGCCTGACCCGGTGCGGCAGCTTACCGCAGCGTCGCGGGCATGGGGACGGCCCGACCGCGCCTGGCCCTTGCATTGACCGGGCTCGGCAAGGAACGCTATAATGCAAGGCTATTCCCCGATAGCTCAGTCGGTAGAGCGACGGACTGTTAATCCGCAGGTCCCTGGTTCGAGCCCAGGTCGGGGAGCCAAACAAATCAAGGGGTTGGTGTTATGCACCAGCCCCTTGTCGTTTCTGGCCGTGACGAA
>JAEUOS010000145.1 GCA_016790695.1 Burkholderiales bacterium
CTGCGCGCGGTCGGCGGCGCCGCCAGCGCGGCCGGGCGCGGATCGAACGCGGCGGCGAACGCGGGCTCGCCCGCGGTGGTTGCGGCCTCGGGCAGGGCAGGACCGGCAGCGGCGCCTGCGGCCAGCGTGGCGACGGCATCGCCGGCGACGCGCGGCGCGGCCGCGCGTGCGGCCTGCGGCAGGCCCAGGCCGGACACCGGCCAGGCGGCGGCGCTCGGCACCTGGCCGGTCGCGCCGAACAGCAGTTGCGCGATCAGCGATTGCGCGGCCGGGTCGGTGGCCACCGGCGGTGCGGTCTCGCCGGGCAGGGCGTCGGCCGTCGCGGCGGCCGCCTCTGCTGGCGTCGTGCCGGCACCGGCGTCGGCCGGGGCGGGCGTGGCCGGCGCCTGGGAATCGCGCAGGATCCCGGCGAAGTTGTCGGCACCGGTGCCGGCCGCGGCGGCAGGCGCGGCGGGGGCGCCGGCAGGTCCGGGCGCGGCCGGCAGCATGGGGGTCAGGGCGGGTTGCATGGCATCGGATTCCGGTTGGTATGGGGAGGGCACGCGGGAGGCCCCTCGGGTCGGGAGGTCGCTCGGGAGCTCACTCGCCGAAGGCGAAGCGCGCCGCGCCGGTCGCGCGCGCCGCGAACTCGTCCTGCTGCTTCTGCTCACGGCGCGCCGCGGCCTGGGCGGCGGCGGCGTCGCGTCGCGCGCCCAGCACGTTGTAGGTGTTGAGGCTGTGCTGCTCGCTCTGCCATTGCGCGCGGGCGTTGACGATCTGGGCGTGCCAGAACTCGATCTCGCCTTCCTGCTGGCGCACCGCCTCGTCGAGCTTGTCGAGGAAGGCGCGGAAGTTGCGCGTCTCGGCTGCGGGCGCGCCGCGCATGATCGCCGCGTCGAGGCGCGCGCGGTACTCGTCGCGGTAGTTGACCAGGACGTCGCGCTTGTTCTTCGACTCGGCCAGGCGGGCGTTGAGCTGCCCGACCTTGATGGCGGCGGAGTCGGTCTTGTTCTGGGCGACCTGGATCAGGGTGGCGAAGGACTTGAGCATGGGGCGCTCTCCGATGGGAAACGAGATGGGGTTCAGGCGGCGGGGTCGATCAGGCTGGCGAGGTGGCGCAGGCTCTGCTCGTAGCCGGCGTGCTCGCGCATGTCCTGCTGCAGGAAGGCCTCGATCTGCGGCCAGCGCGCGATCGCCTGGTCGAGAACCGGGTCGCTGCCGGCCGCGTAGGCGCCGACGTTGATGAGGTCGCGATTGCGCTGGTAGCGCGACACCAGCGTCTTGAAGTGTTTCGCGCGCCGCAGTTCCTCGGGCCGGGTGACCGCGTGCATCACGCGGCTGATCGACTGCTCGACGTCGATCGCCGGATAGTGGCCGGAATCGGCCAGGCTGCGCGAGAGCACGATGTGGCCGTCGAGGATGGCGCGCGCGGCGTCGGCGATCGGATCCTGCTGGTCGTCGCCCTCGGTGAGCACGGTGTAGAAGGCGGTGATCGAGCCGGCGCCGCCGCCGGCGCGGGCGGAGCCGTTGCCGGCGCGCTCGACGAGCTGCGGCAGCTTGGCGAACACCGACGGCGGATAGCCCTTGGTGGCCGGCGGCTCGCCGATCGCGAGCGCGATCTCGCGCTGCGCCATCGCGTAGCGCGTCAGCGAGTCCATGATCAGGAGCACATGCTTGCCGCGGTTGCGGAAATGCTCGGCCACCGTGGTGGCGTAGGCCGCGCCCTGCATGCGCAGGAGCGGCGGCACGTCGGCGGGGGCGGCGATCACCACGGCGCGCTGCAGGCCGTCGGCGCCGAGCGAGTCCTCGATGAACTCCTTGACCTCGCGGCCGCGCTCGCCGATCAGGCCGACCACCGTGACGTCGGCGTTGGTGTAGCGCGCCATCATGCCGAGCAGCACGCTCTTGCCGACGCCGGAGCCCGCGAACAGGCCCATGCGCTGGCCGCGGCCGACGGTGGTGAGGGCGTTGATCGCGCGCACGCCGGTGTCGAGCGGCACGCTGACCGGAACGCGGTCGATCGGGTTCAGCGGCCGGCTCGACAGCGGCGCCTTGGCCGCCGTCTCGACCGGTCCGAGCGCGTCGAGCGGGCGGCCCTGCGCGTCGAGGACGCGCCCGAGCAGGCCGTCGCCGACCGGCAGATGCTTGGTGCGGTCCTCGGCGCGCCGCCACGGATGGTTGGCGCGCCCGGGCACCGGTCGCGCGTGCGGCGAGTCGGCCGGCGTGACGGTGGCGCCGGGCATCAGCCCGAAGACGTCCGAGGTCGGCATCAGGAACAGCTTGTTGCCGGCAAAGCCGACGACTTCGGCTTCCACCGGGCTCGCGCCCTCTTGACTGACCAGGCAGGTGCTGCCGACCGGCAGGCGCAGGCCGACCGCCTCCATCACCAGTCCGGCCACGCGCGTCAGGCGCCCCTCGGCGCGCACCATCGGCGCGGCCACGAGATGGTCGCGGCACTGCGAGAGGAAGTTCGGCCAGAGGTTGGCGGCAGGCATGGCGGCGTCCGGCTCAGGCAGCGTCGGTGTCCGCGTCGGGGGGCGCGACCGCCAGCGCGGCGGCGGCGCGGCGCCAGCGCGCGGCCAGCGTGGCATCGACCACGCCGTCGGCGGTCTCGACGCGGCAGCCGCCCGGCTCGATGCGCGCATCCTCGACGAAGCGCCAGTGGCGCCCGGCGAGTTCCTCGCCGAGATGGCGGCGCACGAAGTCGACGTCGCCGGGGTTGAGCAGCAGTTGCGGATGGGCGCCGCTGCCGGCCAGGTCGATCGCCTCGCGCACCGCCGGCAGCATGGCGGCGGGATTCGCGGCCAGTTCCGCGCGCAGCAGGTGCTGGGCGATGTCGGCCGCGAGCGCGAGCAGCGCCTGCGCCGTGTCGTCCTGCAGGCTGACGCGCGCGGCGTCGAGCGCGGCGGCGACGGTGCGCAGGTGCGCCGCCTCGGCCTCGACGGCATCGCGCGCGTCGGCGCGGCCGGAGGCGAATCCGGCGCCATAGCCCTCGGCGCGCGCCGCCTCGAGCACGCGCGCGCGCTCCTCCGCGGTCACGGTCGGCACCTGCGGCACCGGCGGCGGGTCGGCATCCATCGAGAGCGTGGCGAACTGCCAGCGCTGGAAGCCGCCGTCGGCACCCGCCGCGGCGCGCTTAGACGAAGCCGTCATCACCCGATCCTCCCAGCACGATCTGTCCCTCGTCGGCGAGGCGCCGCACGATCTTCAGGATTTCCTTCTGCTCGGCCTCCACCTCCGAGACGCGCACCGGGCCGCGCGACTCGAGGTCTTCCCTGAGCATCTCGGCCGCGCGCGACGACATGTTGCGCAGGATCTTGTCGCGCAGGTCGGGCGGCGCCCCCTTGAGCGCGAGCACCAGGGAGTCGGACTGGACTTCCTTGAGCAGCGCCTGGATGCCGCGGTCGTCGACATCCATCAGGTTCTCGAAGACGAACATCTCGTCCATGATTCCCTGGGCGATGGTCTCGTCGACGGCGCGGACGGCATCCAGGATCACGGTCTCGGACGCGCTGCCGACGTAGTTGAGGATGTCGGCGGCGGTGCGCACGCCGCCGAGCGGCGCGTTGCGCATCTGGTCGCCGCCGAGCAGCATCGCCGACATGGTTTCGTTGAGCTCGCGCAGCGCGTTCGGGTGGATCGAGTCGAGCGTCGCGATGCGCGTGATGACATCGCCGCGCGCGCGCTCGGGAAACAGGTTGAGGATCGCGGCGGCCTGCTCGCGCTCGAGGTGGACCAGGATCGAGGCCTGGATCTGCGGATGCTCGTTCTTGATCAGCTCGGCGACCGACGCCGCGTCCATCCACTTGAGGCTCTCGATGCCCTTGGTGTCCTCGGGCCGGAGGATGCGGTCGAGCACGAAGCGCGCCTTGTCCTCGCCGAGCGCGCGCGTCAGCACGCTGCGCACGTAGGCGTCCGAATCGAGCCCGATCGCGCTCTGCACGCTGGCCGCCTCGTTGAACTTGTCGATCACCTCGACGATGCGCTCGCGCGGCACGTTCTTGAGCGCCGCCATCGCGGCGCCCACCTTCTGCGCCTCCTTGGGATTGAGGAGCTTGAACACCTCGGCAGCCTCCTCCTCGCCGAGCGACATCAGGAGGATCGCGCCCTCGTCGACGCCGGGATCACTCATTGCCGTTGACCCAGTTGCGCACGACGGCGGCGACCATCTTCGGATCCTGGCGCGCGAGCTCGCGGATCTGCGTCAGCGACTTCTGCGACGCGACTTCCTCCACCGTCGGTTCGGCCGGCTCGGCGTCCGCGGCGGGCGGCGGCGGCGGCGGCGGCGGGCGGTGCTCGAGCGCGTGCCGCACCAGCGGCCGCACCAGGCCGAACAGGACGTAGAGCAGCAGGGCTGCCAGCAGGCCGTGCTTGCCGATCTCCTTGGCCATCGCCAGGGTGTCGGGCTGCTTCCACAGCGGCACCTCGGGCAGCACCTCGACTTCGGGCGGCGTGAACGGCGCATTGACGACGTTGACCGAATCCCCGCGCTCCTTGGCGAAACCGATCGCCTCGCGCACCAGGCCCTCGATGCGGCCGATCTCCTCCGCGCTCAGCGGCACCATGGCGGGCGGGGCCCCGGGCCGGGCGCCCGGTGCCTTCCGGTGGTTGACCACGATGGCCGCGGTGATGCGCTTGACCGTGCCGGCCGCACTGCGGACATGGCGCACGGTCTTGTCGACCTCGTAGTTGGTCACCGCCTCGCGGCGGCTGTTCGAGGCCGCCGGGCCGCCCGCGCCGCCGGCGGCGGCCGGTGCGCCGGCGATCGGCGCGCTGGCCGGGCCCGGTGGCTGATTGGTGAGCGCGCCGGGAACGCCGCCCGCGCCGGGGCCGCCGTTGACCGACTCGCTCACCTGCGAGCTGCGCACCACCGACTCGTCCTTGCTCTGGTTCGGCTTGAAGTTCTCCGAGGTCGATTCGGTCTGGCTGAAGTCGATGTCGGCCGCGACCTGTGCGCGCACGTTGTTCTCGCCGTAGAGCGGCGCGAGGATGTCGATGATCTGCTTGATGTACTTCTGCTCGATCTGCGCCACGTGCGACATCTGCTCGGGGTCGAGCCGGCCGCCCGCGCCCGCGTTGGCCTGCGGCGAGAGCAGGCTGCCCTTCTGGTCGACCACCGCGACGTTGCGCGCGGTCAGGTTGGGCACCGACGAGGCGACCAGATGCATGATGCCGGCGATCTGCGCGCGCTCGAGGGTGCGGCCGGGGTAGAGGGAGACCACCACCGAGGCCGTGGGCTGCTGCTGCTCGCGCAGGAAGACCGAGGGTTTCGGGATCGCCAGGTGCACGCGCGCCGACTGGACCGCGGCCAGCGACTGGATCGTGCGTGTCAGCTCGCCTTCCATGGCGCGCTGGAAGTTGACCTGCTCCTGGAACTGGGTGGCGCCGAACTTCTGGTTGTCGACGATCTCGAAGCCGGGATTGCCGCTCTTCGGCAGCCCGGCCGACGCGAGCTTGAGCCGCGTCTCGAGCACCTGCGACGCCGGGACCAGGATCGCGCCGCCCTCGGCCAGCCGGTAGGGGACGCCCTGCTGGTTGAGCGCGGCGATCACCGCGCCGCCATCCTTGCCGTCGAGGCCGGCGAACAGCACCTTGAAGTCGGGCGCCTGCGACCACATCCAGGCCGCAGCGAGGACGGCGACCGCCGCGGCGGTGGCGACCATGCCGGCGATCTTGCTGCGCGTCGGCAAGGCGCGAAAGCCGGCGATCAGGTCGCTGCCGGTCGCGGCGGGGCGAGGAAGGGCGAGTGCGTTGTCAGCCATGAGGCATGCAGGCGGGAATGGACTGTCGGAAGAGGCCTTCGGATGACAGTCGATTATGCGAATCGGTGATGCGGGCCAAGACGCGAGGAGGGCGGGTTTTGATCGGCAATTCGGGCCAGGCGCCGGGGCCGGGTTCGCCTACCATGCGAGGCATCGGGAGCCGGGACGAGCCGGCCCGCACGCAGCCGCACGGGAGGAGCGATGGAATCGATCAAGGCAATCGGCCAGGCGGTCGCGCCATCCGGCGTCGGCACCGCGAGGAACGCCGACACCGGCGCCGCCGGCGGGTTCGGCGACGCGCTGCGCCAGGCGCTCGAGAATCTCAACGCGGCCCAGCAGAGCGCGAACGCGCTCGGGCGGCGCTTCCAGGCCGGGGACACCGCGGTGAGTCTCGAGGAGACCATGATCGCGATGCAGACCGCGAGCATCTCGTTCCAGGCCACCGTCCAGGCGCGCAACCGTCTGGTCTCCGCCTACCACGACATCATGGGCATGCAGGTCTGATCGCGCGGCTTGTCCTAGGCGTCCCGGCGCCGCGCGCGCTGGGCGTCGATCGCGTAGCGCTGGATCAGATTGCCGACCGTTCCCGCCAGGTTGAGGAAGCGGCAGCCATAGGCGCGCGCGGCGCCGTCGCCGTCCGCCATGACGTTGCGCAACTCCATCGCCGTGATGACCACGCCGTGCCCCGGCAGGTCGATGCGGCAGTCGTGAAACACCTGTCCGGGCTCGAATGCGGGATGGCGCTCTCCCGAGAGCAGGCACACGCCGTCGACCGACAGGTCGCGCACCCGCAGGCGCAGCGCCGCGCCCCCGGCCAGCGGGACCTGGCAGGACAGCGGGGCCGAGGACGGCACGGGCAGGCGGTAGGCCTTGCGGCGCTGCAGGCGCACCAGGCTGTCCGGCAGGCGCAACCGGAACGCGGCAGCGCCTTCGTGGACGACCGGCGCGGCCGCCGCGGCGGCGAACTGGTGCTTGATCCGGTCGACGCGGGTCACGGCCACGAGGTGCCGCGACGCGGCAACCGCGCGATTGACGCCCGGATCCTGTGCCGCGTCGATGGTCAGCGCACCGGCGGCCGCGTCGATCGCCAGGAGGCTGGTCACGTAGTAGCCGCCGGGCCCGGCGTAGTGCAGCGTGACCAGCGCGCGGTGGCGCGCGATCTCGCGCAGGGTCGCCACCAGCTGGTTGCGTTCGGTGATCCGGCAGTCGTCGTGCAGACCGTCCTCGGTCTCGGGCAGGTCGCTGCGGGTCACGGGCCGTTCCTGCCGGAGCCGCGTCCCTCGAGGCGGTAGATCCAGGCGAGCAGTTCGGCGATCGCCGTGTAGAGCAGCGGCGGGATCTCGCTGTCCAGATCGACCTGCATCAGCATGCCGACCAGTTCGCGCGACTCGTGCACATGCACGCCGGCTTCGTGGGCGCGGCGGATGATCTCCTCGGCGACCAGCCCGCCCCCCTTGGCAACCACCCGCGGCGCGGCGCGGCCCTCGTGATAGGCGAGCGCCACCGCGTGCGCGAGGTTCGCGGCGGGTTCAGGTTCCTGGCGCATGGTCGATCGCGACGGCGTTCAGGCTGAGGCCGGCCTGGCGCAGGCCGGCCTCCAGCGCGGACAGCGCGCCCGACAGGCGGTCGGCAGCGGGCGCGCCCGCTTCGATGGCGAGCGCGAGGCGGACACCGCGCAGCGCCAGCCGCGCGTCGATCCGACCCAGGTGCGGCAGATCGAGCGTGAGACGCGAGGTCCACGAGGGCTCCGCCGGCGCGGACCCGGAGGCAGGGTCGCGCCCGGCGTCGTCGCGGATCTCGAGCACGGCGCGCTGTCCCGGCCAGGGCTCGATCGCGAAGGCGAGGCAGCGGTGCTCGAGGGCCTCGAGCTGCTCGCGGACGATCGGGCGCAGCGCCTCCGGCAGGACCGCGCCGGACCGCGCGGGCGTCGCGGCGCCGGCGGTGTCGTCGGGCGGCTGGGGTGCCGCCGCGCCGGTGTCCGCGGGCGGGCCCGCGACGCCCGGGACGCGGCCGGCCTGCGGTTCGCGCGCCAGCTGTTCGAGCGGGTAGCCGCCGCGGCTGTAGCGGGCGAGATGGGCCTCGTAGAACAGGCCGCTGTCCCGGATCATCGTCGCCAGCGCGAGGGCGAAGGCGGCGGGCGCGGTGGGAGGCGCCGCCACCGGCCCGAGCAGGCGCGGCGGCTCCGCCGCGGTGTCCGACTGCGCGAGGGCGGCTGCAAGCGGCCCGATGACGACCTGCGGACGCGCGCCGGCGGGGGGCTGATCGCGCACGCCGGCGCCGGGCGTGGTCGCGGCGGGCGCCGGCGCCGTCAGCGCCGGCGCATGGCCGGCGGCGAAACGCAGCAGCACGTCGCTGCCGGGGGCGGGCAGGCGCGCGTGCACGGCGACCCGCTGCCCGCCGATGTCGACCAGGCCGTTGCCTTCGTCGAGCAGTTCGATCACCGTCGCGTGCACCGACCGGCCGGCGTACTGACGGACCTGCGCCGCGGTCTGCGGGCTGCCTTCCTTGCCGATGGCCACGGTCGCCGGGACCGCCTGCGCGGCACCGACCGAGAGCGCGCTCGCGGCCAGGGCGCGCAGGTCGGCCAGAACGGCAGCGCGCGCGACGACCGGCGCCGGAAGCATGGCCTATCCGAAGTCCGCCCGGTAGGCGTCGCCGACCCGGCGTTCGTAGCTGGCGCCGGCGATGAGCTGCTCGAGCCGCCTGAGCCAGGGGGTGGTCAGTTCACGGATCTCGGCATCGTGGGCGAGGATCTCGCGCAGCAGCCGCATCCGGTGCTGCTCGTCGCCGGCGTCGAGCGCCGCCGCGCTGCCGGCCTGGCGCTGCCGCAGGATGGCGACACGGGAGGCGCATTCCTTCTCGGCGCCGACGAGCGCATCCCAGTCGGCGGCGCGCGCGGCATCCACCATCTGCCGGCTGGCTTCGGCGATCGACTGATACAGGTCAATGGTCTTCATGGCGTCTGGCGCGCGTTGCGAGTCCGCTTGGGGTCAGGGTGCGTGGGTTCAGGGCAGGACGGGCGGAAGGGTCAGGCGGATCGGTCGTCAGGCGCTCGCGGGTTTGGCCGCAAGCTCGTCCCAGGCCGACTTCAGGTCCACCAGCAGCAGGCGCACCTCGTCGATCATGGCGGCGTCGTTGCGCGCGCTGGCCTGCAGCAGGCGGCGCGTCATGTAGTCGTAGAGATCCGCGAGATTGCCGGCGATGCTGCCCGCGCTGGCATCCAGGGGGGCGCGCAGGCCCTCGTCGATGATGCGGATCGCCCGCGTGATGCTGCTGTTCTTCGCACCGATGTCTCCGTTGCGCAACTGTGCCGCCGCCTTCGCCAGTGCTGCGATCGCCCCCTCGTAGACCATCACGACGAGGTCGATCGGGCGCGCCGAAGCGACGCCGCTCTCCACCCGGACCCGATCATATTGCGAGGCTCTGTTCTGATATGCGGCAAACACGGTCATCTCTCCTGGCCAGATGTTGTCTTGGTGTGTTTACGGCAACCGGGAGGCAATCTCAAGACGCGGATGGCACGCGGCGGGGCGGGGATCGCGCGGGCGCGGGCCGGGCCGCCTAGCCGTTGGCCTTCGCCATCGCGGCGAACTGCTGCGACAGGTAGCTGCTGGTCGTGCCCATGCTCGACAGCATCGAGTCCAGCGCGGTGAACTGGCGCCGGTAGCGCGACTCGAGCGCGGTCATGCGCGTGTTGAAGTCCTCCTGCTGCTTCGCATTGCGCTTGATGCTGGCGTTGAGCCCGTCGGTGCGCGAGCCGATCGGCCCGCCCGTGTCGGTGATCTTGCGTAACGCCTCGGCCAGGAGCGCACCGTAGCCGCGCGTGAACGAGACGCTGCCGAGGGCGCCGGTGGCGTCGGTCGCGGCGCGCACGCGCAGGCCGCCGGGCGAGGAGAGGACCTGTCCGCTGCCGGTCGCCGCCGCGCCCGCGATGGTGCCGGCGACATCGACGCCGGCGGTCGCCGTGGGCGTCGCGCCGAACAGGGTCGCCGCGCCGTTGCCGCCGGTGACGGCGACCGAGGAGCCGGCGCCGAACGCGCTCGAGGTGATCTGCAGCACGCCCGCGCCATGCGACACGCTGACCGACGATCCCGCGGCGGCCAGCGTCGGCGCCCCGTTGATGCGGCTCTGCAGTTCGGCCGCGAGCGCGTCGCTGCTCGCATAGGTGCCGGCGCCGAGCGTCACGCTGAACGCGTGGCCGTCGACGGTCAGGTTCAGCGTGTCGTCGACGCCGGCGGTGATCGTCAGCGGCGCCGCGGCGCTCGCGTCGAGCCGTCCGCGGGTCGCCGCCTGGCTGACGCTGACGGCGAAGGTTCCGGGCGCGAGCGTGCTGTTCGCGCCCAGGAATCCGACCCGGCTGTCGGTGGAACGCCCGGTGGTCGTGAACAGGGGCGGCAGGTCGGCGGGATGCGCCTCGACCGCCTTCTGGAACTTGGTTGCGTCGAAGCTGAGCGAGCCGTCGGACTGCATCGTCAGTCCGACCTGCGACAGGCGGGTGAACTCGCCGGGCAGCCCGTCGACGGCCGCGGTCAGGACGGCGCGGACCTGCGCCTGCACGCCGCGCGCGGTGGCGTCGCCCTGCAGCGCGCCGGCCTTCTTGGAGCCGGCATCGTAGAACGTGAGGTCGCGACTGACCGTGTTGAAGCTGTTGTACGCCTTGACGAAGTTCTCCAGCGTCGCCTTCATCGCGTCGGTGTCGGGACCGACGGTCACGGTCGTCGGGCTGCCGGCGTTGGTCTTGAGCAGGTTCAGGCGCAGGCCGGGGATCGCGTCCTCGATGCTGTTGCTCGACTTGGTGACCGCGATGCCGTCGATGACCAGCGAGGCGTTCTGCGCGGCCGCGGTCTGCACCAGGTTCTTGCCGCTGCCGACGGCCGCCGCCGGGTTGTACGCGAGGCGCGACAGGCCGGACGTGTCGGTGTCGCCGGCGTCGTCGTCGTCGACGCTGACCTTCAGGCTGTTCGCGGTGCCCGCGTCGGTCGCGCTGATCGAGAGCCGGTAGCCGCTGCCGTCGTTGATGATGCTGGCGCGCACGCCGCTGTCGGCGCCGGCCGCATTGATGGCATCGCGCACGCCCGCCAGCGTGTTGTTCGCGGCGCCGATGGTCAGCGTGAGGGCACTCTTCTCCGCGTTGGCGGTGAAGGTGTTGGTGCCGCTGCTGTAGGTGCCGAACTGGACCGTCAGCGTGCCGGTGCCGACCACGGTGTCGACGGACGCGAAGGCGCCCGAGGCCAGCTTGTGCGACTGCGCCAGGGTCAGGACCTCGACGCTGTGGCTGCCGGCGCCGGCGCCCGGAGACGCGCTCGCGGCGAGCACCGACGCGTCCGCCGCCTTCGCGGTGGCGGCGCGGAAACTGTCGAGCGAATCCAGCTTGCGCGCGGCGTCCTGCAGGGTGCCGAGCGCGCCCTGCAGCCGGCCGTAGGCGGAAATGCGGGCCTGGAACGCCGACTGCGTCTTCTGCAGCGCCGCCAGCGGCGCGCGCTCGGCCGCCATCAGCTGCGTCACCAGGGTGTTGACGTCGATGTTGGTTCCCGAGACCGCTGCGACCATGGCGCGTCGTCCTGCCGTCCGTCAGGCCCGCTGCCGCAGCATCAGGCCCTGCACGCCGTCGAGGGCGCGGCTGATGGCGAGCATCTCCTCGGACGGCATCTGCCGCAGCACCTGCTTGGTCTCGCTGTCGATGACGCGGACGACCAGGCGGCCGCTCTCGGCATCCTTCTCGAACTTGAGGTTGGTCGCGATCTTCTGCATGAAGCGGTTCGCGGCCTGGATCGCCTTGTCCACCTGCTCGTCGGTCGCAGGCTCGCTCTCGGGCCTGGGATCGGTGCGCGCGGGCGGGGCGGGCGCGCCGCTGGCCGGGCGGGCATCGCGCGGGGGGCGCGGCGTCCCCGTCGGCACGCTGGCTTCGACCGGAGGTCCGATTCTCATGGACGACTTCCTCGCTTAAACAGGCAGTCGCATGCGTTCTCGCGAGGGAAGAGTTGCATGCGACTGCCCGCTTTTGACGGCGGGACAGTGCGCGCCACCCGGGAGGGGGACGGGGGGCGCGCGCTGCGCGGCATTACCGCAGCAGAGACAGTACGCTGTTGGGCAGCTGGTTCGCCTGGGCCAGCATCGCCGTTCCCGCCTGCTGCAGCACCTGGGCGCGCGACAGGGAGGCGGTCTCGGCCGCGTAGTCGGCATCCATGATGCGGCCGCGGGCGGCGGCGTTGTTCTCGGCGGACACCTGCAGGACGCCGATCGCCGACTCGAACCGGTTCTGCGCCGCGCCGAAGGTCGCGCGCTCGGTGGTGATCTTGTCGATGGCGTCGTCGATGTCGTCGATCGCGGTCGACGCCAGCGTCGCCGTCGTGATGTTGCCCGCGGTCACGGCGGTGATGGTCGAGTCGTTGTCGAGCTGGGTCGTGGTGATCGCGATGGTGTCGTTGGTCGTCGTGCCCGCGCCGACCTGGAACGTCAGCGTGCCCGCGTTTGCGCCGAGGATCGCGGTGCCGTTGAACGTGGTGCCGGCCAGGGTACGGGTGATCTCGTCGCCGAGCTGCTGGAATTCGGCGTCGAGGTTGGTGCGGTCGCCGGCGCTGTTGGTGGCGTTGGCCGACTGCACCGCCAGCTCGCGCATGCGCTGCAGCATGTCGGACACCTTGGACAGCGCGCCCTCGGCGGTCTGCGCCAGCGACACGGCGTCGTTCGCGTTGCGGATCGCGACGTTCATGCCCTTGACCTGGGCGTTCATGCGCTCGGCGATGGCCAGCCCGGCCGCATCGTCCTTGGCGCTGTTGACGCGCAGGCCGGAGGACAGGCGCTGCACCGAGCTGTTGAGCGCGGACTGCGACGCCGAGAGGTTGCGCTGGGTATTGAGCGCGGTGACGTTGGTGTTGATCATCGAAGCCATGACGTATCTCCTTTATTCAGCGCGTCGCGCCGGAAATCACAGTGGGTGGCAGACCTAAATGGTCCTTGTTGCGAATCATCCAGGCCGTCGGGGCAAGAACCCCCTTAGGTCTGCAACTCCGGCCCGGACCTTGCTAGATCCGGCCGCAGTTGTTTTGCTTATCGGCGGTCCGGCAACGAAACTTTAGGATCGCGGGTCCTGCTCCACACCACTGCTCGACACGCGCGCCGGGCCTCCACCTCGTACGGGATATCGGCGCCGGTGCCCGGGGACTGAAGCCGGCGCCGCCACCAGGAAGTGGTGCAGGCCGGCGCGCCCCGGTGCGACCGCGGCGCTACTGGAGCAGCTTGAGGACGCTGTTGGGCAGCTGGTTCGCCTGCGCCAGCATCGCCGTGCCGGCCTGCTGGAGGATCTGCGCCCGCGACAGCGCGGCGGTCTCGGCGGCGTAGTCGGCGTCCATGATCCTGCTGCGGGCGGCGGCGTTGTTCTCGGAGGTCACCTGCAGCACGGAGATCGCGGATTCGAAGCGGTTCTGCGCCGCGCCGAACGCGGCGCGCTCGGTGGTGATCACGTCGATCGCCGCGTCGATGTCCTGCATCGCGGTGCTCGACAGCGTGGCCGTGGTGATGCTGCCGCCGGTCACCGCGGTGATCGTCGCGTCGTTGTCGAGGCGCGTGGTGGTGATCAGGATGGTGTCGTTGGAGGAGGTGCCCGCGCCGACCTGGAAGCTCAGGCTGCCGGCGCCGGCGCCGAGGATCGCGGTGCCGTTGAAGGTGGTGCCGGCGAGGGTCCGCGTGATCTCGTTGCCGAGCTGCGAGAACTCGGCATTGAGATTGGTGCGGTCGCTGGCGCTGTTGGTGCCGTTGGCCGACTGCGTGGCGAGTTCGCGCATGCGCTGCAGCATGTCCGAGACCTTGGCGAGCGCGCCCTCGGCCGTCTGCGCGAGGGAGATCGCATCGTTGGCGTTGCGGATCGCCACGTTCATGCCGCGCGTCTGCGCGTTCATGCGCTCGGCGATGGCCAGTCCCGCCGCGTCGTCCTTGGCGCTGTTGACGCGCATGCCCGAGGAGAGCCGCTGCACCGCGGTGTTGAGGGCGGACTGGGACCCGGACAGGTTTCGCTGAGTGTTCAGTGATGCGAGATTGGTATTGATCATCGATGGCATGGCAGGTCTCCTAGAACAGGGTGGTGGCTTGCGCCAGGATTCGCAACAGGCAATCCTCAGCGGTCAGGCGGGGCGGTGGAACCATGGCCCGGCCGGCGACCGCTCAGGACTGCCGCTTGGGGCGCGCCGCGATACGTCCGGCACGCGCCCGTGGCACAGCGAGCTGTTGCGCCTCCTTGACGAGGCATGGCCCAGATTAATCGCAGGCCGGGTGCGGCGAAGCCCTAAACAAACCCCCGGGTCTGCCGTAATTCCGGTCATGAAAGCCTTCATCGCGCTCATTCTCGATGCCCGCTGCGGGCGCTGGCGCCCGTCGGGCGCACCACCGGCGCAGGTGGCGCGCGGCTGTGCCCGCACCCCCAAGTGCCGCGCCAGGTCGTCGAGAAAGCTATATAAATCAGTTCGTTAAGACGTTCCCGCGCGCGCGGGTCGCCGGTCGGGTTGTAGGAAGAACGCCGACAGGCACCGGTGCGCAATCTCCGGGGCGCGCGCGGGCGCGCCTTCCGTACCGCCGCACTGCCTGAACTGCCGACGCCGCCGCGTCGCGCGCCCCTACCCGCGGCCGTCGCCGTCGGCTGACCGCCGGTCTGCGCCGTTTCCTGCGCGGCGGCGTCGGGCGATTCGGTCAGGCCGCGACCATCATCGTCGCACCGCGCGAAGACCGCGGTGTCGGACACGCTTTCGCGGCATTGGCCGGATTCAGGAAAAGCGGCGCGCGGCTGAAGATGGCGTCACTGCATCACGACCCGTCAACGTAGCGCCAACCCGACCCGGAGGACTGCCAAATGAAAGTCGACAACCTGCTCAACGAGATCCGCGAAGCCAATCTCTCTTACCTGATCCTGGCGCAGAACATGATCCGCGCCGATCGCGCCGAAGCGCTGGTGCGCCTCGGCCTGTCGGAAGAGGTCGCGCGCATCATCGACCAGCTCACCGCGGGCCAGCTGCTCAAGATCGCGGCGTCGAACATGCTGATGTGCCGCTTCCGCTTCGACGACAGCCTGGTCTGGAACCTTCTGCTCTCGCACACCCGCGGCAGCGAGAACGCGCAGGCGGCCGGCATGCACGCGGCCATCCTGATGGCCGGCAACTCCCTCGAAGCGGCGGTCTGACCATGAAGCGCGCCAAGACCGTCCTCGGCGAAGCACGCCAGATCGCGCTGGCCTCCGACCTGATCCGCCTCGGCGCCCGCCTGCAGGTGCTCGAGTCGGAAACCACCCTGTCGCGCGAGCGCCTGCTCAAGCTCTACAAGGAGATCGTCGGCAAGTCGCCGCCGAAGGGAATGCTGCCCTTTTCGACCGATTGGTTCATGACCTGGCAGCCGAACATCCACTCCTCGCTGTACATGAACCTCTACCAGTCGATCAACCGCAGCTCGGAGCTCGACGAGATCGAGGTGGTCATCCATGCCTACCGCCTGTACCGCGAGTACGTGTCGCGCCTGGGCATGCCCGAGGTCCTGTCGATCACCCGTGCCTGGCGCCTGACCAAGTTCTTCGACGCCGGCATGCTGACCACCACCGAGTGCAAGGAGTGCGGCGGGCATTTCGTGGTGCACACCTACGAACTGACCGGCGGCTATGTCTGCGGCCTGTGCGACATGCCGTCGCGGGCGGGCAAGACGCGCGACCGGCGCCTGGCGACCGAGGCGCAGGCCGCGACGGTCGCGGCCTAGGGCCGCGTGCGCGCCGAACCGGCGGCGCGCGGGTCGGTCACCGGCCGCCCGGCACCCGGGCCGGCCGCCGCCCCGGAGCCGCGGCGGTCATCGGCCGCGGCGGCGCCGGCATGAGGGTTCCGGTCGCGCCAAAAAGCGCCCAATGCCGCGCCTCTTCGCGCGATGCGCACGCCCCGCCGGTTGCTAACTTACGTGTCCAGTTGGTCCGCACCAAGCGCGGCGCCGGCGGCAACCCCGGGTGCCGCGACCGCTTCGTGCCGGGCCCGGCTTGCGCAATCGACACGGAACGGCACACATGTTCGTCATCATCGGCTGGGTGGTTGCCCTGGGGTGCATCTTCGGGGTATTCATCGTTCACGGCGGCAACATCGGGGTGGTCCTGAAGGCCCTGCCGTTCGAGATGGTCACCATCATGGGCGCGGCGATCGGCGCCTTCATCGCGAACAACCAGATGAAGGTCCTCAAGGCGTCGATGGCGGGCCTCGCCAGCTGCTTCAAGGGCAGCAAGTACACCAAGGCGCGGTTCCTCGAACTGCTGGCGCTGCTCTACGACATCCTGCAGAAGGTCCGCAAGGAGGGCCTGATGTCGATCGAGAAGGATGTCGAGGACCCCCACAACTCGCCGCTGTTCCAGAAGTACCCGACGGTCGGCAACGACCACCATGTGACGGAGTTCGTCACCGACTATCTGCGCATGATGGTGTCGGGAAACCTCAATGCGCACGAAATCGAGTCGCTGATGGACAGCGAGATCGAGACCCACCACCAGGAGGCGCACGCGCCGGCGGCGGCGATCACGCGGCTGGCGGGCGGCCTGCCGGCGTTCGGCATCGTCGCCGCGGTGCTCGGCGTGGTCAACACGATGGGATCGGTCGGGCAGCCGCCCGCGGTCCTGGGCGGGATGATCGGCTCGGCGCTGGTCGGCACGTTCCTCGGGATCCTGCTGGCCTACGGCATCTTCGAGCCGCTCGCCGGCCTGATGGAGCAGAAGATCGAGGAGGCCGGCAAGGAGCTGCTCTGCATCAAGACGACGCTCCTGGCCAGCATGCAGGGTTACGCGCCGCAGGTCGCCATCGAGTTCGGCCGGAAGGTGCTGTTCTCGACCGAGCGGCCCAATTTCAGCGAACTCGAAGCGCACGTCAAGGGCAAGAAATAGCCGCCGCGGCGGCGACGGGCAACGCGCGGAGCAGGCATGGCGAACGACGCAAAGAAGCTGCAGCCGATCATCGTCAAGAAGATCAAGAAGGGCGGTCACGCGGCCCACGGCGGCGCCTGGAAGATCGCCTATGCCGACTTCGTGACGGCGATGATGGCGTTCTTCCTGCTGATGTGGCTGCTCGGTTCGACCGCCCAGGGCGACCTCAAGGGGATCGCCGACTACTTCAACTCGCCGCTGAAGATCGCGATGTCCGGCGGCAGCGGCAGCGGCGACAGCTCCTCGATCCTCAAGGGCGGCGGCCAGGACCTGACGCGCCAGACCGGCCAGGTCAAGCACGGCGACGAGCCGCCCGAGAAGAAGACCTACAACCTGCAGGCCGCGAAGGCGGAAGCCAAGCGCGCCGAGCGCGTGCGCCTGGAGCGCCTCAAGCAGCGCGTCGAGGCGATGTTCGGCGCCAACGGCACGCTGTCGCAGTTCAAGAACCAGGTGCGCCTCGACATCACGTCCGAGGGCTTGCGCATCCAGATCGTCGACGAGCAGGACCGGGCGATGTTCGACTCCGGGCGCGCGGTCCTCAAGGACCATGCGCGCCTGATCATCCGCGAGATCGGGCGTTCGCTGACCGAGGCGGAGCAGAAGATCGGCATCTCCGGCCACACCGACGCCACGCCGTTTCCCGGCGGCGACGCCGGATACGGCAACTGGGATCTCTCCACCGATCGCGCCAACGCCGCGCGCCGCGAGCTGATGGCGGCCGGGCTGCCGGAGGCGCGGATCCTGCGGGTGGTCGGTCTCGCCTCGTCGGTGCCGCTGACACCGAACGAACCGAACGGGGCGAGCAACCGCCGCATCAGCATCGTCGTGATGAACCGGGATGCCGAGGAGGCGATCCTGCGCGACGGCCCGGTGGTCGACGTCGACCACCCCGAGAGTGTCTCCAATGCGCTCGGCGCGGGCGCGCTGTCGAATTCAGGCCGTGAAGCCATGGTGGCGCCGGCACCGCCGCCGCCGACCTCGCTCCTGCGCGCGCCGATCCGATGAATCCATGGCGAAGGCCGACACGCCGCACGGACCGATCACCGTACCGCAACGAAGGAAGGTAGCAAACGATGGGGCATAGCGACAATCACCTGATGAGCATGGTCGATCAGAAGGCGCGACTCGCCGGATCGAACCGGATGGAGCTGCTGCTGTTCTCGGTCGGCGGCAGCGAGACCTTCGGCATCAACGTCTTCAAGGTGCGCGAGGTGTGCGAGACCATGGCGATCACGCGGGCGCCGAACATGCCGGCGGGCGTGGTGGGGTTCATCTCGCTGCGCGGCAGCATCATCCCGGTGATCGACCTCGCGACCTGCCTGTCGATGCCGTTCGACGGGCCGCGCTCGAAGCTGATCATCACCGAGTTCTCGAGCCACACGCAGGCGTTCCAGGTCGAGGACGTCGACCGCATCGTGCGGGTCGACTGGGACCAGGTCAAGTCGCCGCAGAACGCGGCGGCCAACGCGGCCGGGCTCGTGACCGCGATCACCGAGATCTCCGAAGGAAAGCTCGTCTCCATCCTGGACGTCGAGCAGATCCTTGCCAACGTCATCGGCGAGGATCCGGTGCCGGCGCTCGAGCCGATCCAGGTCGCGAACCCGAGCTCGGTGTTCTTCGCCGACGACTCCGGCCTGGCGCGCAAGAAGATCATCGAAGTGCTCGAAAGGATGAAGATCCCCTACCAGTACGCGGTCAACGGCGCCGAGGCGCTCGAGCGGCTGCGCGCGGCCGCCGCGCGCGCCGAGCAGGAGGGCCGGATGCTCAAGAGCAGCATCGGCCTGATCCTGACCGATGCCGAGATGCCCGAGATGGACGGCTACGTGCTCACCCGCCACATCAAGGAGGACCGGCGCTTCGAGGGCATCCCGGTGCTCATGCACTCGTCGCTGTCGTCGGTCGCGAACCAGAAGCTCGGGCAGCAGGTCGGGGTCGACTCGTACGTGCCCAAGTTCAACCCGGAAGACCTGGCCAAGGCGGTCGGCATCCATCTGCAAAAGGCTTAGGAGGCAGTGCCATGAACCAAGACATGAAGATCCTGATCGTCGACGATTTCTCCACGATGCGGCGGATCGTCCGGAATCTGCTCAAGGAGATCGGCTATGCCAACGCCGACGAGGCCGAGGACGGCCGCGCGGCGCTGACCAAGCTGCGCGCGGGCGGGTTCGAGTTCGTCGTCTCGGACATCAACATGCCGAACATGAACGGCTTCGAGCTCCTGACCGAGATCAAGTCGGACGCGGCGCTAAAGCACCTGCCGGTGCTGATGGTCACCGCGGAGGCGAAGAAGGAGGACATCGTCACCGCGGCGCAGGCGGGCGCCTCCGGCTACATCGTCAAGCCGTTCACCAAGGCGACCTTGGAAGAAAAAGTCAACAAGATCATTCAGAAGATGAAAGGTCAGGGGTGAGGCAATGAGCACGGTGATGGAGCACGAGGCGGAGGACCTCGAGGCACTGTTCGACAAGATCTCGGCCGAGCGCAGCGCCGGCGACGGTGCCAGCGGCGCTGCCGCGGCGGCGGCCGACGGCACGGCAGCGGCCGCCGCCGCGGCCGGGGAAGGCGAGCCCTACGACATCTTCCAGCGCGTCGGGTCGCTCACGCGCAATCTTCACGACGCCCTGCGCGAGCTCGGCTATGACCGCGACATCGACGCCGCGGTCGGCAAGCTGCCCGACGCGCGCGCGCGGCTGACCTATATCGCCAGCCTGACCGGCCAGGCTGCCGAGAAGACGCTGTCGAAGGCCGAAGCCGGCACGACGCTCCAGGGCGCGGTTGCCGGTGACGCCCGGGCGCTCGCCGCGAAATGGGACGAGGTGTTCGCCGGAAAGCTCGGTGTGGAGGAATTCCGTGCCCACGCGGAGGCCACCGGGGCCTTCCTGCGCACGCTCGCCGAGCGCGCCGACCAGACCTCGGCGCTGTTCACCGACATCATGCTGGCGCAGGACTTCCACGATCTCACGGGGCAGGTGATCAACCGGATCGTCGCGATCGCGCAGACCCTCGAGGACCAGCTCGTGAAGCTGCTGCTCGACGCCACGCCGCCCGAGCGGCGCAGCGACGCCGACGGCGGGTGGCTGAACGGGCCGGCGATCGACACCAAGCGGGACGACGTGGTGGCCAACCAGGGGCAGGTCGACGATCTGCTGGCGTCGCTTGGATTCTGAGCACGGCACGAAACGGATCGAGGAAACGCGATGAGCGCGCTTGCGGACATGCAGGATCTTCTCCAGGACTTTCTCACCGAGGCCGGCGAGCTCCTGGACGACGTCGACCAGAAACTGGTCGAGCTCGAGCACGACGCGCGCAACAAGGACCTGCTCAATTCGATCTTCCGCGGGTTCCACACGATCAAGGGCGGCGCCGGATTCCTCGACGCGACCGCGATGGTCGACCTGTGCCATCGCACCGAGAACCTGTTCGACCAGCTGCGCTCCGACAAGCTCGGCCTCTCGCCGGAGATGCTCGACGTGATCCTGGGCGCGACGGGCGAGGTCAAGCGGATGATGGGGGAGATGGCCGGGAACGGCACGCCCCAGCCGGCGCCTGCCGATCTGCTCGCGGCTCTCGATCGCTGCCTGAAGGGCGGCGCGGCGCCGGTGCCGGCCGCCGCGGCGACGCCGGCTCCGGCGGTGCCTCCGGCTGCTGCGGCGACGGCTGCGGGGCCGGACTGGGTGGCGTTGCACAAGGCCGTCACCGGCGCGGCCGCGTCGCCGCCTGCCGCGCTGCCGGCCCCTGCGGCACCGGCCCCTGCGGCACCGGCAACCGCGGAGGCCGCGGCACCGCCGCCGGCGCGGCCCGCCGACACCGCGCGACCGGCACGACCGGCCGCCGACCCGAAGGGGGTCGGCAAGGACAACACGATTCGCGTCGACACGCAGCGCTTCGACCAGATCCTCAACCTCTCCGGCGAGCTCGGCCTGACCAAGAATCGGCTGAACTGCCTGGTGGCCGGCCTGCTGCGCGCCGACCCGGGTGGCGAGGTGCGGAAGGACCTCGACCCCGTCCTCGGGCGCCTCGAGGCCCTCGTGGCCGACCTGCAGTCGGCGGTGATGAAGGCGCGCATGCAGCCGGTCGGGCGGGTCTTCCAGAAGTACAACCGCCTGGCGCGCGACGTCGCGCGCACGCTCGGCAAGGATGTCGACCTGTTCATCGAGGGGGCCGACACCGAGGTCGACAAGACCATCCTCGAGGAGCTCAACGACCCGCTGGTGCACCTGGTGCGCAACGCGGTCGACCATGGCCTCGAATCGGCCGACGAGCGCGCCGCGGCGGGCAAGCCCCGGCGCGGCAACATCTGGCTGGCCGCGCGCCAGGTCGGCGACCACATCGTCATCGAGATCCGCGACGACGGCCGCGGCATGCGCGCGGACGTGCTGCGCGCGAAGGCGATCCAGAAGGGCCTGCTCTCGCACGAGGAGGCGAGCACGCTGGACGAGCGCCAGAGCCTGGGCCTGATCTTCCTTCCGGGCTTCTCGACCAAGTCCGAGATCAGCGCGGTCTCGGGGCGCGGCGTCGGCATGGACGTCGTGCGCACCAACATCGAGCGCCTCAAGGGCCGCATCGATCTGACGTCGACGCCCGGCGAAGGCTCGCGCATCGTCATCTCGCTGCCCCTGACCCTGGCGATCCTGCCGGTGCTGATGATGAAGCAGGGCGGACAGGTGTACGCGCTGCCGCTGAACGCGGTGCGCGAGATCGTCAACATCGAGCCCGGACGTGTGCAGCAGATCGCCGGCAAGCCCAATCTCGTGGTCCGCGGCGAGGTGCTGCCGGTGTTCGAGCTCGCCGAGCTCATCGGCCGCGAACGCAGCGAGGCACCGCTGGTCGGCGTGGTGGCGTCGCTGGGAACGCGCTCCTACGTGCTCGCGGTCGACAGCTTCGTCGGCCAGGACGAGGTGATGATCAAGCCGCTCGAGGGCGTCAAGCCGGCGGGCGTCGCCGGGGCGACCCTGTCCGGCGACGGCCTGCTGGTCCTGGTGCTCGAGATGGACGAACTGCTGCGCGGGCGCGTGTGAACGCCGCGCGGCGCCACGGATTGGAACAAGGGAGTCACGCATGAAGTTCGAAACCGTCCAAGCCAAGGCGAACGTGCTGGTCGTGACGCTGTGCCTGATCCTGGCCGTCGTCGCCGGCGCCGCCCTGTTCGCCACGCAGGCGATGAACCGCCAGATCTCGAGCGAGCTCGAGGCGCGCAACCTGGAGGCGCAGGCGATTCTCGCCGCCACCTCGGTGCGGGCGGCCGCGCGCCAGGGCGCCAATACGTTCAAGACGGTGCTGCTGCGCGGCGCGGACGACAAGCTGTTCAAGGAGGCGCTTGCCGAGTACCGCAAGACCGACGGCGCGCTGCGCGAGCAGCTGAGCCGCCTCGAGGCACTCGCGCCGCGCATCGGCCTGGATCTGAGCGCCGATGCGTCCGCATTCCTGGCCCAGCACATCCAGGTCGCGCGCCGCCTCGACAAGGGGCTGGAGCTGTTCGACCCGATCAACGTCACCACCGCATTTCTCGCCGACCAGGCGGTCGCCGGCGCCGACGCGCCGCTGATCGCGGCGGCGGCCCGTCTCGCCGACCGCGTGCGCGAGCACGCGCTCGGCCGCGCCGAGCAGGCGCGCGCGGCGGCTGCCGCGCGGGCGCGCCACTGGAGTCTGCTGATCGGCGCGCTGGCCCTGCTCGGCATCGCCGGCACGCTGCTCGCAAGCCTGTGGATGACGCGCGGCGTGCTTGCGGCGCTGGGCGGGGAGCCGGCGGCCGCGCAGGAGATCGCGCGGCGCATCGCCGCCGGCGACGTCGCCACCCCGGTCGCGGTCAGGGCGGGCGACTCGACCAGCCTGCTGGCGTCGCTCGCGCGCATGCAGGAGTCGCTGCGCTCGGCCATCGGCAGCGTGGCCGACGGCAGCCGGTCCGTGGCCGCGGCAGCGGCCGCGATGTCGCGCGCGAGCGCCCAGATCGACAGCGGCAGCAGTGCGCAGCACGACGCGGCCGCGAGCATGGCCGCGTCGGTCGAGCAGCTGACCGCGTCGATCGAGTCGGTCTCCGCGAGCGCCGCGCAGGCGCTGCGCATGTCGCAGCGTTCGGGCGAGCTGTCGGTCCAGGGCAGCGCGGCGGTGGAGGAGGCGGCGGCCGACATGAACTCGATCGGGGCCGCTGCGCAGGACATGGCCGCCGTGATGACCGCCCTGGATGCGCATTCGGGGAGCATCTCGCGCATCGTCGACGTGATCACGGAGATCGCCGCGCAGACCAATCTCCTCGCGCTCAACGCCGCCATCGAGGCGGCCCGCGCCGGCGAGCAGGGCCGCGGATTCGCGGTCGTCGCCGACGAGGTGCGCAAGCTGGCCGAGCGCACCGCGCAGTCGACGCGGGAGATCGGCGGCATGGTGCGCTCGATCCAGGAAGGAACGGCGCAAGCGGTCGGGCACATGGGCACGTGGTCGTCGCGCGTCGCCGGGGGCGTGGCGCGCGCGCGCAGCGCGGGCGAACGGATGGGCGAGGTGCGCGACGCCGCCGCGCACGTCTCCGGCGCCGTCGGCGAGATCAGCAGCGCGCTGGCGGAGCAGGCGGGCGCGAGCGCGCAGTTGGCCCAGAACGTGGAGTGCATCGCCCAGATGGCCGAGGCGAATGCGAAGGCGGTGGCGGCGGTGACGGCGCAGGCGGGCGGACTCGACGATCTGGCGCGCAACCTCGCGTCGGTCCTCGATCGCTTCGCGGTGCGCGCGAGCGCCTGAGCCGCGGCGGCATGTGCAGCGGCCGGCCGGTTGCATCCGCTGCGGCGACCCGATCCCCATGACCGCGCCATTGCAGGAGGACAGCGTGGACAAGCGTTACGGCTGGTATGCCGCGATCGAGCGGCGATTCTTCGGCACCCTGACGCGCAAGCTCGCGGGGAACATCGGCCTGCTCGGCGTGCTGGCGGCCGTTCCGGGACTGCTCGCCTGGCAGGCGGCGCAGGACGTGCACACCCGGCTGACGGCGCTGGGCATGCCGCCGGAGGCGGTGCAGCCGGCGCTCGACGCGGTCGCGGTCCCGCTCGGATGGGTGGCCGTGATCAGTGCCGCGGCGGTGGCCGCCGCGGCCGGCGTGTTCGTCTACCTGCGCCACCTGATCGTCGCGCCGGTGCGGCAGCTCGCCGCCCTGATGCGCGAGGTCGCGTCGGGCGAGGCCGACCTCGCGCGCGACATGCCCGTGATCACCGATGACGAGTACCGCGAGCTTGCGCTCGCGTACAACGCGTTCACCGCGCGCCTGCGCCAGATCATCGCGGAGGTGCGCCAGATGAGCGTGCAGGTGGCCTACGAGTCGGCCAAGACCGCCGCCGACGTCGCCGCGTCGGCGCGCCTGGCCGAAGACCAGGGCGGGCTGGCGCTGACGGTCTGCGCCGCCAGCGACCAGGCGCAGCGTTCCCTCGCCGGCGTCGCGGGCACGGCGCAGACGATCGCCGAGGCGGCGTCGCAGCATGTGGGCGCCGCCCATGCCGCGTTCGGCGAGCTGCGCAAGGCGGCCGAGGACATCGATTCGGTCAAGCACCGGCTCGACGGCTTTTCCGACGAGGTGGCCGAACTGCAGGCGGCCTCGCGCGACATCGCCTCGGTGGTGCGCCTGATCAACGACGTGTCGGACCAGACCGGCCTGCTGGCGCTGAACGCGGCGATCGAGGCGGCGCGGGCGGGCGAGGCCGGGCGCGGGTTCTCGGTGGTGGCCGACGAGGTGCGCAAGCTCGCCGACAAGGTCAAGGCGGCCACCGGCGAGATCACGACGCAGATCGAGGTCATGGCGCGGCGGGTCGAGGCCACGCGCGACGGGACCACGCACATCCACGCCGCCGTCGACGCGTCGCGCGACGTCGTCGAGCGCTCGTCGCAGCGCTTCGACGCCATCGTCCGCGACTTCTCGTCGATCGGCGAGAGCATGGGGGGCGTGCGCGCCGAGATCGACGCGGCAAGCGCGTCGAACGCCCGCATCCACGACCAGGCCGCGGCGATGCGCGACATGTCGGCGGACGTGGCGTCGCGCATGGCCAATTCGCACAAGGCGTCGCTCGACCTGTCGCAGGCAACCGAGCGCATCGAGGAACTGGCGGCGCGCTTTCGCATCGGCCACGGCAGGTTCGAGGAGATCATCGCGCGCGTCGGCGCGTGCCGCGACGAATGCGCGCGCCGCCTGGCGACGCTCGCCGAGGGCGGCGTCGACGTGTTCGACGAAGCCTACCAGCCGATCCCCGGGACCGATCCGCAGAAGTACCGGACCGCGTACGACCGGCGCGCGGAGGCGCTGCTGCAGCCGCTCTACGACGAGCTGGTCGCGGCCACCGACGGCGGCATCTTCGCGCTGTGCATCGACCGCAACACCTACGCGCCGACGCACAACAGCCGCTACTCGCGGCCGCCGACCGGAAACCGCGCGGCCGACCTGGTGTCGAGCCGCGACAAGCGCATGTTCTCCGACGTCACCGGGACGCGCGCGGCGCGCAACCGCGAGCGCTTCCTGCTGCAGACCTACCGCCGGGATACCGGCGAGATCCTCAACGACCTGTCGATGCCGATCGCGGTCGGCGGGCGCCACTGGGGCTGCCTGCGCTTCGGGTTCCGGCCCGAGGTCCTGCTCGCCACGCCCTAGCGCCACGCCTTGGGCCGGCGGGCACGCGCGGCGCATCGCGCGCCGCGGCAGGGCCGGCGCGCCGGTGCCGCCGCGGCGCGCCGGACCGCGCGCGTCGCCGATGCGCGCGCCCGCGGCGCACCGACGGCGTCCCCTGGGAAATGCCGGCGCTTTGCCCCCCTGCTTGGCGGATTTCACAGGGTTGCCTGCCGAAATAATGATGCCGTTATCGGTCCCCCCGAAAGGCGCCGCCCGTGGCGGAAGAGCAGGATTCGGAACGCGAGTTACCGGCGTCGCAGAAGCGTCTCGACGACGCGCGCGCGCGCGGCCAGACCCCGCGCTCGCGTGAGCTGACGACCGCGGCGCTGCTCCTCGGCGGTGCCGCGGGCATCGTTGCGTTCGGCCCGCGGCTGGTGGGCGAGGCGCGCGAGTTCCTGCGCGGCGGCCTCACGCTCACGCGCGCGGCGGCGTTCGACCCCGCGGTCGCGCTGGAATCCGCCGCCCACGTGGTCGCCGGCGGCATCGTGCTGGCCCTGCCGGTCCTGGCGATCCTGTTCCTCGCCGCGCTGTGCGCGCCGCTGGCGATCGGCGGGTGGGTGTTCAGCACCCATCCGCTGATGCCGGATTTCGCGCGCCTGAGTCCGCTGCGCGGTCTCGGCAACCTGTTCTCTCTCAACGGCATCGCCGAGCTCGCCAAGGCGATCGCCAAGGTCGCGCTGGTGGGCGGCATCCTCGGCTGGCTGATCTGGCATGACCAGGCGGCGTTCGTCGCGCCGCTGGCCCAGTCCGGCGATGCGGCGCTGGCGTCGGCGGGCACGCTGATCACCCGCGATTTCCTCTGGATGGCGGCGGTCCTCGTCGCGCTCGCCGCCGCGGACGTGCCGCTGCAGCTGTGGCAGCACGCGCGCGGCCTGCGCATGACGCGCGACGAGGTGCGCCGGGAGGGCAAGGAGGCCGAGGGCGACCCGCACGTCAAGGGGCGCATCCGCCAGCGCCAGCGCGAGGCGGCGCGCCGCCGCATGATGGCCGCGGTGCCGACCGCCGACGTGGTGGTCACGAACCCGACCCATTACGCGGTCGCGCTGGCCTACGCCGGCGACCGCATGCGCGCCCCGCGCGTGGTCGCCAAGGGCACCGACGCGGTCGCCGCGCGGATCCGCGAGCTCGCGGCCGCGCACGGTGTGCCGCTGCTGGAGGCGCCGCCGCTCGCGCGCGCCCTGTTCGCGCATGCGGAGGTCGGCGACGAGATTCCCGCCGCGCTGTACAACGCGGTGGCGCAGGTGCTCGCCTGGGTGTTCCAGCTGCGCATGCACGTGGCGGGACGGGCGCCGGCGCCACCGTCGTCGCTGCCGGTGCCCGACGAGCTTGATCCGGCCGCCGGAGGTCGCGCATGAGTGCCGCGCTCGGCCTGACGGCCGCCTGGCGCGGCTTTCCGCTGCGCGGGCTGGCGGCGCCGGCGTTCATCGTCATGGTGCTCGCCATGATGATCCTGCCGCTGCCGCCGCTGCTGCTCGACCTGCTGTTCACCTTCAACATCGCGCTCGGGCTGATCGTGCTCCTCGCGGCCGTCTATGCGAACCGGCCGATGGACTTCGCGGCCTTCCCGACGGTGCTCCTGCTGACCACGCTGCTGCGCCTGTCGCTGAACATCGCCTCGACCCGCGTGGTGCTGCTGCATGGCCACACCGGCCCGGATGCAGCGGGCAAGGTGATCGAGGCGTTCGGCCACTTCCTGGTCGGCGGCAACTTCGCGGTCGGCATCGTCGTCTTCCTGATCCTGGTGGTGATCAACTTCGTCGTCATCACGAAGGGCGCCGGCCGCATCGCCGAGGTCAGCGCGCGCTTCACCCTGGACGCGATGCCCGGCAAGCAGATGGCGATCGACGCGGACATGAACGCCGGGCTGATCTCCGAGCAGGAGGCGCGCAAGCGGCGCGCCGAGATCGCGCGCGAGGCCGACTTCTACGGCGCGATGGACGGCGCGTCGAAGTTCGTCCGCGGCGACGCCATCGCCGGCATCCTGATCCTCGCGATCAACGTCATCGGCGGCTTCGCCATCGGCATGCTGCAGCACGACCTGCCCGCGAAGGTCGCGGTGGACAACTATGTCCTGCTCGCGATCGGCGACGGCCTGGTCGCGCAGATTCCGGCGCTGGTGATCTCGGTGGCGGCCGGCCTGGTGGTGAGCCGCGTCGGCGGCGACGAGGACGTGCGCGAGGACATCGGCACCCAGGTGGTGCGCCAGCTGGTGATGCATCCGCAGACCCTGATGGTCACCGGCGGCGTGCTGGGCCTGCTCGGCCTGATTCCCGGCATGCCGCACTTCGCCTTCATGCTGTTCGGCGGCGCCGGCATCTGGCTCGGCTGGCGCCAGTCGCGCGCGGCGCGCTCGGCCGCGGTCGCCGAGGCCGCACCGCCGCAGGCGGAGGCGGAATCCGGCGAGGCGTCGTGGGAAGACCTGGCGCCGGTCGACGTGCTCGGGCTCGAGGTCGGCTATCGCCTGATCCCGCTGGTCGACCGCAACCAGGACGGCGACCTGCTCAAGCGCATCAAGGCGATCCGCAGGAAATTCGCCCAGGAGGTCGGCTTCCTGCCGCCGCAGGTGCACATCCGCGACAACCTCGAGCTCAAGCCGAACGGCTACCGCGTGAGCCTCAAGGGCGTGGTCATCGGCGAAGGCGAGGTCTATGCGGGCATGTTCATGGCGATCAACCCCGGCGGCGCGTCTGCGCCGCTGCCCGGCGCCAGCGCGCTCGACCCCGCATTCGGGCTGCCGGCGACCTGGATCGAGGGCGCGCTGCGCGACCAGGCGCTGTCGACCGGCTACACCGTCGTCGACGCCGGCACCGTCGTGGCCACGCATCTCAATCACCTGATGCAGGGGCACGCGGCCGCGCTCCTCGGGCGCGTCGAGACCCAGGCGCTGGTCGAGCACCTCAACAAGCACGCGCCGAAGCTGATCGACGACCTCATGCCGAAGCTGGTGCCGCTGGCGACGCTCACCCGCGTGCTCCAGGGCCTGCTCGAGGAGGGGGTGCACATCCGCGATCTGCGCACCATCGTCGAGACCATGACCGAGCATGCGACGCGGACCCCCGAACCGGCGGAACTGCTGGCCCAGGTGCGCATCGCGCTCGGACGCGCCGTCCTGCAGGGCATCTTCGGCCCGTCGTCGGACGTCGAGATGCTGGTGCTGGAGCCGGACCTCGAGCGCGTGCTGGCGCAGGCCGCGACCGGCGCCGCCGGCGACGCGCTCGGCATCGAACCGGGGCTCGCGGAGAACCTCGCGCGCGACCTGGCGGCCGCGGCGCAGCGCCTCGAGAACCTGGGCCAGCCGCCGGCGCTGCTGGTGCCCGACAAGCTGCGTCCGGCGATCGCGCGCATGACGCGGCGCACGCTGCCGCGCCTGCGCGTGCTCTCGCATGCCGAGATCCCGGAGTCCTGCACGATCCGCGTCGCTGCGCTGGTGGGCGCGCGCGGCGGGCTGCCTGCCTGATCCCCCTGCCGTTCCGAACCGCACATCGCTGCCAATCGCACAAGAGAGCCAAGCCATGCTGATGAGGAAATTCCTGGGCGCCACCGCGCGCGAGGCCATGCAGAAGATGAAGACGGAGCTCGGCCCGGAGGCGCTGGTCATCTCCAACCGCAAGACCGCCGGCGGCGTGGAGAGCCTGGCGAGGGTCGAGCAGCCTGCCGCGGCGGTAGCGGCGCCGCCGGCACCGGCCGCGGTGCCGGCGAGCCGGCGCGACGAGATGCCGGAGCCGCCGGCGCCGGCGCGGCCCGCGGCGGCGCGCAACCCCGGGCGCTTCACCTCGCTCAAGGAGTTCGCGCCGCGGGTCGAGCCGCAGGGTCCGCTTCCGGCCCAGGCCGGCTCCGCCGCGTATGCGGCGGTGGGCGGGGAGCCGTCCCCGACGCTGTGGCCGGCCGGCGGCCGCAGTGCGGCAGGCGCTGCCGCGCCGGCGCGCGAGAGCGCCGCGGATGCGGCCGCGCGCGCGCGCGACGAGCGCGTCCTCGCCGAACTGGCGGCGGTGAAGGGGCTGCTGCAGGACCAGATCGCCGGACAGGCGTGGCGCGACATGCGCGAGCGGCGTCCGCTCGCGGTCAAGCTGTGGCGCGAGCTGTCGGAGGCGGGGTTCTCCGCCGGGCTCGCGCGCGCGGTCGCCGACAAGCTGCCCGATGACCTCACCGAGGCGCAGGCGCGCAAGTGGCTGGCGGACGTGCTCACGCGCAACCTGCGCTGCGCCGACGCGGCGCGCGACATCGTCGAGGCCGGCGGCGTCTATGCGCTGGTCGGGCCGACCGGGGTCGGCAAGACCACGACCACCGCGAAGCTCGCGGCGCGCTGCGTGGTGCGCTACGGCGCGCAGTCGCTCGGTCTGATCACGACCGACAGCTACCGGATCGGGGCGTTCGACCAGCTCGCGATCTACGGCAAGATCCTCGGCGTCCCGGTCCACTCGGCGCAGTCCTACGCGGAACTCGAGGCGACGCTCGCGACCATGGCGGGCAAGCGCATGGTGCTGATCGACACCACCGGCATGGGACAGCGCGACAGCCGGGTCGGCGAGCAGATCAACCTGCTCAACAATCCGGGCATCCGGCGCGTCCTCCTGGTCAACGCCGCGGCCCAGGCGGAGACGCTCGAGGATGTGGCCCGCTCCTACCAGGGCAAGGCGGCCGGGGCGCGGCCGCTGTTCGGGGCGATCCTCACCAAGATCGACGAGGCGGCCAAGCTCGGTCCCGCGCTCGACGTGCTGGCGCGCCACGGAATCGAACTCTTCGGCGTGACCAACGGACAGCGGGTGCCCGAGGACCTGCACGCGCCCGCCGGGGCGGCGCTCGTGCATCGCGCCCTGAAGGCGACCACGGATCCGGCCTTCGCCTGGCGCGACGACGAGGTGATCCCGCGCGCGCTCGCGCGCGCGGCGGACGGCGCGGCCGGCCTCGCCGTCCTGGCCTAGGGGGTGACGATGCGCGCGAATTCCTCCATCCGCCATCCGGCGCCGGCCGCCGGCAGCGACCAGGCCGCCGGCTTGCGCAGTCTCCTGCGGCGCCGCACGCTGCGCGTGCTTCCGGTCCTGGGCGACCGCGACGCGGCCGCGCAGGGCGCGTGCGCGGCGCAACTGGCGATCGCGTTCGGCCATGCCGGCCGCCGCGTCGTGCTGATCGACGCGGCCGGCGGCGCGCTGGCCGCGCTCGGCATCGCCCCGCGCGCGGACCTGCCCGCCATGGTCCGCGGCGAGATCGCCTTCGCCGAGGTGGCGACACCGCTGGCCGCCGGGGTCCGTGCGATCGCCGCGTGCGACGGCTTGTCGACGGTGCTCGGCGACGACCCGGGCGGCACCGAATTCTTCACCGGCTTCCTGCGCCTGGACGCGCCGGCCGAGCTGATCGTCCTCAATCTGCCGGCGGAGCCGCCGGTGCCCAACGGCCACTGGCTGCCGCTCATCGACGACAGCGCCGAGGCGCTCCTGGTGATGGGCGTGCGCGAGGAATCGCTGACCGCCGCCTATGCGACGGCGAAGCAGGCATGGGCACGCCCGCCCTCGCCGCCGCCCTCGTTTCGCGTGCTGGTCAACGGCGCCGACGGCGAGCGCGAGGCGCGCGCTGCGAGCCGCAAGCTGGCGGACGCCGCGCGCCGCTTCCTCGGCGCCGCCGTCGGCTATTGCGGCAACGTGCCCAGGAGCGCGCGCGGCCAGATGGTGCGCTCCGGCGCCACCGCCCATGCCGAGGCGACGCGCGCGTTCGCGCGCATCGCCGCGGACGCGCAGGGCTGGCGCATGGCCACCTGCATGCTCGACGAATCCATTGCCACACCCACGCACTGATCAAGGAAACACCAGCCCATGTATACCGCCACCGGCGTCGTCGAGCGCAAATTCAATGTCGAGCAATTCGTCCCCCTGGTCAAGCGCATGGCACATCACCTCCTGGCGCGCCTGCCCGCGTCGGTCCAGGTCGACGACCTGGTGCAGGCCGGCATGCTCGGCCTGATGGACGCGGCCGGGCGATTCGAGGAAGGGCAGGGCGCCCAGTTCGAGACCTACGCCTCGCAGCGCATCAAGGGCGCGATGCTCGACGAACTGCGCGCCAACGACTGGATGCCGCGCGGCGTGCGCCGCGCGCAGCGCGACATCGAGAAGGCGATCGGCCGGCTCGAGCATCGCCTCGGGCGGCCGCCGTCCGAGCCCGAGGTCGCGCGCGAGATGAAGCTGTCGCTCGCCGAGTACCAGAGCATGCTGTCGGACGCGCGCGGCGCCCAGCTGATCCACTTCGACAGCCAGGACGACGGCGACGAGGCGGATGCGTTCCTCGACCGCCACCTCGCGGACACCCGCGGCGACCCGCTCGAGCAGGTGCGCGACGCGCGCTTTCGCGCGGCCCTCGTCGGCGCGATCGACCATCTGCCGGAGCGGGAGAAGATGCTCATGGGCCTGTACTACGAGCAGGAGCTCAACTTCCGCGAGATCGCCGCGATCATGGGCGTCACCGAGTCGCGCGTGTGCCAGCTGCACAGCCAGGCGGTCGCGCGCATCCGCACCCGCCTGAAGGACTGGTCCTAGGAGGGCGCGGCGGCCCGGTATGATTGCCGCCCCGGCCCGCCACGGGCCAGCAACGGACGCGTCCGCCATGCCGCCGACCGGCGAGGCATCCAAGCCAGAGTTGGGCCGCCTGCGCAAGCTGGTGGCGCGCTTCGCGCTCCTGGTGGTGCTGAGCGCGCTGCCGTTCGCCGTGATGGTCGGCGTGCTCGCCGGGCTGTCGGGCGCGGCGGAGGCGCTGGAGCGCCAGTGGCCGATGATCGCGGCCGCGTTCGGCCTGGCTGCCGGCGGCGTCGCGCTTCTTTTCCGCAACCTGCGTGCGCGCGTCGCGGAACTGCATCAGGCGGCCCTCGCGCTCACCCAGGGGCAGGTGGCGCACCGGCTGCCCGACGCGCCGGGGGGCAGCGCGGTGCCGGGGCTGCGCGATCAGTTCAATCGCATGGCCGAGCGGCTCGAGGCGCAGGGCCGGCAGCTCGAGACCGCGCTGGCGCGCGCGCGCAGCCTGATCGACGATGCCCCCGAGGCCATCATGGTTGCGGACTACGCGACCGGGTGCTTCGTCGACGTCAATGAGGCCGCGGCACGCCTGCTCGGCAGCGATCGGGCGAGCCTGATCGGGCGCTCGGTGTTCGATGTCGTGCGCATGCCGGGCCTGGACGCGGCGGCGATCCGCGAGCGCGTCACCGCCATCGCGCGCCGGGTGCTCGGCGGCGAGAACGTGGTCATGATCGTGCGCATCGTCACCGGCGAGGGGCGCGAGATGCCGGTCGAATCGCGCTGGATGCGCCTGCCGGGCGACGGCCGGCTGCTGCGCGCGTCGCTGATCGACGCGTCGGATCGCGAGACGGCGGAGGCGTCGATGCGGGAGAGCGAGCAGCGCTTCCGCCAGCTCACCCGGCTCTCGTCGGATTGGTACTGGGAGCAGGATGCCGAGTTCCGCTTCGTACGCACCGACACCGATGCCTATCGCGGCGACAAGCCGCTCGGCGAGTCGGTCGGGATGACGCGCTGGGAGCGGCCGGGGACGCGGCCGGTCGGCATCACCTGGGAGCAGCACCGCCGCGACCTGGAAGCCCATCGGCCGTTTGCCCACCTGATCCTCGAGTTGACGCTGCCCGACCGGCGGCGCAGCTATGTCGCGGTACGCGGCGAGCCGGTGTTCGACGCGCACGGCGTGTTCTGCGGCTATCGCGGCGTCGGCGCCGACATCAGCCAGCGCTACCGCGCCGATCTGCTGCGCGCCGGTGAGCGGCACGTCTATGAGAAGCTGGCCGCGGGCGCCACCCTGGAACAGCTGATGGATGCACTGTGCGAGTCGATCGAGGGGGCCCTGACCATGCCCGGCCGGGCGTCGCTGCTCATGCTCGACGGCGGCGTCCTGCGCGTGGTGTCGGCGCCCAGCATGGGGACGAGCGCCTATCGCGAGATGCTCGCGGCTGGCGTCGCTCCCGGACCCGAGGCCGGCGCCTGCGGCACGGCGGTGCACCGCAACCAGCCGGTGGTGTGCACCGACCTGGAAAGCGATCCGCTGTGGGCCGCCTACCGCGACGTCGCCCGCGCCTGCGGCTTCGCCTCCGCCTGGTCGACCCCGATATCCGGCGAGTCCGGCATGCCGATCGCTACCTTCGCCGTCTATCGCGACTTCAAGGGCCGGCCGGTGGAGGAGGACATCGAGATCACCCGCTCCGCGGCGGCGCTGGCCGGCGTGCTCATCGAGCGCTTCCGCGCTGCGAGTGCGCAGCGCGAGCTCGATTCGCGCTACCGCAGCCTGGTCGAACTGGCCGAGGACGGCGTGGTGCTGCACCAGCAGGGCACGATCGAGTATGCGAATCCGGGCATGGCGCGCATCCTCAGGCTGTCCGACCCCGCCAGCCTCGCGGGGACGGACCTGTTCGAGCGTCTCGCCCCGGCCTCGCTGGAGCTGATGCGGCGGCGCTTGCGGCGCGTGCTCGAGAAGGGCGAGCCGGTCGGGTACGTCGAGCTGCGCATGCGGGCCGATGACGGCGAGTACGTCGACGTCGAGGCGGCGAGCGGGCCGGTCGAGATCGGGGGCAGGCGCATGGCCCAGACCTACGTGCGCGACATCGGCGAGCGCAAGTGGGCCGAGCGCGAGATGCAGCGCCTCAACAATGCGCTGGAGCTGAAGGTGGCCGAGCGCACCGCGGAACTGTCGGCGGCCAATGCCGAGCTCGAATCGTTCTCGTACACCGTCGCGCACGACCTGCGCGCCCCGGTGCGGGCGATCGACGGTTTCGCCCGGCTGTTGCGGCACGAGGCAGCCGAGCACCTGCCCTCGTCCGCGCAGCGCGACGTCGAGCAGATCCTGGCCAGCACGGCCAGGATGGCCGAACTCATCGACGGCCTGCTCGCGTTCTCGCGCCTGAGCCGCGGCGTTCCGTCCTACGGGAGGATCGCCATGATGGCGCTGGTGCAAGGCGTGATCGCGGATGTGGCGGCGCAATACGCGCATCGGCCCGAGGTCGTGGTCGAGCCGCTGCCCGACGTGTTCGGCGACGCCGGCATGCTGCGGCAGGTCTGGTTCAATCTGATCGCCAACGCGTTCAAGTTCACCGCCCGCGCCGCCGCGCCCTTGATCCGCGTGACGGCGACGGCGGCGGCCGGCGAGGTGGTGTTCGCGGTCAGCGACAACGGCGCGGGGTTCGACCAGACCTACGCGGGCAAGCTGTTCGGCATCTTCCAGCGACTGCACGGCCGCGCCGAGTTCGAGGGCACCGGCATCGGCCTGGCGATCGTCAAGCGCGTGGTCGAGCGGCACCATGGGTGGGTGCGGGCGACCGGCGCACCGGGGCAGGGCGCGGTATTCAGCTTCGCGCTGCCGGCGACCTCGGTGGTCCTTGGCGAGGCGTCCGGCACGGACCCGGCGGCGCAGGCCGGTGCCGACATGGCGCATGGCGCGGCCGGCACGACTCGGGTAGAATGATTTTGGAAATGCTGCAATGCGCCATTCGATCGGGTGTGCGTTGCGCCACCGTTCCACGCAGCGGTGCGCGTGCCGGCCCGGGGCGCGCCTGCAGCCCACCCCACCCCACCATTCGATCAACGGTTCCGAGGATTCCTTGAAACAAGTGCAAGACCTCGATGCCGACATTCTGCTGGTGGAGGACGATCCGAACGACGCCGAACTGGTCGGCCGGGCGCTCAAGCGCGCCGGCGCCGTGGCGGCGATCTCCCATGTGCAGGACGGCGCCGAGGCGCTCGACTACCTGTACGGACGCGGACGGTTCGCGGGCCGCGCCGGGCGCGCGCAGCCGAAGCTGGTGCTGCTCGACCTCAAGCTGCCCAAGCTCACGGGACTGGAGGTGCTGCGCGACATCCGCAGCAATCCGGACCTGCAGCGACTCGTGGTGGTGATGCTGACGTCGTCGCGCGAGGAGCGCGACCTGCAGGAGGCCTATCGCAGCGGCGTCAACAGCTACGTCGTCAAGGCGGTCAATTTCGAGGAATTGATGGATTCGCTCTCGCGCCTGGCCTACTACTGGCTGCGCGTGAATCAGTTGCCGCAGTTGCGCAAGTCGTAGCCTGCGCCGCGGGTCGGCGCGCGCAGGCGCCTAGGCGGGGAGCGCCTCGCCGGTGCCCAGGGCCCGGCCGATCACGCGCAGCAGGCCGGGGGTGTCGCGCTTCTCGAGGACGCCGTCGGCACCGCGCTGGATCGCGAGTTGGGCCTGATCGCGACTGAAGGCGCCGGAGTAGACGAAGAATGGCGGGGCGTTGCCCGCTTCGCGCACGATGGCGAGGGCCGACATCGAGTCGAAGCCCGGCATGTTGTGATCGCACAACACCAGATCCCAGTGCTGCTCGCCGAGCGCCTCGGACAGCGTTCGTGCGGAGTCGACGCGGCGAAAGCGGGCGCTGCGCACCCAGCGCCGGATGTACGCCGAAGCGAGGAGAACGTCGTCCTCGGAATCGTCGATGATGAGGACCTGCGGTCCGGCGGTGGTCATGGCGGCAGCGTTCTCCGGTCGTTCAGGCGCGCAGCGGCGCGCCCAGGCGCAGGCCGCGGCTGCCCTGGCGGCCATTGCGTTCGTACAGGGGGACGGCCGGGCGCGGGGCGGACGCGGCCACGGCGGCGTCGAGGCCGGCGAGCCGCGCCCGGGTGTACGCGAGGCGGGCGTCGATGTGCTGGCCGAGCGTCCGGTTGACGGCGGCGGCATCGCGCAGGCGCGCGAGGTCGGCAGCGTCGAGGCCGCCGCCGGCGGCGGCGCGCAACTCGGCGATCGCGCGCTCCTTCGCCCGCAGCAGCCCGGAGGTCGCGTCGACATCGTTGCGCTCGAGCGCCAACTGCTCTTCACGCATGATTTCGAGCAGCCGGAACGTCAGGGGCGTGACGCTCGCAGGCCGGCGACCCGGGGGGACGGTGGTGATGGCCATGGGCGGCGTGCTCCTGGCGGACCGGGTCGCTAGTGGGTGCGACCGAACAGGTCGTTGACGTTGGCGATGAGCTTGTCGGCCACCACGCCCGAGTCGACCTCGAAACGTCCGTCGCGAATCGCCTGCTTGATCTCGGCGACCCGATGCACGTCGAATTCGCTGCTCGCGGCGCCGGGCGCCAGTGCCGCCGAGGCACCGGACAGGCGGATCGATGCCTCGGACTCGGGAGGGCGCACCCCGCTCGCAGCGGGACGCGATGCCGGGCGGCTAGCCGCCGGATCGGGCCGCAGCGGATCGCCTGAACCGTTGACCTTCATGACTGTTCTCCGTAGATGGACCGTTTCATGTGCCGCGCGGGCGGGAAATCCTCTTGCGATCGGTCGGTCGAAGGGGGCGTTTCAAAGCGTCAGCACCACATGGGTGGGTCTACGGCGGCCGCGCCGGGAACTTTAGGGCAGTCCATGCCGGTAGATGGGGCGCAAAGCCCGTTCTGCTCGGGCTACAGCCGCATTTCGACCAGGCGCCCGGCGCGGGCGATCCCCTGGACGATCCTGCCGGACTCGGTCTGCACGCGCACCGGCGCGCCGTCGGGCGCGCTGGCCAGGGCCCGGCCACTGGCGGTGACGGTGAAGCCGGCACCATTGTAGACAAGGCGCACGGTGTCCCCGGCCCCGACGACCGGCGCCGCCCGGAAGTACTCGGGCCGCAGCGGCATGCCCGCGGCGATCCCGCGGATGGCGAGACGCCCCTCGATGGCCTGCGGGTCGACGGCCGGCATGCCGTTCTCGCGGCTGAGTTCGACCTCGTCGATGCGCATGTCCTCCGGCATCACGGTCTGGCCGAACGCGATCGGCCGGCTCGCCACCAGCGCCTGCCCGAAGACGCGGACCTCCACCGGAAGGTAGACGTTCCACGAGGCGCCCGAGACGCAGCGCAGGCCGATCTGGCTGCGCCCCCAGAGCCTGGCCTGGCCCGGAAGGTAGGGCTCGACCTGGGCGCAGGGGGCGAGGTTGAGGCGCTCGTCGAGGCGGCCGATGCTCACTTCGACCCGCCCGGGCAGGCCGGCGGTGGCCCGCTCGAGATAGAGCCGTACGGGGTCGGCCGGCGCGCCGGACTGGGCGCCCGCGGGCAGGGCGACGAGGGCCGCCGCGGCGATGGCGGCCGCGCGTGCGAACCGCGCGCGCGCCGGTCGGAAGTGAGTCGTCGTGGTCATGATCTGGCAGGGTCGCGGCGGGGTTCGAAGGTACGGATGACACTGCCCAGCATAGTCGTCGGGCGATGCGGGCATCCGGAGAGCACAGCCGCGTAGGGCGCCCTAATCGGGGCATCGACCGGCTAAAGCGTTTGCTGAAATGCCCGTCATCGGCAATCCCCTGCGCCATCCCGCCGGCAGCGCCATCCCGCGCAAGCGGGGCCGCGCAACCCGCGCGGGCGGCGCCACGGTTGGAGACACCATCCATGATCGGCAAGTTGAACGACCACCTCGCCTTCGGCGCCACCGCCCTGCGGCTGCGCGCCGAGCGGCAGCAACTGCTCGCTGCCAACATCGCCAACGCCGACACGCCGGGGTACAAGGCGGTCGACTTCGACTTTGCCGCCGCGCTGCGCAACGCCACGGCAACCGGGCAGGGCACCGCCGCGTCCGCCGCGTCGCCCCGTCACCTGCCGGTCGGCAACGCGGCCGGCGCGCCGACGCTGGCGTTCCGCACGCCGAGCCAGGCCGCGCTCGACGGCAACAGCGTCGAACTCGACGCCGAGCGCGCGCAGTTCGCCGACAACGCCATCCGTTACGAAGCGTCCCTGCGCTTCCTTAACGGCCAGATCAAGACGCTCATGAGCGCGATCAGCGGCTAGGGGGCACCATGTCCTTGTTCACCGCGTTCCGCATCGCCGGCACCGGCGCCACCGCGCAGGGCCAGCGGCTCAACGTCGTCGCCTCGAACCTCGCCAATGCGGACTCGGCGGCCGGGCCCGACGGGCAGGTCTACCGGGCGCGGCACGTGGTGTTCGAGCCGATCGCCGCGCCCGGCGCGCCCGGCGCGGGCCAGGGAGTGCGCGTCAGCCAGGTGACCACCGACGCGTCGGCGCCGCGCCGGCTGCACGACCCCAAGCACCCGCTGGCCGACGAGCAGGGGTACGTGACCCTGCCCAACGTCAACGTCGCCGAGGAAATGGTCAACATGATCTCGGCCGCACGCTCCTACGAGAACAACATCGAAGTCATGAACACCGCCCGCGCGCTCTTGGTCAAGACGCTGCAGCTGGGCAACACCTGATAGGGATTCGAGATGACGACCACAGCAGTCACCGCCGAGCGCGGCCAGGCCGCAGGCGCGGCGACGACCAAGCGCGGCACCGATTCGGCCGCGGGCGCAACCGAGGACCGGTTCCTCGCGCTCCTGGTCGCGCAGATGAAGAACCAGGACCCGCTCAACCCGCTCGACAATGCGCAGGTCACCAGCCAGCTCGCGCAGATCAGCACCGTCAACGGCATCGAGAAGCTCAACGAGACGCTCGGGCGCCTGATGGCGAGCAACGACAGCATGCGCTCGCTGCAGGCGGCCGCGGTCGTCGGTCGCGAGGTGCTGGTCGACGGCAACACGATCGCCCTCGCGGGCGGCAAGGCCGGCACCGGCGGCTTCGAGCTTGCCGAGGCCGCCGACGAAGTGGTCATCAAGGTGACGTCGGCCGCGGGACTGGAGGTCAACCGGGTGACGGTCCGGGACGTCCAGGCCGGCATCCACGGCTTCCTCTGGGACGGCAAGACCGACGCCGGCGTCGCTGCCGCCGACGGCAGGTACACCTTCTCCGTCCAGGCCAAGCGCGGCACGGCCGAGGTGTCGGCGACGCCGCTGGTCGGCCGCCGCGTCGACGGCGTCTCCAATACGGCCGACGGCCTGTCGCTGGCGACCGAGGGCGGCGCCATCGACTGGGCGAAGGTCAAGCAGGTCATGTGACCGGCACAACGCAACGGGAGTCCTACTCATGAGTTTCCAGCAAGGCCTGTCCGGCCTGAACGCCGCCGCCAAGAACCTCGACGTCATCGGCAACAACATCGCCAACTCGTCGACGGTCGGCTTCAAGGGGTCGAGCGCGCTGTTCGCGGACGTGTTCGCCAACACTGCCGCGGGGGCGACCAACAGCTCGATCGGCATCGGCACGTCGGTCTCGCAGATCGCGCAGTCGTTCACCCAGGGCAACATCGAGACGACCAGCAACCCGCTCGACGTCGCCATCAACGGCCAGGGATTCTTCCGGCTCTCGAACAACGGCGCGCTCAGCTACACGCGCAACGGCCAGTTCATCCGCGACAAGGACGGGTTCTTCGTCACGCCGACCGGGCAGTACCTGACCGGCTACCCGCCGCTGCCGGACGGCTCGGGCGTGTCGACGTCGAGCCCGGTGAATCTGCAGGTCGCGCTGTCGGATCTCGCGCCCGAGCCCACCACCGAGGCCACCCTCGGGGTCAGCCTGGTGCCGAGCGAGGCATTGCCGACCAACGCGCCGTTCGACGCCAGCGACGCCACCACCTTCAACCGCTCGACCTCGCTGTCGGTCTACGACTCGCTCGGCGGGCAGCACGTGCTGTCGATCTATTTCGCCAAGACCGCGTCGAACAACTGGGATGTCTACGCGGCGCTCGACAACACCCAGGTCGGCGGCGGCAGCATCGGCAGCATGGCCTTCACCGCGGCGGGCGTCGCGTCGTCGATCCCGATCATGAACCTCAACATGCCGGTCACCAACGGCGCCGCCAACATCGCGATGACGCTCGACCTGCGCCGGAGCACGCAGTACAGCAGCGCGTTCTCGACCACGCCCCCCGATCAGGACGGCTTTCCGGCGGGCAGCCCGACCGGATTCTCGATCGCCAAGGACGGCATGATCGTCAGCACGTACTCGAACGGCCAGACGCGCGTGCAGGGCCAGATCGCCCTGTCGAACTTCATCAACCCGGGCGGCCTGCAGATCCTGGGCTCGAACCAGTGGGCCGAGACCTCGGAGTCGGGGCAGCCGGCGACCGGCACGCCCGGCGCCGGCAACCTCGGCGTGCTGCAGTCCGGGGCGCTGGAGTCCTCGAACGTCGACATGACCGCGGAGCTGATCGACCTGATCACCGCGCAGCGCGTCTACCAGGCCAACGCGCAGACGATCAAGACCCAGGACTCGGTCCTGCAGACCCTGGTCAACCTGCGCTGAGGCGGCGCTCGGCTGACGGAGACGCACCATGGACCGGATGATCTATGTCGCCGCGAGCGGGGTGCGCAGCACCCTGCAGCGCCAGGAGGTGCTGGCAAACAACCTTGCCAACGCCAATACGCCCGGCTATCGCGCCGAGACGGTCGCCTTCCGCGTCGCGCCGCTGGTCGGCGAGGGCCTGCCGACCCGCGCGTTCGTCGCCGAGTCCACGCCCGGGGCGGATTTCACGCCCGGCGTGATCACGACCACCGGCCGCACGCTCGACGTGGCGGTGCAGGGGCAGGGCTTCTTCGCGGTTCAGGGAACCGACGGTACGGAGGGCTACACGCGCAACGGCGGCTTCACCGTCAACGACCAGGGCCAGCTCGTCACGCACGGCGGGCAGCCGGTGCTGGGCGACGGCGGGCCGATCAGCGTGCCGCCGGGCGTGCAGCTGTCGATCGCGGCCGATGGATCGATCTCCGCCGCCGGTCCCGGGAGCGCACGCACGGTCAGTCCGGTGGGCCGGCTCAAGCTGGTCAATCCCGCGCCGACCGAGATCGCGCGCGGCACCGATGGCCTGTTCCGCATGAAGGACGGCAGCGACGCCCCGGTCGATGCCCGGGTCCGGGTCGCCTCCGGCGCCATCGAGGGCAGCAATGTCAATGCGGTCGAGGCGATGGTCGGCATGATCACCCTGGCCCGGCAGTTCGAGATGCAGATGAAACTGATGCAAACCGCCGACGCGGCCTCGCGCAAGGGCGCGCAGCTGCTCGGCAGCGCCGGCTGACCGGCGACCACCGGAACGAGACGCCATGATCAGATCGCTTTGGATCGCCAAGACCGGCCTGGATGCGCAGCAGACCCAGCTCGACGTGATTTCCAACAACCTCGCCAACGTCAGCACGAACGGCTACAAGCGTTCGCGCGCGGTGTTCGAGGATCTGCTGTACCAGAACCTGCGCCAGCCCGGCGCGCAGTCGTCGCAGACCACCCAGGTGCCGACCGGCTTCATGGTCGGCACCGGCGTGCGGCCGGTCGCGACGGCGCGGATGTTCACCCAGGGAAACCTGCAGCAGACCGGCAACAGCCTCGACGTGGCGATCAACGGCCAGGGCTTCTTCCAGGTCCAGATGCCGGACGGCACGGTCGGCTACACCCGCGACGGCAGCTTCCACCGCGATGCCAACGGCATCCTGGTCACCTCGAACGGACAGCCGCTGCAGCCGTCGATCACGGTGCCGGCGAACGCGCTGTCGGTCACGATCGCGCAGGACGGCACGGTCCAGGCGTTGGTGCCGGGACAGACCGCACCCCAGACCCTGGGCACGATCCAGCTGGCGAACTTCGTCAACCCGGGCGGGCTGCAGCCGCACGGCCAGAACCTGTTCACCGAGACCGCCGCGTCCGGAACGGCCCAGACCGCGGCGCCCGGCGCCTCGGGGCTGGGTGTGCTCAACCAGGGATACGTCGAAACCTCGAACGTCAACGTCGTCGAGGAGCTGGTTTCGATGATCCAGACCCAGCGCGCCTACGAGATCAACTCCAAGGCGATCCAGACCTCCGACCAGATGCTGCAGCGCCTGTCGCAACTTTGATCATGCCGATGCCACTCTCCCTGCGATTCAAGCGCCTCCATTCCATCCCCGGTCGGGACACCGCCGGCCGGGCCCCGCACGATGCCGGCGCCGCCTGGCGCTGGTGGCGCGACACGCTGCTGCCGCTGGCATTGGTGCTCTGCCTGGCACTGCTCGCCGGCTGTGCGCCGTTCCCCAAGGTCGAGGTCCGCGAGCCGACCACGGCACGCGCCGCGCCGCCGCAGCGCACCGCCCAGGTCAACGGGGCGATCTTCCAGCAGACATCCTACCGGCCGCTGTTCGAGGACAATCGCGCGCGCCACGTCGGCGACCTGCTGACCATCGTGATCAACGAGAACATCAGCGCGTCGCAGGAGAAGAAGTCCTCCGCCAGCAAGACCGGCACCGTCACCGCGCCCAACGCCTCGGTGATCCTGCCGGTGGGCGGGAGCTTCGGCGCCAACACCATCACCGCGAACGGCACGTCGTCGAACACCTTCGACGGCAAGGGCGCGACCAACAGCACCAACGCCTTCAACGGCACCATCACGGTGACCGTCGTCGACGTGCTGCCCAACGGCAACCTGGTGGTTTCCGGCGAGAAGCAGATCGGCAACAACCGCCAGGTCGAGACCGTGCGCTTCTCCGGCGTGGTCAATCCGGTGACCATCGTCGGCGCGAACACGGTGAGCTCGACCCAGGTGGCGGACGCGCGCATCGAGCTGCGCGGCCAGGGCCAGGTCGACGAGGCCCAGGTGATGGGCTGGCTGGCGCGCTTCTTCCTCACGTTCCTGCCGTTCTGATGACCGCTGCCATGCCCGCCGCCCCGCGCGCCGATCGACGCCGACCTGCCGCGACCGGCGCCGGGCGCGCGCGCACCGACGCGTGCATCTGACTTCCCGCATCGAAAGACCGAGGCCGACCATGCATGACCGAATCCGCCGCCTGATGGGCCTGAGCGTCCTGCTGTTCTGCATCGCGACGGCACTGGCGCCGCCGGCGCGCGCCGAACGCATCAAGGACATCGCCAGCGTGCAGGGGGTGCGCGCGAACCAGCTGATCGGCTACGGCCTGGTGGTCGGGCTCGACGGCACCGGCGACCAGACGACCCAGACGCCGTTCACCGTGCAGAGCATCGCGGCGATGCTGGCCCAGATGGGCGTCAATCTCCCGCCGGGAACCAACCTGCAGCTGCGCAACGTCGCGGCCGTGATGGTGACGGCGCAGCTGCCGGCATTCGCCCAGCCCGGGCAGCCGCTCGACGTCACGGTCTCGTCGATGGGCAATGCCAAGTCGCTGCGCGGCGGCACGCTGCTGCTGACGCCGCTCAAGGGCGCCGACGGCCAGATCTACGCGATGTCCCAGGGCAACGTCGTGGTCGCCGGCGCGGGCGAGTCGGCGGGCGGCTCGAAGGCGCAGATCAATCACCTGGCCGCCGGACGGGTGCCGGGAGGCGCGACCGTCGAACGCGCGGTCGCCAGCCCGTTCCTGCTGGGCGACGCGCTGCGGCTCGAACTGCATGCGACCGACTTCGGCACCGCCGGCCGCGTGGCCGACGCGATCAACCGCCGCATGGGGGCCGGGGTGGCCCAGGCGCTCGACGGACGCGTGGTGCAGGTCCGGGCGCCGCAGGCGCCGAACGACCGCGTCGCCTTCATGGCACAGCTCGAGAATCTGCCGATCGAGGTGGTCGCGGGCCCGGCCAAGGTCATCGTCAATGCGCGCACCGGGTCCGTGGTGATGAACCAGTCGGTCTCGCTCGAGCCGGTGGCGGTCGCGCACGGCAACCTTTCGGTCACCGTGAACTCGACCCCGGTCATCAGCCAGCCGCAGCCGCTCAGCCAGGGCGGGCAGACGGTGGTCACCGAGAAGACCGACATCCAGATCCGCCAGGACGGCGGCAAGATCGTGATGCTCGACGGCGGCGCCAAGCTCGCCGACGTGGTCAAGGCGCTCAACACGCTGGGCGCGACGCCGCAGGACCTGCTGGCGATCCTGCAGGCGATGAAGGCGTCGGGCGCGCTGCGCGCCGAACTGGAGATCATCTGATGAGCGCCGCCGCGACGCATGCCGCGCCCGCCACGTTCGCGCTCGATGCGCGCGGGCTGGACGAACTGCGGCGCCGCGCCCGCGACACCGGGGGCGAGGGACAGCGCGAGGCCGTGCGCAAGGCCGCGCAGCAGTTCGAGGCGGTGTTCATGAACATGCTGATGAAGAGCATGCGCGAGACCCTGCCGAAGGACGGCATGCTCGAGTCCGACACCACGCGCGCCTACACCGGCATGTTCGATCAGCAGATCGCGCAGAAGCTCGCCGAGCGCGGCACCGGACTGGCCGACATGATCGTGCGCCAGCTGGAGCGCCGCACGGTCGACGCGGCGGCGCTGCCCACCGGGCCGCGCCCCGATGCGCGCGGCACGCTGGAGCGGCTGCGCGCGGCCACGTCGGCGGCCGAGGCCGCCGCGGGCGCGCGCGAGCCCGGCGGCGCGGCACGCGAGTTCGTGCGCGCGCGCTGGCAGGACGCACAGTCGGCGGCGGCGTCGACCGGCGTGCCGGCGCAGTTCATCCTCGGCCAGGCGGCGCTGGAGTCGGGCTGGGGGCGGCGCGACATCCGCCACGCCGACGGCACCTCGAGCCACAACCTGTTCGGCATCAAGGCGACCGGCGGATGGAAGGGCCCGACGGTCGAGGCGGTGACGACCGAATACGTCGGCGGCGTCGCCCGCCGGACGGTCGAGAAGTTTCGCGCCTATGCGTCCTATGCCGAGGGATTCGCCGACTACGCGAAGCTGATCGGCAGCAACCCCCGCTACGCGGCGACGCTGCGGGCCGGGGACGCGGAGCAGTTCGCCGCCAGCCTGCAGCGCGCGGGCTACGCGACCGACCCGAACTACGCCGCCAAGCTGACCTCGGTGATCCGCCAGACCCTGCGCGCGGTGGCGTGAGACGGAGCGTCCGATCATGAGCATGATCTCCATCGGCATGTCGGGGCTCAACGCCGCGCAGACCGGACTGCACACGACCTCGCACAACATCACCAACGTCCACACGCCGGGCTTCTCGCGCCAGAGCACCCTGCAGACCACCGGCATCCCGCAATTCAGCGGGGCCGGCTACCTCGGGCAGGGGGTCGACGTGGTCTCGGTCACGCGCTCCTACAGCAGCTTCCTCGACCTGCAGGCGCGCGAGGCGCAGACCATGGCCAGCCACCTGAACGCGCTCGCCGCGCAGCTGGCGAGCGTCGACCAGATGTTCTCCGATCCGTCCGCGGGACTGGCGCCGGCGCTCGACGAGTTCTTCGGCGCGATCGGCGCGGTGGCCGCGAGCCCGGCCGACACCGCATCGCGCGCCGTGCTCGTGAGCAGCGGCGAGATGCTGGCCGCGCGCGTGCGCGACCTCTACCAGCGCCTCGAGTCGCTGCGCGACGGCGTCAACGCGCAGGTGGGCGCTTCCGCGGCGAGCCTCAACGGCCTCGCCGCCGGCGTCGCCGAGCTGAACCGCCAGATCGTGCGCGCCGCGGCAGCCGGCGATGCGCCGATCGACCTGCTCGACCGGCGCGACACCATGCTGCGCGACATGGCCAAGGAGATCCGCATCACCGCGGTGGCGACGCCGACCGGCGCCGTCAACGTCGCGCTGTCGAACGGTCAGCCGCTGGTCCTCGAGGGGGACGCGTTCGAGGTCGCGGCCGGACGCGACGAGTACGACGTGGCCAACGTGGTGCTCGGCATCCAGGCCGGATCCCGCTTCCAGGCATTCGCCGAATCCACCATCACCGGCGGCAAGCTCGGCGGCGTCGCCGAGTTCCGCAGCGTGACGCTCGACACGGCGCAGAACGCGCTCGGCCGGCTGGCCGGCATGCTGGCCGATGCCATCAACGCGCAGCATGCGGTGGGCCAGGATCGCACCGGCGCGCTCGGCGGCGCGATGTTCGCGTTCGCCGGCCCCACGGTGCAGTCGGGCGACAACAACGTCGGAAGCGCTTCGCTGACCGCGACGATCGCCGACTACGGTGCCGTCACGACCAGTGACTACGTCGTCGGCTACGACGGCACCAACTACGTGATGCGGCGGCTGAGCGACGGCCAGATGCGCACCTTCGCGTCGCTGCCGCAGACCGTCGACGGGGTGACGCTGACGCTGGCGTCGGGCACGCCGGCCGCGGGGGACAGCTTCAAGCTGCTGCCGAGCCGGTATGTCGGCGCCGGCTTCGATGCCCTGATCACCGATCCGGCGAAGATCGCCGCGGCGCTGCCGATGCGCGCCGCCGCGGGCGGCGCCAACAGCGGCGCCGGCGTCCTGCGCGTCGAGTCGGTCGCGCCGCCGGCGAACGCCAACCTGACCCAGCCGGTGACGATCACGTTCACCAGCGCGACGACGTTCAATGTCACGGGAACCGGGACCGGCAATCCGGTCGGGCTCACCTACACGCCCGGCATGGCGCTGACCTACAACGGCTGGACCGCGAGCCTGCGCGGGACGGTCGCCGCCGGCGACACGTTCTCGGTGTCGCCCAACGTGAACGGGATCGGCGACAACGGCAATCTGCGCGCGCTGTCCGCGGTCGCGACGCGGCGCGTCCTCGACGGCGGCACCGCCTCCGCCGGCGAGGCCTATGCCCAGGCCGTCAGCCTGATCGGCAACCAGACCTACGCGGCGACGGTGCGCATGAAGGCGCAGGACGCGGTCCTGACCCAGGCCGACGCGGCGCGGGACACGGTCGCTGGCGTCAACCTCGACGAGGAAGCGGCCAATCTTCTCAAGTACCAGCAGTCCTACCAGGCTGCAAGCCGAATCATCGCGACCGCCAATGCGATGTTCGACGAGATCCTGGGGATCGCGCGCTAGGAGCGAGCATGCGAGTCGGCACCGCCACCATGTACAACCTCGGCACGGGCAGCCTGCTCGCGCAGCAGTCCGAGATGGTCAAGACGCAGCAGCAGATGGCGTCCGGACGCCGCATGGTCTCGTCCGGCGACGACCCGGCCGCCGCCGCCAGCGCGCTGCGGACCGCGCAGTCCCTGGCGCGCAATCAGCGCCTGCAGGAGAACCAGGACGCCGCGATGACCTCGCTCGCCGTCGCGGAATCCGCGCTCGGGTCGGTCGCCGACGTGATTCTCGCGATCCAGGACCGGTTGGTGCAGGCGCAGAACCAGGCGCTGTCGGCGGCCGAGCGCGGCATCGTCGCCAGCGACATCGAGAGCATGCTCGACCAGCTGGTCGGACTGGGCAACACCCGGGACGCCAACGGCGCCTACCTGTTCGGCGGATTCTCGGAGGCGACCATTCCGTTCGTCACCACGACCGCCGGGGTGGTCTACCAGGGCGACGACGGCGAGCGCAAGCTGGAGCTGGCGCCGGGGCGCGAGGTGGCGATCTCGGCGCCCGGCAGCGACGTGTTCATGCGCACCCGGAGCGGCAACGGCGTGTTCGCGACCGCGGCAGCGGCCGGCAACACCGGGGGCGGGTTCATCGATGCCGGCAGCGTCGCCGATCCGGCGGCGCTCGACGGCCACGCCTATCGGCTCACCTTCAACGTCGGCGGCGCCGGCACCACCTACGACCTGTACGATCTGACGGCCGGGGCGACGGTGTCGAGCGGCGTGCCCTACCGGCCAGGCCAGGCGACGATCGTCGCCGGCATGCAGTTCACCATCAGCGGGAATCCGGCGAACGGCGACGTCTTCACGGCGCAGCCGTCGGTCAATCAGAGCGCCTTCAAGGTCGTTGCCGACGCGATCGCCGCCCTGCGCGGCGGTGGCCCGGACGCCGTGCGCTGGTCGACGGTCAACACCGCGCGCGCCAGCCTGGCGCAGGTGGCGGATCGCGCGAGCGCAGCGCGCTCCGAATTCGGCGCGCGCCTGGCCGAGATCGACCTGCACCGCAACGTCTCCGGCGCGGTCGTGCTTGAACACCAGAAGCGCTTGTCCGAGCTGCAGGACGTCGACTACACCGAGGCCGCGTCGCGCCTGATGCGCCAGCAGACGGCGACCGAGGCCGCGCAGCAGTCGTTCGCGAAGCTCGCGAAGCTGTCGCTGTTCAACTATCTCGGCTGAGTCGGCGGCCCACGGTCACGCCGCCTGCGCCGCGGTCCGGCGCGGCACCAGCGCGACGCTACGCGACCCGTCGGCGATGCGCCATTCGGCGCGCGGCCCCGCGTCGCGCAGCCGGTCGAGCAGGGTGGTGATGTCGGACGCCGGCAGCGGACGGCTGAAGTAGTACCCCTGCATGAGCTGGCAGCCGCGCCGGTTGAGCAGCAGCATCTGTTCGCGGCTCTCGACGCCCTCGGCGACGACCTCGAGCTTCAGGGCGGTCGCCATCGCGATGATGGCCGCGGTGATCGCCTCGTTGTCGCTGTCCGGCTTGAGATCGTTGACGAACGAGCGGTCGATCTTGAGCTGGTTGATGTCGAACCGCTTCAGGTAGGAGAGCGAGGAGTAGCCGGTGCCGAAGTCGTCGATCGACAGGCGCACGCCGAGTTCGTTGAGCGCGCGCAGCGTGGCGAGCGTCGCCGACAGGTCGTTCATCAGCATGGTCTCGGTGATTTCGAGCTCCAGGAGCTCGCCGCCGATGCCGGCGCCGACCAGCGCGGCCCGCACCATGTCGACGAAGCCGCGGCGCTGGAAATGCGAGCCGGGGATGTTGACGGCCACGCGCACCCGCCCGTGGCCGGCGTGCATCCACTGCGCGGCCTGAGCGGCGGCGGTGCGCAGCGCCCATTCGCCGAAGGGCACGATCAGCCCGGTCTCCTCGGCGAGCGGAATGAACTCGCCCGGCGGCACGAGGCGGCCGAGGTGCTGCCAGCGCATCAGCGCCTCGACGCCGGGCACGCGCCCCGTGCGCACGTCGACCTGGGGCTGATAGTGGAGCACGAGTTCGTTGCGCTCGAGCGCCTTGTGCAGGGCCTGCTCGAGCTCCCAGCGCCGGCGGTCGGCGACGTTGAATTCCGGCCGGTAGGCGGCGATCGCATTGCGCCCGTTGCCCTTGACCGCGTACATCGCCGCATCGGCGTTGCGCAGCAGGGTCTCGGCGTCGGCGCCGTCGTCCGGAAAGCGCGAGATGCCGATCGAGGCGCTGATGAAGTTCTCGCGCCCGTTGATGACGAACGGCTCGCGCAGGACGGCGAGCGCCCGCTCGGCGACGCGCTGCGGGTGATTCGCGTCGGTGATGCCCGTGAGGAGGAGGACGAACTCGTCCCCGCCGAGCCGCGCCACCATGTCGGTGTCGGCGTCGCCGGCGCGCACGCAGCCGACCAGGCGCTGCGCGACCTCGCGCAGCAGCTGGTCGCCGGCGCCGTGCCCCTGCGAATCGTTGACCTGCTTGAAGCGGTCGAGGTCGACGAACAGCGCGGCCAGCCAGCCGCCCCTGCGCGACGCCTCGTCGATCGCGGTCCGCAGCCGCTCGCCGAACATGCGGCGGTTGGGCAGGCCGGTCAGGTTGTCGTAGTAGGCGAGCGCCTGGATCTGCGCCTCGGCCTCGCGGCGCTGGGTGACGTCCTGCACGGTGCCGGTCAGCACGGTGGTGCGGCCGCGCGCATCGCGCTCGGCCTCGGCGTCGAACAGCACGTGCAGATAGCGGCCGTTGCCGTGGCGCAACCGCACCTCGGCCTGCATCTCGCCGCCGCCGCGGACCAGCGCGTCCCACTTGCGCTCGAATCCGGGCAGGTCGTCCGGATGCACCAGCGCGAACAGCTCGGCGACGTAGACCGGCGCTTCGTGGTACGCGCGGCCCAGGACGGCGAAGTAGAGCTCCGATCCGGTGATCCGGCTGGTGGCCACGTCGCACTCCCAGCTGCCGAAGCGCGCAATGCGCTGCGCGCGCGACAGCCGGGCGCGGCTGGCCTCGAGTTCGTCGCGCGTCCGCGCCGCGCGCAGCAGGTAGCGGGTGCGCTGGGTGAGCAGGGTCCATTGGGTCGACTTCACGAAGAAGTCGGTGGCGCCCGCATCGTAGGCGCGCGCCACCGAATCATCGTCGTCGAGTCCGGTCAGCATCAGGATCGGCACCTGCGCGCCGCCGGGCGCGGCGCGCAGCGCCCGGCAGGTGGCGAAGCCATCCATGTCCGGCATCAGGGCGTCGAGGAGGATGCAGTCGATGTCGTCGTCGAAGCACCGCAGGGCCTCCGCGCCGCTGGCGGCCTCGGTGACCTCGAAGCCGCTGCTGGTCAGGAACGAGGCGGTGAGCAGGCGGGCGACCGGGTCGTCGTCCACCAGCAGCACATGATCACGCGACAGCTGTGGCTGGTTCATGCGAACTCTCCGGAGAATGGCGCAGGGTATGGAGAAGGGCGAGGACGGTGCTGAGCGAGTCGGCGGTCCGGCCGGCGAGCGCGCGCACCCCGGGGGCGTCGCCCGCGCGCGCGGCGGCCTCGATCTCGGCGTACAGCCGGCAGGCGCCGGGCGCGCCGATGTTCGCGTGGCTGGACTTGAGGGTGTGCGCGGCCTGGCGCGCGCCGTCGAGGTCGCCGCGGCCGGCCGCCGCCTGCAGGTCGGCCACCAGCCCTGGTGCCGAGGCGGCGAAGGTGCCGATCAGGCGTTCGATCAGGCCGGGGACCGTGGTGTCCATGTCGCGCAGGCGCTGCACGGTCGTCGCGTCGAGACCCATGTCGGCGGGCGCGGGCGGGGCAGAGGCGAGCGGCGGCGCGGGAGCGCGTTCCGGCGCCGCCGCCGCCACGGGCGGTGCGCCGGCTTCCGGCGGGAGCACCGTCAGCGCCATGGTGCGCGTCATCGGCAGCACGAGTTGGTCGTCCGGCCTGGGCTCGACCGAGAACGGGCCAGGCTTGTCGTGCAGCCAGTTGAACAGGACGCCGCGCAGCTCCCCTTCGGAAAAGGGCTTCGCGAGGTAGTCGGTGAACCCGGCTTGCAGGCAGCGATGGCGGTCGCCGGTGAGCGCGTTGGCGGTCAGGGCGATCACCGGCAGGGTGCGCCGCACCGCGAGCGGGGCCCAGGCGCCGCCGCCCTGGCGGATCAGGCGGACCGTCTCGAACCCGTCCATCTCCGGCATCTGGCAGTCGAGCAGCACCACGTCGAACGCGGTCGAGCCGAGCAGCTCGAGGGCCCGCCTGCCGTTCTCCGCGATCTCGTAGGCGCAGCCCATGCGCTCGAGCATGGCGGCGGCGATCTCGCGGTTGACCGGATTGTCCTCGACCAGCAGGACGCGCCCGACCAGCAGGGCCGGACCATGGCGAACCGCGGACCCGCGGCGGCTGGCGCGCGGGGCGAGGGCATCGCCGATCGCGCGCCGCAGGTCGCCCTGTCGCACCGGCTTCTCGAGAACGGCATCGATGGCCGCGCCGCAGGCGCGGCGGGTGGCGTCGTGGTCGATCATCGACGCGAGCATCACCATGCGCAGGCTGGCCAGGCGCGAGTTCGCCTGTATGCGAGTGACCAGCTCGGGGCCGGTCATGCCCGGCATGTTGGTGTCGATCAGCGCGACTTCGAACGGGCGCCCGGCGCTGGCGGCCGCCTCGAGCAATTCGAGCGCGCGCGGACCGTCTCCGGCCAGGCCGCAGCTGACGCCCCAGTGCTCGAGCTGGTGGCCGATGATGCCCAGGTTGGTCGGGTTGTCCTCGACGACGAGCACGCGGTGCCCGACCAGGTGACCCTGTGCCTGAGCCGCGGCCGCCGGCTGCTCGACCCATGCGCCGCGCCGGAGCGTGACATCGAAGCTGAAGGTCGAGCCGCGGCCGGGAGTGCTGTCGACGGCGATCGCGCCGCCCATCATCTGCACCAGTTCCTTGCTGATCGCGAGGCCCAGTCCGGTGCCGCCGTAGCGCTTGGTGGTCGCGCTCGAGCCCTGCTCGAAGACACGGAACAGCCGGGCCCGCGCCTCCTCGGAAATGCCGATGCCGGTGTCGCGGACACTGAACAGGACGCTGACGCGCTGCGGATCGTGTGCATCCGCCGGGCCGGGCATCACCGTGAGGATCACCTCGCCCTCGTCGGTGAACTTGATGGCGTTTCCGGCGAGGTTCAGGATCACCTGGCGCAGCCGCCCGGCGTCGCCGACCAGCTGGGCCGGAAGCGCGGGCGAGATGTCGTAGAGCAGTTCGATGCGCTTCTGCTGGGCGCGCGGCGCGAGCAGCTCCGCGACCTCGCCGACCAGGTCGGCCAGCTGAAACTCCTCGTCCTGCAGTTCGAGGCGACCGGCCTCGATCTTCGAGAAATCCAGGATGTCGTCGATGATCGCGAGGAGGGCCTCGCCGGACCGGTAGACGGTTTCGGCGAAGCGGCGCTGGCGGTCATCCAGTCCGGTGCCCAGCAGGAGCTCGGTCATGCCGAGCACGCCGTTCATCGGCGTCCGGATCTCGTGGCTCATGTTGGCCAGGAACTGCGACTTGGCGCGATTGGCCGCCTCGGCCTGGTCCTTGGCCTGGTACAGCGCCTCCTGCTGCAGGCGGTGCTGGGTGATGTCCTTGCAGACGCCGTGCACGCGGATCTCGCCGGACTCGACGCGCAGCGCCTGGGTCTGCATCGACAGCCAGCGCAGGCCGCGCGTCGGATGCGCGATGCGAAACTCGATGTAGACGGGTTCGAGTTCGCGCTCCATGCGATTGCGGACCTCGAACAGTTCCATGTCCTCGGCGTGCACCAGCTCGAGGAAGCAGGCCGGGCGCGCGTACAGGTCGGCCGGCAGCAGGCCCCAGACGAATTCGGTCGCCGCATTGACGTAATAGGTCCGCGTGTGATCCGGGTCGGTGATGAACACCTGGTCGGCCATGGTGTCGGCGAACATCCGGAAGCGCTGCTCCGAGTCCTCCAGCGCCTTCTTCGAACGCACCTCTTCGGTCGCATCCGTGGCGAAGCAGAGCAGCCGCGGCCGGCCGTCGCGCCCCCCGGGGATCGGCACCTTGCGCACGGCCAGAAAGCATTCGCGGCCGTCGCCGAGGGTACGCCGCACGATCGGAAGATCGAGGGTGCGCATGCTCGCGAGCGCCTCCAGGTCGCTGCGGCGCGCGTCGGCGGCCTGCTCGGGCGGGAACAGGTCGGCGTCGGAGCGCCCGGCGAACACCTCGCGCGCCATGCCGAAGAACTCCTCGGCATGGCGGTTGACGTGGCGGTAGGTGAGGTCGGCGCCGTCCTTGACCAGCAGCATCATGGGCGCGTTGTCGATCAGCGCGTTCAGGAACGTCTCGGCCCCGGCCAGCAGGTGCGCCTGATCGGCCGGCTCGAGCAGGACCAGCAGGCCGGCGCTGCCGCCCCCGTCGGCGTGGATCGGGTGGGCGAGCGCATCGACGCGGCGGTCATTGCGACCGATGCGCAGTCGATCGCCACGCAGCGGATGCGACGGCGGCGCGTCGAGCGCGACCCGCAGCCACGCCGCCAGTCCATCAGAGCACGGCGGCGCGCCCAGGCACTCGTCGAGCGATCGGCCGGCCGGATCGGCTGCCGCGTCCTCGCACAGGCACCGGAATGCGGCATTCGACCAGATCACGCGTCCGTCCTGGTCGCAGGCGAAGGCGGGGTCGCGCATCCGCGCAGCCAGCGCCAGCATGGCATCCGGCAGGCCGGCCGCCGCCTGCCCGGGCGGCGCGGGTGTGCGGATGGGCGTGGCGACCGGCGGTCCGGCGCGCGTGGCGGGAATGGAGGGGGCTTGCATGGCCGGATTCGGATCGGGGTGGCCTGCGGCAACCCCTGCTACAGCAATTCACGGCCGGGCGCGGTGAAACTTGAGCGCCCGCGGCGGGTTCCGAGGCCGGGCCGGTCCCCGCGTCAGTGGAAGCGCGGGCGCCGGAGGGCGCCGGCGCCGTGGCGTGCGGCAGCGGCGTGGTGCACCAGTGGCAGCGACGCCGCCGCGCGGGCGGCGCGCAGGGCCAGCAGATTGCGGGTGCGCGCCTGGAATTCCGCCGGATCGATCGGCTTGGCCAGGAAGTCGGTGGCGCCGTTCTGGATCGCGCTCGCGGAAACCGAATGGAGGTCGCGCGGGAGCATCAGGACCAGCGGCACGTCAGCCAGTGTCGGCACGGCGCGCAGGTGGCGGATCACCTCGAGGCCGTCGCTGGCGCGCATCAGGAAATCGACGTACACCAGGTCGGGCGTGTTGGTTTCGCACCAATCCAGTGCGCAGGCCGGGTGCGCGAAACTGTGGACTTCCTCGATGCCGATCGCCGCGGCGAGCCGGGTCATGTCGGCAAGTTCATCGGCGTCGTCATTGATGATCGCAATAGCCATGGGGGCGGGACTTTCAGCGGTAGAGGCAGAACTACAACAATCCTCCTATCGGCAGCCGGGCCGGAACCTTTAGGGTGCGCCAGCGCCGATCTGCGCCGGATTTGCCCGGCTTCTCCGGCCGCGGATTCCGGGTTCATCAGCCTATGCTCCGGGTGTCATCGTGGGCATGGACCAGGAAGGGCGCGCGTCGCCGCCGGCTGTGTCCGGGGAGGAGCAACACGCATGTCCGCCGCAGCCCTGTCCGCCGCCAATCCAACCGAAATCGCGCGGGAAACCTTCCGCCAGCTCGCCACGCAGCGCATCGCGCCGACGCCGGAGAACTATGCGCGCATCTACGCCCAGGTGTCGGGCGAACCGAGCGTGCATCCGGCGGCGGCTCTGGTCGAGCGCGCGCTGGCGGCCGTGATCAAGGCGGCTGGCGCGCCGCAGGCGCCGGCCCAGGCGGCCCTGGCCGCGTTCCAGCGCCAGAAGTGGGAGGAGGTCGACGGCTGGCTGCAGAAGGCTCTGCTCGCCCAATCCGGAGAGCCGCAGCCGTGGCACGACCTGGTGCGCGACCTGCTGCGCCAGTGGGAACTGCGCCACGACGGCCTGCCGCAGGGGCGCAAGCGCGAATCCCTCGACCATGTGCTCGACAATTCCCGCGCCGACCCGCGCAAGCTGTTCGTGCGCCTGAGCGCGCTCGTGAGGTCGTGGAGCGAGGCTCCGATCGCGCGCGCCGACGCCAATCCGCTGCCGAGCATCGCCCGCGGCGCGGGCGAGGCCGAGCGCGCCGATGCGCTGCGCGAACTGCTGGCTCAGACGCTGGAATTCGCGGTCACCGATCGCCTCGGCTACACGCCGGAACTCGCGGCCGACGCCGCCCGGCTCGCACTCCTGACGCGGCAGGCGGCCGATCCGCGCGATCTGAACAAGCTCGGCCAGGCCCTCAAGGCATTCTGGCTCAAGCTCGAACTGCGCGGCGAGAGCGTCGACGGGCTCATGCGCGGGCTGGTCACCCTGATCAAGCTCCTCACCACCAATGTCGGCGCCCTGTCGGGCGATCCCTGGCTCACCAGCCAGATGGCGCGCGCCGAGGCCCTGCTCAAGGAGCCGCTCGACGCGCGTGCGCTGCGCGAGGCCGAGCGCGGCTTCCGCGAGGTCGCGTTTCGCCAGGCCAGCCTGAAGAACGACCTCGATGAGGCCAAGACGGCGCTCAAGACGATGGTCACGCTGTTCATCGACAGGCTCGACGAACTCACCGAATCGACCGGCGACTACCACGACAAGTTCAGCCAGTATGCGGGCCAGATCGAGGCGGCTGACAGCATCGCGGCGCTGTCCGGGCTGATCCAGTCGCTGCTCGCCGACACGCGCGGCGCCCAGGTCGCGATGCGGCGCTCGCGCGACGAGCTGCGCCAGGCGCGGGAAACGGCCCGGACCCAGGAGGAGCGGGTGCGCCAGCTCGAGACGGAACTCGCCGAGGTCGGCTCGCTGGTCAAGGAGGACCAGCTCACCAGCGTGCTCAACCGGCGCGGGCTCGAGGAGGCGTTCGAGGTGGAGGCGTCCCGCGTGCGCCGCGCCGGCACGCCGCTGGTGGTCGCGCTGCTGGACGTCGACAACTTCAAGCGCCTGAACGACCAGCTCGGACACCTCGCGGGCGACAGCGCGCTCAAGCACCTTGCGGGGATCCTGCGCGATGCGATCCGGCCGTCCGACGTGGTCGGGCGATACGGCGGGGAGGAGTTCGTTCTCTATCTGCCCGACACCGGGCTGGAAGAAGCGGCGGAGGTGATGCGGCGCGTGCAGCGCACGCTGACGCGGCGCTTCTTCCTGCACCAGAACGAGAAGGTCCTGATCACGTTCTCGGCCGGCGTGGCCCTGCTCGGCGACGGCGAGACCCGCGACGCGGTGATCGCGCGCGCCGATGCCGCGATGTACAAGGCCAAGCAGACCGGCAAGAACCGGGTTTGCGTGGCCGATTAACGCGGAGCGAACCGGATGCCGGCGGAACGCGTCCCGGAGGGCACGCGCCGCGCCCCGTGGCGGGCGTGGCTCCTGCCGCTCCTCGCCCTCGGCATGGGCTGCGTGTTCACCGCGTACCTCTGGAACGAGCTGCGCGTGCGCAATCACGAGCGCGCCGCCGAGCGCTTCAAGACCGACGTGCGCGCGCTGGCCGAGCAGATCGAGGCGCGCGCCCACCTCGCCGCCGCGCTCCTGGCCGCGGGGGCCGGGCTGCACGAGGCGTCGGACGAGGTCACCGACGGGGAGTGGCGTTCGTTCGTCGCCTCGCTTCGGCTCACCGAGACCCACCCTGGCGTCACCGGCTATGGTCATGTGGCGCCGCAGGGCACCGGCGGCCTGGCGGTGCGTATCGAACCCGGCGACGCGGCCGTGCGGACGTCCCTCGCCGGCGCGCTGCGGTCCGATCCCGGGCTGCGGGAGGCGATGCTGCGCGCGACGCGCGTGGACGCACCCCATCTGAGCGCGCCGATCGCGCCGGCGACGGCCGGTGGTGCCGATGCGCTCTTCTTCATGCCACTCTATCAGCGGCAGTTGCCGCATCACACACCGCAGAAGCGCGAGCACGCCGCCTCGGGCCATGTGTTCCTGATGATCGATGCCGGGCAACTGGTCGGTGCGGTGCTGGCAGGGCGGGAACCGGGTTTCAGCTACACACTCGACGACGCAGGCGGCATACGGGAACCGTCGCGCGTACTGTTGCAGCACGGCCAGGATGGGCATCCGGGATCGCGCGCCGGCCTTGCCGTGCACGAACAGACGGTCGCGATCCCGATGTACGGGCGGGTCTGGCGCCTCCACGCGCGCGCCGCGCCGGATTACGGGCTGGCGAGCCCGGTATCGCAGGAGGTGCTGCCCGTCGGCGCCGGGCTGGCGACGAGCCTGCTGCTCGCCCTGGTGGTCTATCTGTCGCAGCGCACGCGCTGGCGTGCCGAAGCGCTCGCCGATCGCATGACCCGCGACCGGGACGCGAGCCGGCGCCGGTTCGAACGGATCGTCGCCGGTACCACCGACGGCGCCTGGGAGCTCCAGGTCGAGAGCGGTGAATGCTATCTGTCGCCGCGGTTTCAGGAGCTTCTGGGCGTGACGATCGATGCTGCTTCGGTCGACGCGAAGTGGTTTCGTGCGCGCCTCCACCCCGACGAGCGCGCAGCCGTCACCGCCGCCTTTCGCGCCATGCTTGGCGGCGCCGCGGGCATGGACTGCCGGGTGCGCATGCGTCTGGGCAGCGGCGGCTTTCGCTGGTTCCGGATCCGCGGTCGGCTGTTCCACGAGGATGGCCTGCGGTTCGCCGCGGGGTCGGTCGCCGATGTCCACGACGAGCACGAGGCCGGACTGCGCGAGCGACGCCTGCTGAAGGTCATCGAAACCATCCCCGACATGTACATCACCTTCGATGCCGCCGGGCGCCCGACCTACATGAACGCCGCCGCCCGGCGCGTCCTGGGCAGTGCGGCGGCGGGGGCACTCGCGGGCCGGGCGGCCGCCGGAGGCGGCGACTGGCGGCACGGCGCGCCGCCGGCAGCGCCGGGCGAGGCCTGGTCGGGGGAGACCGCACTCCTCACCGCCAGCGGCGAGGTCCTGCCGGTCTCGCAGGTGATCCTCAGCCATCGCGACGCCGGCGGCGGGGTCGAGTTCTATTCGACGGTCGTGCATGACATCAGCGAACGCAAGGCGGCGATGGAGGCCCTCGCCAGGGCGCAGGCGCGCCTGCAGCGCGCGCTCGACGGCTCCAGTGACGGCATCTGGGAGCGCGATGTCGCCAGCGACAGCTTCTTCACCTCCGACCGGCTGGCCGAGATTCTCGGGTATCGGCCGGCGGACATGCCGCGCACGCGCGCCGCCTGGCGTGCCCTCAATCATCCGGACGACATCGCGGTGAGCGACGCCGCAGTCGCACAACTGCTGGCGTCGAACGAGACGGTGCAATGGGAGACCCGGATGCGCACCGGTTCCGGGCTCTATCGCTGGATGCGCAGGCGCGGCCGCGCCGTGCGGGACGCGACCGGGCGTGCGGTGACCACGGCCGGGACCCTGACCGACATCCACGACGCGCGCTTGGCCCAGGACGAGTTGCGCGTGCACCGCGACAACCTCGCGCGCCTGGTCGACGAGCGCACCGCGGGCCTGTTGCAGGCGCGCCGCGACGCCGACCTCCAGCGCGACCGCGCCGAGGCCGCGCGCCGCCTTGCCGAGCGCGCCAACCATGCGAAGAGCGAGTTCCTCGCGAACATGTCGCATGAACTGCGCACGCCGATGCACGCGATCATCAGCTTCGCGGGCTTCGGTGTCGAGCGTGTCGACCGCGTCGAGCGGGACCGGCTCGCGCATTACTTCCGGAACATCCAGAAGAGCGGCGCGCGCCTGCTCGACCTGCTCAACGACCTGCTCGATCTGTCCAAGCTCGAGGCAGGCAAGATGACGATGTCGCTTGCGCCGGTCGATCTGCCGGAGCTGCTGGCCGAGAGCATCGGCGAGGCGGAGGCGTTCGCGCAGTCGCGCCGCGTGCGCATCCGGCTTGCGCCGGGCGGCGCGGCGGGGCGGCCGCGGTGGGATGCGAAACGCCTGCTGCAGGTGCTCGGGAACCTGCTCTCCAACGCGATCAAGTTCAGCCCGCCGGAGGGCGAGGTGGTCGTCGCCGTGCGGCCGCTCGCGTTCGCGGACACGGGAACGACTGCGGCTGCGGGGATCGAGATCCGCGTGCGCGACCAGGGAATCGGCATCCCGGAGAACGAGCTCGAGGCCGTGTTCGACAAGTTCGCCCAGTCGTCGAAGACGAACAACGGCGCGGGCGGCACCGGGCTCGGCCTGGCGATCTGCCGCGAGATCGTCCAGGCGCACGGCGGCACGATCCGTGCCGAGAACAATTCCGCGGGCGGCGCGTGCCTGGTGGTCCACCTTCCCGTGGTTCCGGCGGCGGCCGTCCGGGACGCCGACGCCGATTCGCCCGTGGCGGCCGACGCATGATCGCGATCGATTCCGGTACACCTCGGGCTCCGGCGCGGCCGGCGGCCTCGCTCAAGAGCCGGATGTCGGCCTGGGCGGCCACCCTGGTCGCGCTCGCGCTCGTCATCGCCGGGGGACTGTTCGAGGCCCAGCATGTTGCGGCCCTGCGCGCGGCCCAGGAGATGCGCCAGGAGCAGCTTGCCGCGACGCTGGCGGCCGAGCTTGCGGGCCGGTTTCGATTCCAGAGGGGGCAACTCGAACGTTTCGCCGGCAGTCTGAGCGCCGGCGACCTCGATGCGTCGGATCAGTTGCGCGCGCGATTGGCATCGCTGGCGCGGTACAACGGCGAGATCGAGGAGTTCTGGGTGGTCGACGCCGGGGGGATTGTCACGGCCGATCATCCGCGGCGTCCCGGTCGCGCCGGCACCAGCGTGGCCGATCGCGAGTACTACCGGCGCTTTCGCGCGAACGGCGGGTTCACCGTCTCCGAGCCCAGCGTCGGCCGCTTCAGCGGGGAGCCGCGCGTGATCCTGCTCGTGCCGCTGCTCGACCCGCGATCGCGCACCGTCGGCGCGCTGGCCGGCGTGGTGAAGCTGGATTCGACACGGCTGATCGGCGGCCTGTCGCGCCCGGCTGCCGACGGTGCCGGCTACACCGGCGTGCTGTCGCGCGACGGGCTGCTGCTGTCGCATTCACGGTCGGCGAGTCCGCTCGCCGATGCCGGCGCCACCGAAGGCGCGGCCCTGTTGCTTGCGCACCGGCAGGCCGTGCGCACCCGGGCGCTGGCCATGCAGGAGGGCTGGAACGCGGCCGGCATCCGCGTGATCTACACCGTGCGCCCGGTGCCGGACGTCGACTGGACCATCTTCGCCGCACAGCCACTGGACGAATTGCAGGCGCAACTGCGGCGCCAGGTGCTCGCGCTGGCCCTGGTCCTGGTGCTGCTGACCCTGGGCGGCGGTCTCGCGGCCTGGTGGATGATGTCGCGCCTGCTCGCGCCGCTCGCCGCGCTCGAGCGGGCGGTGCGCGAGCGCGCCGCCGACCCGGGCGCCTCGTCGCCGCTGCCGGTCGGCCGCCGCGACGAGATCGGACGGTTGGCGGAGACCTTCAACGGGCTCCTGCGCGCGCGTGACGAGGCGCGGGCGGCCAGCGACGCGGCGCACGCGCAGATCGAGTCCGCGGGGCGGATGCTCGCCATCCTGTACGAGCGGTCGCCGCTCGGGATGGCGCTGGTGGAGGCGGACGGCCGGATCGCCCGCTGCAATCCCGCCTATCTGCGCATCGTCGGCTACGAGGCCGAGGAGCTCGCGGCGCTGACCGAGTCCGGCCTGACGGCGCGTGGCCACGAAGCGGTCGAGGCGGAAGCGCGGCGCAGCCTGGATGCACATGGCGCCGCCGCGGCATACGAGAAGGAATACATCGCCCGCAACGGCGTCTGCGTCCCGGTGCGGGTCTCGGCGTTTGCCGCCGGTGATGGCAGCGGCGGGCGCACCTGGCTATTGTGCGAGGACATCACGGCGCGGCGCCAGGCCCTGCTGGCGCTGCGCGAGAGCGAGCGCGAGGCGCGCATGCTGGCCGCCGCCGCCAGCCACAACGCCCACATGGTGGTGATCGCCGACACCGCGTGCCGGATCGAGTGGGTCAACGCCGGTTTCACGCGCGTCACCGGCTACAGCCTCGCGGACGTCAAGGGACGCGTCGCCGGGCGCGTGCTGCAGGGGCCCGAGACGGATCCCGCGACGGTGGCGATCATGCGCGAGGCGATCGCCGCGCGCCGTCGCTTCACCGCGTCGCTCGTGAACTACGCGAAGGACGGGCGGCGCTACTGGGTGAGCATCGACTGCACGCCGGTATTCGATCACCAGGGCGGGCTGGAGCGCTTCGTCGCCGTCGAGCGCGACATCACCGCCGAGCGCCAGGCCGCACAGGCGCTGATGGAGAGCGAGTCCAAGCACCGGGGCATCTTCGAGACGGCGCGCGAGGCGATCTGGCAGATCGACGCCGCAGGCAGGATCATGCTGCTCAACCCGGCCTGGGAGCGCCTCACCGGGCACGCGGTGATCGACAGCGTCGGGCGCCCGTTTGTCGAGTTCCTGGTCGCCGCGCAGCGCGCGAGTGCGAGCGCCGCGCTGGACGCGCTCAACAACGGCAGCATTGAGCAGATCGACGAGCAGTGCAGCATCGTCACGCGCGATGGCAGCGCGCGCTGGTTCGAGATCCGCGGCCGCGGCTTCACCGGGGCCGACGGCGCCAGGCAATGCGTCGGCACGCTGCACGACGTGCATGAACGACGGCAGGCCGAGGCGTCGCGCCGGCGCGCCGAGGAGGCGCTGCGCCAGTCGCAGGAGCGCTACGCGCGCGCGATCGAGGCGGCCAGCGACGTGATCTGGGAGCGGGATTTCGGCACCGGAAAGTCGTTCGTCTCCGATCGCATCATCGAGACCTTGCGCATGCCGGCTGACGCGGCCGCGCGCGCGCGTTTCGACCTGTTCGATCGTGTCCATCCCGACGATCGGGCGATGCACGACCGCTGCATCGAGGCGATGCGGCAGGGCGACGACACGATCACGTGGGAGGCCCGCTTCGCCACGGGCGACGGCAGCTACCGCTGGCTGCGGCTGCGCGGTCGCGCCGTGCGCGACGAGGCCGGCGCCGTGCGCATCGCCTCGGGTACCGCATCCGACGTGCATGCGGGGCGCGTGGCCGCCGAGGAGCTGCGTGCGATGCAGGTGCGCTACCAGCGTGCGATGGACGGATCGAACGACGGGGTGTGGGAGCGCGATGTCGCCTCCGACCAGTTCTTCCTCTCGGACCGCTTCGACGAACTCCTCGGCTTCGCGCCGGGCGCGATGCCGCGCCAGCGCGACGCGTGGATGAAGCTCGTCCACCCGGACGACCGATGCCTGCACGACGCCGGTGTGGCGCGCATGCTCGCGTCCCCGGATGCGATCACCTGGGAGGTGCGGATGCGCACGGCGAGGGGCGAGTACCGATGGCTGCGCTTCCGCGGCATCGCCACCCGCGACGCCGGCGGCAGGGCGATCGTCACCTCGGGCACGGCGTCGGACGTGCATGCGGCCCGTCTCGCCGACGAGGAACTGAAGCGGCATCGCGACAACCTGGCCCAGCTCGTCGAGGAGCGCACCGCCGGGCTCGAGCTCGCCACGCGCGACGCCGAGCGCCAGCGCGAGGCGGCCGAGAAGGCGCGGGCGCAGGCGGACATCGCGCGCCAGCAGGCGGTGCGCGCGAGCCTCGCGAAGAGCGAGTTCCTTGCCAACATGTCGCACGAGCTGCGCACGCCGATGCACGCGATCATCAGCTTCGCCAACTTCGGCGTGGAGAAGGCGGACCGCGTCGGCATCGAAAAGGTCCAGCAGTACTTCCAGAACATCCAGAAGAGCAGCGCGCGCCTGCTCAAGCTCCTCAACGACCTGCTGGACCTCTCGAAGCTCGAGGCCGGCAAGATGCAGCTGCACCGGCAGGTGACCGATGTCGCCGCCCTGATCGATGACGCCATCGCCGAGTGCGACACGCTGGCGCGCACCAAGGACGTCCGGCTGGCCGCCGCCGTGTCCGGCGCCGTCAGCGCGCGCATCGACGCGCTGCGCGTCAGCCAGGTCCTGCGCAACCTGCTGTCGAACGCGATCAAGTTCTGCAACGCGGGCGGCGAGGTGCGTCTCGAGTGCGCGATCGTCGCCGCGCGCGGCGGCGAACCGGCGGGAGACGTGCTCGAGATCCGCGTGTCGGACAGCGGCATCGGCATCCCCGAGGACGAGATGGAGACGGTGTTCGACAAGTTCGTGCAGTCGTCGAAGACGCGCTCCGGCGCCGGCGGAACCGGGCTCGGGCTGGCGATCTGCCGCGAAATCGCCGTCGCGCACGGCGGCACCATCCGCGCGGTCAGCCCGCCGCCGCCGGCAACCGGCGCGGTCCTCGTGCTGCGCCTGCCGGCGAACGCGCCGCCCGCGCTCCGCAAGCATCCCCTGCATTCCACCGAAACCGTGACCTGACCCCTGGGAGAACGCCATGACCACGATCACCGCATCCTCGCACCACGTATCGACCGACCATGCCAGGATCCTGCTCGTCGACGACGAGCCGATCAACCTGGAGATCCTCGCCGAGCATCTCGAGCCGCCGCGCTTCACGACGGTGAGCGCCGCCAACGGCCGCGAGGCCTGGGAGATCCTGGATGCCGATCCCGACGGCTTCGACGCGGTGTTGCTGGACCGCATGATGCCTGTGATGGATGGCGTCGAGCTCCTCGGCATGCTGCGTGGCGACGAGCGCTTCGCCGCGCTTCCGGTGATCATGCAGACCGCGGCCGCGGCCAAGGACCAGGTCGCCGAAGGCCTGCGCCAGGGTGCGTACTACTACCTGACCAAGCCGTTCGAGCGCGACGTGCTGCTTGCGATCCTGGACGCCGCGCTCGAGCATCGGCGCCACCGGCTCGCCCTGGTCGACGAGCGCTTCGATCCGGCGCTGTTCGTCGAGGGGGAGTTCCACTTCCGCACGCTCGGCGAGGCGCGCCGCCTGGCCTCGCTCCTCGCGCGCCTGTGCCCGCGTCCGGAGCAGAGCGTCCTCGGACTGAACGAACTCATGGTCAATGCCGTCGAGCACGGCAACCTCGGCATCAGCTACCGCGAGAAGTCGGCGCTCAACACCGCCGGGACCTGGCGCGCGGAGGTGGAGCGCCGCCTGTCGCTGCCCGAGAACGCGACCAAGCACGCGCGCATCCGCGCGCGCCGCGCCGAGGGCGGCGTCGTCTTCACGATCATCGACGAAGGCGAGGGCTTCGACTGGCAGTCCTACCTCGAGATCAGCCCGGAGCGCGCGTTCGACAACCACGGACGCGGCATCGCGATGTCGCGCATGCTGAGTTTCACGCGGGTCGAGTACAGCGGCAACGGAAACACCGTGACCGCCACCGTGCTCCCCTGAACGCCGGGGTACGGCCGGGGTCTACTCGACCAGGCCGTGCTTGATCGCGTAGTGCGTGATCTCGGCGTTGTTCTTCAGCTGCATCTTCTCGAGCACGCGCGCGCGATAGACCGATACGGTCTTCGGGCTCAACGACAGTTCGTCCGCGATCTGCGAGAGCTGCTTGCCGGAGGCGATCAGGCGCATGGTCTGGAATTCCCGGTCGGAAAGCGACTCGTGCGGCTCGCCGTCGGTCTCGGTGACCAGGTGGGTGGCGAGCATCTCGGCAACCTTGGGCGTGATGTAGCGCTTCTTGCGCGCGACCGAGAGGATCGCCTCGACCAGGCGCTCGGGCGCGCTGTCCTTCGTCAGGTAACCGGCCGCCCCCGCCTTCAGCGCGCGGATCGCGTACTGGTCCTCGGGATACATCGACAGGATGAGGACCTGGATGCGCGGATACTGCTCGCGCACCACCTTCAGCACGTCGATCCCGTTCTTGCCGGGCATGGCGATGTCGAGCAGCAGCACGTCGCAGGGCTCGTCCTTGAGCAGCCGCATGAGGGAACTGTACTCGGAGGCCTCGCCGCGCATCTCGATCTCCCGGCTCTCGGAAGCGATCTGCACCAGGCCTTTGCGGACGATCGCATGGTCGTCCGCGATGAGGACTCGGATCATGGCTGACTTTCGAAAGAGGTGGCGTTGGGAGCAGGGGAGCGCTGGCGCGGAATCGACAGCATCACGGTGGTGCCATGACCGGCCTGGCCGCTGATGTCGAGCCAGCCGCCGAGCGCGCGCACCCGTTCCATCATGCCGCGGATGCCGAACGAGGTCGGCTTCATCAGGTCGCCGGCGGCCAGCCCGTTGCCGTTGTCCCGCACCTCGAGGGTGACGCTGGTGGGGGTGGCGAACAGCTCGGTCTCGACGCGCGAGGCGCGGGCGTACTTCGAGATGTTGGTGAGCGACTCCTGGAACACCCGGAACAGCGCCGTCGACTGTTCGATGTCGAGGGCGAGGTCCTCGTCGTTGGTCTCGAAGGTCACCGCGATGCCGTTGTGGCTGGCGAAGTCCTTGGCCTGCCATTCAAGCGCAGGCGCGATGCCGTAGTCGAGGATGCCGGGGCGCAGCGCCTGGACGATGCGGTTCGCGGTCTGGACCGCGCCGTCGGCCAGCTGGGTCATGCCCGCCAGCTTGGCCGCGACCTCGGGGGTGTCGCCGAAGCGGCGCGAGAGCCACGCCAGGTCGGCCTTCATGCGCGCCAGCGTGCTGCCGATGTCGTCGTGGATCTCGCGCGCGACGGCGCGGCGCTCGGCTTCCTTGAGCGACTCGATGTGCGCGGTCAGTTCGCGCAGTTCCTCGCGCGAGCGCGTGAGCTCGCGCTCGGTCTCCTTCTGCGCGGTGATGTCGGTGATGATGCCGTCGAACAGCCAGTTCTCGCTGTTGGCTTCACGGGCGGTGGCGGAGAGCTGGATCCAGCGCCGCGTGCCGTCGGCGCGCCGGATCTGCCATTGTCCCTCGAGGACATGGCCCTGGCGGATCGCGAGCTCCAGGGCTGCGAACAGTTCGTCGCGGTCGTGGGCGTCCAGGAGCGCGACGAAGCGTGCGGGATCCTTGAAGAATTCGGTGGGCGCGATGCCGAACAGCCCGGTCGAGCCCGCGCTCACGTAGGGCATGAGCAGGACGCGCTGCGCCGGGCGCGCGAGCATCTGGAACACGACGCCCGGGAGGTTGGCCGAGATCGCGGCGAACCGGGTCTCGGTCTCGCGCTGGGCCAGCTCGGCGCGCTTCTGCTCGGTGTTGTCGGCGACGAACACGACCGCGCCATCGCCTTCGTCGCTGCCGAGGCGGGCCGCGGCAAAGCTGAAGTCGCGTGCCTGGCCGTCGGCGCGGTACCAGGTGTCCTCGAAATTGCGCACCGGACCCATCTGCACGGCATCGCGGAGCCGTTCGAGCACGCGCAGGTTCGACGGGTTCTCGACCGGCCGGCTGCGGCCGACCTGGAGCGGGTGGCCGTCGCCGAACAACTCCTCCGCGGCGGCATTGAACAGCGTGATGTGCAGGCGCCCGTCGAAGGTGATGATCGCAACCGGCGACGCGGTGAGGACGGTGCGAAGGTAGTCGAGCGAGGCGCGCAGCTCGGCCGTCGCCGCGCGCCGTCGGCGCCGTTCGGTCGCGGCGGCAAGCGCGCGCTCGATCGCCGGCGCCAGCCGCTTCAGGCTGTGCTTCATCAGGTAGTCGTCGGCGCCGGAGTGCATGGCAGCGACGGCCGCGTCCTCGCCGATGGCGCCGGACACGATCAGGAACGGCGTGTCCGGCTCGAACTCGCGCAGCACGCGCATCGCCTCCGCCGACGAGAACTGCGGCAGGTTGTGGTCCGAAATCACCACATCCCAGGCATCCTGGCTGAGCGCCTCGCGCATTCCGCGCTCGTCCTCGACGCGCCGGGTGACCGGCTGCAGGCCGGCCGAGCGCAGGGCGAAGCGCAGCAACTCGAAGTCGGTGTCCGAGTCCTCGACGCAAAGGATGCGCATCGGCGCGCTTCGCGCATCCGGCTCGCCAGCGGCGGCGGTGAGCGTCTTGAACCGGCCGGTGATGCCCAGCCCGGCCGAACTCATGCCGGCCTCCGCGACCGGCGCCGGGGAATCTTGAATCGAATTAGCGGCGAATCCGTGGTCATTCTCGTTCGATTTCGTGGGGCGCATCCGCGAATAATCGTCGGTGCGGATGCAGCCCATAGTCTAGCGCCACCGCCGCAGCGTCGCAGACCGGGCCCCGGGCAATTGTGCCGGCAGGCGACCGGTGCGTGCGGTCGCGGGCGACGCGAGGGCGTGCGAGGGAGCGCGAGGATACACCGAAGCGCGGAGGATTTCATGAGAAGGGCACACGGTGCATGATCGGATATCGTAAGGCAGTCGCTGTCGGCGCGCCGGTCGCGGCCGCCGGCGTTGCATGGTTGGGCGGCTGGGCGGGCATGATTGGCGCCGGCGCGGTCGCGGGAGCCGCGGTCTGGTCGCTCTTCCGACCCGGCCATCCGGCCGTTCCGGCGCCGGCCGCGGAACCGGCGCAAGCCCCGCCGGAGCCGCCGTCGTTCCCCGCGGACGAGGTCGGCGCGGCGCTGCGGGCCCAGTTCGACGCCGCGCAGTCGGAGCTCGAACGCCTGCGGGGCATCATCGCCGATGCCATCGGTCGCCTCCTGACCGACTTCACCGAGATGAACGAACTCGCCACGCGCCAGCGCGACCATGCGTTGGCGATCGCCCGAAGCTCGAACGGTGGCGGCGACACCGAGGCGATCAATGTGTCGGGCATCGTCACGAAGACGGCCACCATGCTGCAGGAATTCGTCACCGCGACGATCGAGACCAGCAAGCACGCGATGGGCCTGGTCGATCAGATGGACGGCGTCAAGCTGCAGGTCGAGCAGGCGGTGAAGATGGTGACCGAGATCGACGGGATCTCGCGCCAGACCAACCTGCTGGCGCTCAACGCGGCGATCGAGGCGGCCCGCGCCGGCGAGGCCGGCCGCGGCTTCGCGGTCGTCGCCAACGAGGTGCGCGCGCTGTCGGACCGCACCGTGCAGTTCTCCCGGGCGATCCGCGAGGACATGTCGAAGATCGACCGCTCGGTCCGCGATGCCGAGGCCGTGATCACGGGCATGGCGTCGCACGACATGGTCGGTCTGCTGCGCAGCAAGCAGGAGACCGCGAACACCATGACGCTGGTGACGCGCGCCAACGACCTGATCGCCGAGACCGCGGGCGCGATCGACGTGATCGCGGCCAAGATGACGACCACGGTCAATGACGCGGTCACCGCGCTGCAATTCCAGGACATGGCCTCGCAGCTCATCGGCCACACCTCCAAACGCCTCGACGAAGCGCGCGCGCTGCTCGACGACATGAGCGACCCCGCCGGCGCGCCGGGCGCCGCGGCGCGGGTCGCGCGCATGCACGAGGCGACCTCACACAATCCCGTGCAGCAAAAGGCCGTGGCGAGCGGCGACGTAGAGCTTTTCTGAGCCGGCGCGACGCACGACGGCAAATTCACAGGAGAAAACACCATGAGCAAGACCGTGCTGACCGTGGACGATTCGGCTTCCATTCGCCAAATGGTCGGCTTCACCCTGAAGGGCGCGGGATACAGCGTCGTCGAGGCTGTCGACGGCAACGATGGCCTGGCCAAGGCGAAGGCGGGCGGGGTCAGCCTCGTGCTCACGGACCAGAACATGCCCGGCATGGACGGCATTTCCATGATCAAGGCCCTGCGCGCGATGCCCGCCTACAAGAGCGTGCCAATCCTCATGCTGACCACGGAGTCCGGCGACGCCATGAAGGCACAGGGCAAGGCGGCTGGCGCGACCGGCTGGATCGTCAAGCCGTTCGACCCGGCCAAGCTTCTCGAGGTCGTGCGCAAGGTGCTCGGCTGATGCCGGGGCGCGCGACTCTGCACACGGTGATCGCATGAGCACCCCAACGCAATCGGCAAGCGGGGCACGGAGCGTCGATCTCTCCCAGTTCCACACCGTCTTCTTCGAGGAGGCCGACGAGCATCTCGCCTCGATGGAATCGCTGCTGCTGGAGATCGACGTCGAGGCCGCGAGCCAGGAAGACCTGAACGCGATCTTCCGCGCCGCCCACTCGATCAAGGGCGGCGCAGGCATGTTCGGCTTCGCCGACGTGTCGGAACTCACGCACGAGGCCGAAACCCTGCTCGACCTCGCGCGCAACGGCAGCGTGCGCCCGACGGTGGAGATCGTCGACGCGCTGCTCGAGACCCGGGACCTGCTGAAGAATCAGCTCGCCGTGCACCGCGGCGAGCAGGACGTCGCCCCCGACGCCTCCGCCCTGGTGCTGCGCCTGCGCGCGCTGTGCGAGGGCGGCACGGGCGCCGCGTCGCCGAACCCGCCCGTCGAAGCAGGGTATGGCTTCTTCGAGCCGGCACCGGCGCCGGCCGACGAGGCCGACTACGGATTCTTCGATGACGCCGCCCCGGCACCTGGGGCCGCACCCTCGGCGGCCCCGGTCACCGCGGAGGCGGGGGACGGCTACGGTTTCTTCTCGCCGCTCCCGGAGCCGGACGGGGCGACGACCGCATCGCCTGCGCCACCCGTCGTGGCGGCGCCACCGAGCCCGGCGCGGCCGGCGGCGGCGAGGGCCGACAGACAGGCGGAGACGGCCTCGATCCGGGTGCCGGTGTCCAAGGTCGACCAGTTGATCAACCTGGTCGGAGAGCTCGTGATCACGCAGGCGATGCTGGCGCAGAACGCGACGCAGGTGGAGGCGGCACGCCACCAGCAACTGCTGGCCCGGATGGCCGACCTCGAACGCAACACGCGCGACCTGCAGGAATCGGTGATGTCGATCCGGATGATGCCGATCGCGATGGTGTTCAACCGCTTCCCGCGCATGCTGCGCGACCTCGCCACGAAGCTCGGCAAGAAGGTCGAGCTGAAGATGGTGGGCGAGGGGACCGAGCTGGACAAGGGACTGATCGAGAAGATCATCGATCCGATGACGCACCTCGTGCGCAACTCGCTCGACCACGGCATCGAACTGCCCGACGCGCGCGCCGCTGCGGGCAAGAGCGAGACGGGAACCATCACCCTGTCGGCGTCCCACCGGGGCGGCAACATCGTCATCGAGGTGGCCGACGACGGCGCCGGGCTGCGCCGCGACAGGATCCTCGCGAAGGCCAGGGAGCGCGGCATCGCGGTGCCGCCGTCACCGTCGGACGGCGAGGTCTGGAACCTCATCTTCGAACCCGGATTCTCCACGGCCGAGGTGGTGACCGACGTGTCGGGCCGCGGCGTCGGCATGGACGTGGTGCGCCGGAACATCAGCACGCTCGGCGGCAGCGTCGACATCGAGTCCGCGGCCGGGGCGGGCACGCGGATGACGGTGCGCCTGCCGCTGACGCTGGCCATCATGGACGGCATGTCGATCGCCATCGGCGGCGAGGTGTACATCCTGCCGCTGGCCTCGGTCGTCGAATCGCTGCAGGCCGATGCCCGCGCGCTGCGACCGGTGTCGGGCCAGGGCCGGGTGCTCGACGTGCGCGGCGAGTATCTGCCGGTGCTCAAGCTCGCCGAGGTGTTCCCGCCGGCGACGCCGGCGCCGCCGCGCGGCACCGAAATGATCGTCATCGTCGAGGCCGACGGGGTCAAGGCGGCCCTGGTCGTCGATGAACTGGTCGGACAGCACCAGGTGGTGGTCAAGAGCCTGGAAACGAACTATCGCCGCCAGCCCGGCATCTCCGGGGCGACCATCATGGGCGACGGGCACGTTGCGCTGATTCTCGACGTCGCGGCGCTGATCAAGAAAACCCGACACTAAACCAACGGAGCCAGCTATGGAAACCAAGGAGCTCGCCGGCCGCATCGCGCAGGGCGGCGCCAATGAATTCCTCACCTTTCGCCTCGGCGAGGAGGAATACGGCATCGACATTCTCAAGGTGCAGGAGATTCGCGGTTACGACACCGTGACGCGGATCGCCAATACGCCGGCGTTCCTCAAGGGCGTGATCAACCTGCGCGGCTCCATCGTTCCGATCGTGGACCTGCGGATCAAGTTCGCGCTCGGCGAGCCGACCTACGACCAGTTCACGGTCGTGATCATCCTCAACGTCGGCGGCCGGGTTGTCGGCATCGTGGTCGACAGCGTGTCCGACGTCCTGACGCTGGCCGAGGAGCAGATCCGCCCGGCGCCGGACTTCTCGGCGGTCCTGGCGACCCAGTATGTCAAGGGGCTCGGCGCGATCGACGAGCGGATGCTCATCCTCGTCGACATCGAGGCCCTGATCGGCAGCGCGGACATGGGCCTGTTCGAGGCCAGCAACAGCAGTGCGGCGGCAGGCGACCTGCTCGCGGCGTGAACATCCGGGGCCGGTAGGGCGGAGGCCGGACCGGCCGGGATGCTGAGCCAAGGCGATTCGCAACTTTCAACAAGGAGAAGTTGACATGGGTTGGATGCAGAAGATTCTCGGTGCCGAAGCGTCGGCGTCTGGCGGTGGCGAAATCGGCAAGCTGCGAGCGCAGCTCGAGGCGGTCTCGGCCGAACTCAAGGTGCGCACGGACATCATGAACATGACGAGCATCGTGTCCGAAGCGGACAAGAAGGGCGACATCGTCACCATCAACGAGAAGTTCATCGAGGTGTCGAAGTACTCGCGCGACGAGCTGATCGGCCACCCCCACAACACCACGCGCCATCCCGACATGCCGAAGGAGGTGTTCAAGAAGATGTGGGGGACGATCGGCCGCGGGGAGATGTTCCGCGGCGTCATCAAGAACCGGGCGAAGGACGGCACCCCCTATTACGTCGACGCGGTGATCGCGCCGATTCTCGGCGAGAACGGCAAGCCCGAGCGCTATCTCGGCGTGCGCTACGACATCACCGAGGCGGAACTCGAGCGCCAGCGCGCGCGCGGCGTGCTCGCGGCGATCGACGCCTCGTATGCGTTCATCGAATTCGACCTGAACGGCAATGTGGTCTCGGCGAACGAGAATTTCCTGCGTGCCATGGGCTACGGGCGCGACGAGATCGTCGGGCGCCACCACCGGATGTTCGTCGAGGCTACGTATGCCGCGTCGCCGGAATACCGCCAGTTCTGGGCGGACCTCAACGCCGGCCTCGCGCAGACGAACGTGTTCAAGCGCGTCTCGAAGGCCGGCAAGGAGGTGTGGATCCAGGCAACCTATGCCCCGGTCAAGGACGAGATGGGCCGCGTGAAGAGCGTGATCAAGATCGCCACCGACGTCACCGCGCAGATCCTGGCGACGCAGGCGCTGCAGGCGGCGGTGCGCGAGGTCCAGGACGTGGTGTCGGCGGCGCAGGGCAATGACCTGACGCAGCGGGTGCCGGTGGCCGGAAAGACCGGCGAGATCGCGCAGTTGTGCGAGGGCGTCAACTCCCTGATCGACACGATGACCCAGGTGGTCGGCACGATCCGGGAGTCGACCGGGGCGATCGGGACGGCGGCGAAGGAGATCGCGATGGGCAACACCGACCTGTCGCAACGCACCGAGGAGCAGGCCTCCAGCCTGCAGGAGACGGCGTCGAGCATGGAGGAACTGACCTCGACCGTGCGCCAGAACGCCGAGAACGCGAAGCAGGCGAATCAGCTGGCGGAAGCGGCGAGCCAGATCGCGGTCAAGGGCGGCGGCGTGGTCCACCAGGTGGTGGGAACCATGGATGCGATCACGGCGGCGTCGAAGAAGATCGTCGACATCATCAGCGTCATCGACGGCATCGCCTTCCAGACCAACATCCTGGCGCTGAACGCCGCGGTCGAGGCCGCGCGTGCCGGCGAACAGGGGCGCGGATTCGCCGTCGTCGCGACCGAGGTGCGCAATCTTGCCCAGCGCAGCGCGAACGCCGCCAAGGAGATCAAGAGCCTGATCGGCGACTCGGTGGAGAAGGTCGAGGTCGGCTCGAAGCTGGTGGCGGATGCCGGCGCGACGATGGACGAGATCGTCGGATCGGTCAAGCGGGTGACGGATATCATGGCGGAGATCACCGCCGCGAGCCAGGAGCAGAGCGCGGGCATCGAGCAGGTGAACCAGGCGGTGGCGCAGATGGACAAGGTGACGCAGCAGAACGCGGCGCTGGTCGAGGAGGCGGCCGCGGCGGCCGAGTCGATGGAGGAGCAGGCGCAGGGCCTGTCGCAGATGGTCAGCGTGTTCCGCCTCGGCGACGAGCAGCGCGCCGTCGCGGCAGCCGCCGCACCCGGGCGCGCGCGCGCCAAGGCCCTGCCGAATCCTGGCGCGAAGCCGGTCGCGAAGGCGTCGGCGAAGGCGCCGGCGCGCGGCGGCGCAGCGGCGCCGGCGGCCGCGGGCACGGCCGACGAGTGGGAGGAGTTCTGATTCCGCCGGTCCCACGATGACCCTCTGTCGCCGCGCGTGCACGGGACAACCGGACCGGTGCGCGCGGCCCCGTCATTTGCCATCGGAATCAGCCCATGAATCTGCAACAAGGCGGCGCGGTGCATGCGCACCCGCCGACCATCGCGGCGCCGGAATACGCCATGTCCGGCCAGGACTTCGACCGCGTGTGCGAGATGATCCGGCGCCACGCCGGCATCGCGCTCAACCCGAGCAAGAAGAGCATGGTCTACAGCCGCCTCGCGCGGCGGCTGCGCGCCACCGGCATGCGCAGCTTCACGGAGTATCTGGACGCGCTTGAAGGCGGCGGCCCGCGCGCGGACGAGGAGTGGCAGGGCTTCGTCAACGCGCTGACCACCAACCTGACCTCGTTCTTCCGCGAGGCCCACCACTTTCCGATTCTCGCCGAGCATCTGCAGCGCCTGCGCGCCAGGGAACGCATCAACATCTGGTGCTGCGCCGCCTCCACCGGCGAGGAACCGTACAGCATCGCGATGACGGCGCAGGAGGCGTTCGCCGGCGCCGCCCGGTCGGTGCGCATCCTCGCCACGGACATCGACACGGCCGTGCTCGCGACCGCGCGATCGGCCAGCTACCGCGACGAGCAGGTCGCGCGCGTCGACGGCGACCGGGTGCGCCGGTTCTTCCTGCGCGGCAGCGGCGCGAACGAGGGCTGGGTGCGGGTCCGGCCCGAGGTCTGCGGCATGGTCACGTTCCGGCAGCTCAACCTGCTCGACACGGCCTGGCCGCTGCGTCCAGGATTCGACGCGATCTTCTGCCGCAACGTGATGATCTACTTCGACAAGCCGACGCAGTACGGATTGCTGCGCCGCTTCGCGCCTCTGCTCAACCCCGGCGGCCTGCTGTTCGTCGGGCACTCGGAGAACTTCGCGCAGGCACGCGATGTGTTCCAGCTGCTCGGCAAGACCGTCTACGAGGTCAACCCCGGGGCCGCCTGCCGGCTCACCTCCCGCCCGGGCAATGCGTGACGCGGATTCGCGAACCTGACGAGGTACCAATTGGCAATCAAGCGAGGGGGCGCGGCACCGGTGGATGCCGGGCCGAAGCTGTATTTCGATCCACAGGTCGGCCTGGATGCGGCGAAGATCCGTCCCGGGGAGTACTACGCGTCGGCGCGCGACATGGTGATCGTCACGGTCCTGGGGTCGTGCGTGTCCGCGTGCCTCTGGGACGAGACGCGGAAGGTCGGCGGCATGAACCACTTCATGCTGCCCGATGCGGGCGCCAACGGCGTGGACATGTTCGGCGAGTCGGGCCGCTACGGCGCGTTCGCAATGGAGCTGCTGATCAACGAGCTGATCAAGATGGGCGCGCAGAAGTCGCGCCTCAAGGCCAAGGTGTTCGGGGCCGGCAACGTCATGCAGAGTCTTTCATCGTCCAACGTCGGGGAGCGCAACGCCGAGTTCGTCGAGCGCTTCCTCGGCAACGAGGGGATACCGATACTCGCGCGCGACCTGCTCGATGTCTGGCCGCGCAAGGTCTACCTGTTCCCCACCACCGGTCGCGTGCTGGTGCGCAAGCTGAAGACGCTGAACAACGACACGATCATCACGCGCGAGCGCGCCTACACGAGCCAGCTGCGCACCAGCAAGAGCGATCAGACGGCCGGCGACATCGAGTTGTTCGTCTGAGGTGCGCGAGGAACCACGGAGGAAGCATGGACAAGATCAAGGTACTGGTGGTCGACGACTCCGCACTGATACGCAAGCTGATGTCGGAGATCGTCAACGCGCAGTCGGACATGGTGGCCGTCGGCGCCGCACCCGACCCGCTGGTCGCGCGCGACATGATCAAGGCGCTGGCGCCGGATGTCCTGACGCTGGACATCGAGATGCCGCGCATGGATGGCCTGGAGTTCCTCGAGAAGCTGATGCGGCTGCGGCCGATGCCGGTGGTGATGGTGTCGACCCTGACCGAGCGCGGCACCGAAGCGACCATGCGGGCGCTCGAACTGGGCGCGGTCGACTTCGTCGCCAAGCCGAAGCTCGACATCCAGAAGGGCATTGCCGACTATGCGCAGGACATCACGGACAAGATCCGGGCGGCGGCGCGCTCGCGGCTGCCGATCGCGCGCCATCTGCCGGCGGCGGCGGCACAGCGGCCGTCGCGGGCGGCGCTCGGCAATCGCACCGCCTCGACCGAGAAGCTGATCCTGATCGGTGCCTCGACCGGCGGCACCGAGGCGATCCGCACGGTCCTCGAGGGGCTGCCGGCGGACATGCCGGGCATCCTCATCACCCAGCACATGCCGGCCGGATTCACCCGAAGCTTCGCCGAACGGCTCAATAAATCCTGCGCCCTTGCCGTAAAGGAGGCGGAGGACGGCGAGCGGGTGCTGCCGGGGCATGCGTACATCGCCCCCGGAAGCCACCACCTGGTTGTCCGCAAGAGCGGGGCCAACTACATCACCGGCCTGTCCGACGGGCCGCCGGTCAACCGGCACCGGCCATCGGTGGAGGTGCTGTTCAGGTCGGGCGCGGAGGTCGGCGGTGCGAACGTGATCGGAGTGATGCTGACGGGCATGGGCAAGGACGGCGCGCAGGCGATGCGGGAGATGCGCGATGCCGGGGCCTGGAATGTCGTCCAGGACGAGGCGAGCTGCGTGGTCTTCGGCATGCCGCGCGAGGCCATCGCGGCGGGCGCGGCGAACGAAGTGGTGCCGCTGCAGGAGGTCGCCGGCCGTCTGCTGGCGCGCCTGCGCGGGATCGGCACGATGCACCGCGTGTAGCGGTGGCACGGATTCATGGGTCAATCGGGAGAGCAAGGGATGAACATCAACGTCAACCGCAAGGATGGTCGGGCCAGCCTCACGCTGAAGGGGCGCTTCGACTTCACCTGCCACCGGGGCTTCAAGCAGGCCTACGAGGAGGCCTTCTCGGGCAACGAGGTGACCGAGGTGGTGGTGGACCTGCGCGAGGTCGACTATCTCGACAGCTCCGCGCTCGGCATGCTGCTGCTTCTGCGCGACAAGGGCAAGTCGATGGGCAAGCAGGTGAGCCTCGCGAACTGCGCCGGCACGGTCCGCGACGTTCTGCGCGTGGCGAATTTCGACAAGCTGTTCACGCTGCACTGAGCGGACACCGCGCACATGGTTCGGGCGATGGCTGACGCGCCGGGCGCGAGCGCGCGCTATGTCGCGCTGGTTGTCGAGGACAACCCGATCGAGGCGCAGGTGCTGTGCCGGATCCTGCGCTCCTGCGGGTTCGCGCCGACGCATGCCGCCGACGGCATGGCCGCGATCGAGATGTACCCGCGGGTGCAGCCCGACGTGGTGCTGCTCGACTACGCGATGCCGGTCATGAACGGCCGCGAGACGGCGCTGCGACTGCGTGCGCTCGACCCGACACGGTGGGTGCCGATCTGGTTCGTCACCGGCAACGAGGACACGGCCGAGGTCGCGGAGGCGATCGCGGCGGGCGCCGATGCCTACCTTCCCAAGCCGGTCAACGCGGCGATCCTCCGGGCGCACCTGTCGAACGCCGCGCGCTACACCGACATCCAGCGGCAGATGCGCGACCAGAACGGCGCGCTGAAGGCCTACTTCGAGGCCAGCGAGGCCGAGAACCGCGCGGCGCGGTCGATCATGCAGAAGCTGCTGCCGATCCAGACCGAGCACGGCGCCGTCCTGCGCACCTGGAACTCGCCGGCCTTCAAGTTCAGCGGCGACATCGTCATGGCCGAACGCTCCCCCGACGGTTCGCTGAAGGTGCTGCTCGCCGACGGCGTCGGTCACGGGCTGACCGCTGCGCTCAACGTGCTGCCGATCGGGCGCGCGTTCCAGTCGATGGCGCAGAAGGGCTTCGGACTGCCGGCGCTGGTCACCGAACTCAACCACACGATCCGGCGCGACCTGCCGTCGCACCGGTTCGTGGCGGTCACGCTGGTCAGCATCGACTCGATCGAGGGGCGCATCGAGGTGTGGAACGGCGGCAATCCGCCGGTCCTGATGATCGATTCCGACGGCGCGGCGGTGGCGCGCTGGGACAGCACGCATCTGCCGCTCGGGGTGGTGGCCAGCGAGGATCTCGACAGTCGCCCGGACTACGTCCCGTTCCGCGACGACGTCCAGCTGTTCCTGTGCTCGGACGGCCTGATGGAGGCGGAGGCGGCCGACGGCTCGGCGTTTGCGGAGGCCGGCGTGCTGCGCGCGTTTCGCGACTGGCCCGCCAAGGATCGCTTCGAGTCGGTGAAGATCGCCGTCGCCGACCACCTGGCCGGCGAGAGCGCGAAGGACGACATCACGATTGCCATCGTCGATTGCGGCGCCGAGCTGGAGCGTCGCACGCGCCGCAGCGCGGCGCGGACCGTGCCGCAGCAGGCCCTGGTGGTGCGGCCGCATGCCGCGTCGGGCGACTGGGAACTGCGGCTGCGCATCGGCGCGGAGCGCCTGACCCGGGTCGACATCATTCCGATCCTGCAGGAGTTCATGTCGCGCTTGGACCCCGCAGGGGCGATCGACGAATCGACATTCCGCGTGCTGGCCGAGCTCTACGACAATGCGCTCGAGCACGGGCTGCTGGAACTCGATTCGCGCCTCAAGGAGGAAGCCAACGGGCATGTTGCGTACGCGCGCGAGCGCGAGCGGCGCCTGGCCCAGCTCGCCGACGGCGTGATTCACATCGACGTGGCGCGCATCGAGACCGACGCCGGACCGAAGATGCGCATCCGGGTGAAGGACTCCGGCAAGGGATTCGACGAGCGCGCCTGGCGGCTCGACGCGGGAGCGCTGTTCCGGCGCGCCGACCGCGGCATCAGCCTCGTCGAGAGCCTGTGCGAGTCGGTCGAGTATCGCAACGGCGGCTCCGAGATCGAGGTGACGCGGGCGCTGCCGGCCGCCATGCCGGCACCGGAAGCGGTGCACTAGCCGGGTGCGTCGGCCCGCGGCCTGCAGCCGCGGCGACTGATCCGGGCTGGCGCGGCACGGGTGCCGCACGCAGGCGTCAAGTTGGTATACTTCGGCCGGCAAGCAGATGAAGCGCCCCGGCTTGTATCCGCGAATCGGTCGGCATGGGCCCGTGCCCCCGGCTTGAATGCGGAACCGCTTGCGACTGCAGTGCATTCCGGGCCGGCGCGCACCTCCAATTTCGCACCTTCACAGGGCATCGTTGCCATTCCTGGGCCGCGGCGCGGCAGGAACGGCCAGATCGCGTGAACACCACCGAAGCAAAGGGTATCTTGGAAGCAGCGCTGCTGACGGCCGGCGCCCCGCTTTCGATCAGCGAGCTGCGCCGCCTGTTCGACGACCAGGTCGGCGCCGACACGGTGCGCGCGCTGCTCGAGGAATTGCGGGTCGACTGGGGCGGGCGCAGTGTGGAACTGGTCGCGCTGGCCTCGGGATGGCGCTTCCTGTCGCGACCCGAGTATGCGCAGTACCTGGCCAAGCTCAATCCCGACCGCACGCCCCGCTATTCCCGCGCGGTTCTGGAGACCCTGGCGATCATCGCCTACCGCCAGCCGGTCACCCGGGGCGACATCGAGGACATCCGCGGTGTGGCGGTGTCGCCGCAGATCATCAAGACGCTCGAGGAGCGCGGCTGGATCGACACGGTCGGCCATCGCGATGCGCCGGGCAAGCCCGCCTTGTTCGGAACGACCAAGGCGTTCCTCGACGATCTGGGCCTGGTTTCGCTCGAGCAGTTGCCGCCGATGGAGGAGATCGAGAAAGTGATGGATCTGGCAGATGCATCCTGATACAGACGCCGGCGCGTCCGGCGAGGCGCCCGGCGCGGCGTCGAGTCCGGCAACCGGGACGGAGCCGCCGGCCGCGCCCGCGGCGGGCCCCGAGAAGAAGCGGCGCCGCAATCGACGGCGCGGCAAGGGAGGCGCCAAGGCGGCGGCGACTGGCGCGGCGGCGGGTGCGCCGCGTCCGGCGGGGCCGGAGCGCGCGACGCCCGGCGGTGACGATTTCAAGCTGCAGAAGCTGCTCGCCGAGGCCGGCCTGGGATCGCGCCGCGACATGGAGGAGGCGATCACCGCCGGTAGGGTGAGCGTCAACGGCAAGATCGCCACGCTGGGGCAGCGCATCACCCGTCGGGACGTGGTCCGGGTCGACGGCAAGCCGATCCGGCTCAAGAGCGGGCGCGACGCGCCGGAGGTGCTGATCTATCACAAGCCGCCGGGCGAGATCGTCAGCCACGATGATCCGGAGGGACGGCCGACCGTGTTCGACAACCTGCCCGCGCCGAAGTCCGGCCGCTGGGTGGCGGTCGGGCGGCTCGACTTCAATACCGAGGGCCTGCTGATCCTGACCAATTCCGGCGATCTGGCCAACCGTCTCATGCATCCGCGCTACGAAGTCGAACGCGAGTACTCGGTGCGGGTGGTCGGCGAACTCACCGATGAGCAGACCGATGCGCTGCTTGACGGTGTCGATCTCGAGGACGGGCCGGCACGGTTCATGAAGCTCGAGGAGGGCGAATTCAGCGACGAGGGCCCCGGCGTCAATCGCTGGTACCGCGTGATGATCCGCGAGGGGCGCAACCGCGAGGTGCGGCGCATGTTCGAGGCGCTCGGCGTGCAGGTGAGCCGGCTGATTCGCACCCGCTTCGGCCCGATTCCGTTGCCGCGCGGATTGCGGCGCGGTCAGGCGCGGGCGCTGACCGCGCTGGAGGTCAAGGAACTCCTGAAGGGCGCGCCGTCCGGCAGCGCCGCGGAAGGAGGGCAGGCGCCGGGTGCCGGCGGCGGCAAGGGCCGTCAGAAGGTCCGCGGCAACGCCGGCGGCGCCGGTCGCAAGGGCAAGGACGGCGCGGCGCCACGGACGGCGCCGGGGCGCGGCACCGGCAAGCAGCCCGGCCGGCGCAAGCCGCCCGGCGGCCCCGGAACGCGCGGTGTGCCCGGCAAGGCGCCCGGGGCCAAGCGCCGGGGTGCCAAGCGCGGCGGGATCGACCGCAGTGCGCTGACCCTCGACGGCCGACGCGTCGTCCGGCCGCGTCGGCGCGACGACGACGAATACGCACCGCCGCCGCCGCCGATGCCGGTGATCACTCACCGCCGCTCCCGGCTGAAGTCCATCGTCCCGCCGGAGCCGCCGCAGGAAGGCTGACGGCCGAAGCGGGTGCATTTTGCGCCCGCTTCTGCTATACTTTTAAGGCTTGGCTGCGTGCTTGTGCCCGGACGGGGTGCGGTGGCAGCATAGAACGGCGTGCCGGGGGTTCCGGCATGGCTTTCAAATGGGCGTTTCGCCCATTTTTTGTTTGTGCCTTTGATGTTGCCGCCCGTGGCGCGCGGCGTGGGATGGACATGGACGTGACGGCGCTCTTTGCGAGCACGGTCGAGGGGCTGGGTTACGAGCTGGTCGAGGTGGAGCGGTCCAACCGCGGCCGGTTCCTGCGCGTGTTCATCGACCTGCCCGACACCGGCGTGCGGCCGCGGGGCAGGCGCGCGGCGGGCATCACCGTCGACGACTGCGAGAAGGTGAGCCGGCAGCTCACCTACGTCCTGACGGTCGAGAACGTCGACTACGACCGCCTCGAGGTGTCGTCGCCGGGCCTGGACCGGCCGCTGACCAAGGAGACCGATTTCGCGCGGTTCGAGGGGCACGAGGTCAGCGTCAAGCTGCGCGCACCGCTGGGCGGGGCGCACGGGGTGCGCAAGAATTTCACGGGCGTGGCGCGCGTGCGCGACGGCCGGCCGGCGCTGGAAGTCGACGGCGAAATCATCGAGCTGGACTTCGCGCGCATCGACCGTGCGCGCCTGGTGCCGGTGATCGAGTTCTAGAGGAAGAGTGGTCATGAGCAAGGAAATCCTGATGTTGGCCGACGCGCTGGCGCGCGAGAAGAACGTGGCGCGCGAGGTGGTCTTCACCGCGCTCGAGCAGGCGATCGCGTCGGCGACGAAGAAGCGCTTCAAGGGCGACGCCGACGTCCGGGTGGCCATCGACCGCGAGACCGGCGAGCACGAGGCGTTCCGGCGCTGGCAGGTGGTCTACGAGCCCGACCTCGAGAGCGAGGACAACCAGATCGGGATCACCGACGCGCGCGACGAGGACCCCGAGGTGCAGATCGGGGACTACATCGAGGAGGAGCTCGAGCCGATCGAGTTCGGCCGGATCGGGGCGCAGGCGGCGAAGCAGACCATCCTGCAGAAGATCCGCGACGCCGAGCGCGATCAGATCCTCAATGACTTCCTGGAACGCAACGAGAAGCTCATCAACGGCACCGTCAAGCGGGTGGAGAACCACCGGGTGCTGATCGAGTCCGGGCGCGTCGAGGCGGCGCTGCCGCGCGACCAGATGATCCCCAAGGAGATGTTCCGGGTGGGCGACCGGATCCGCGCCTACATCCACAAGATCGACCGTACCCAGCGCGGCCCGGCCGTGATCGTCTCGCGCACCTCGCCGGAATTCATCAAGGCGCTGTTCGAACTCGAGGTGCCCGAGATCGAGGAAGGGCTTCTGGAGATCAAGTCGGCGGCGCGCGACCCCGGCGTGCGCGCCAAGATCGCGGTGTTCACCAATGACCGCCGCATCGATCCGATCGGCACCTGCGTCGGCATGCGCGGCTCGCGGGTGCAGGCGGTCACCAACGAGCTGGCCGGCGAGCGCGTCGACATCATCATCTGGTCGGCCGATCCCGCGCAGTTCGTCATCGGTGCGCTGGCGCCGGCCGCGGTGTCGTCGATCGTGGTCGACGAGGAGAAGCACTCGATGGACGTGGTGGTCGACGAGGAGAACCTCGCGATCGCCATCGGACGGGGCGGGCAGAACGTGCGCCTCGCGTCCGAGCTCACCGGCTGGGAAATCAACCTGATGACCGTCGAGGAGTCGAAGAAGAAGCAGGAGGAGGAGACCGCCGCGATCCGCAAGCTGTTCATGGAGCGCCTCGATGTCGACGACGAGGTCGCGGACATCCTGATCGCCGAGGGCTTCTCGACGCTCGAGGAGGTTGCCTACGTGCCGCTGAACGAGATGCTCGAGATCGAGGCGTTCGACGAGGACACGGTCAACGAGCTGCGCACGCGCGCGCGCAACGCGCTGCTCACCGAGGCGATCGCGTCGGAGGAGTCGCTCGGCGAGGTCAGCGAGGACCTCCTCAATCTCGAGGGCATGACGCGGGAGCTGGCGGCCAAGCTCGCCAAGGCAGGCATCAAGACCCGGGACGATCTGGCTGAACTCGCGGTCGACGAACTCGTCGAGATCGACCCGATCGACCAGGGCGCGGCCAAGGCGCTCATCATGAAGGCCCGTGAACACTGGTTTGCGGAGGAGCAGAAATAGCCGGCGGCGCCGCAGCAGCACCCGACGTGACGACCACCGGCAACAACGCTCGACCAGAAGACGCGCATCCGCGAAAGAAAGACTGCAATGGCTAATACCACCGTCGCCCAGCTGGCAGAAGAACTCAAGATGCCGGTAGCGGCGCTGTTCGAACAGCTCAACTCGGCTGGTGTCGAGAAGCAGGCCGCTGCCGACGTCCTGACCGAGGCGGACAAGTCGCGCCTGCTCGAGTTCCTGCGCCGCAGCCACGGGGCCGCGACGCCCGAGAAGAAGAAGATCACGCTGACGCGGCGCCAGACCTCGGAGATCAAGCAGGCCGATTCGTCCGGGAAGGCGCGCACCATCCAGGTCGAGGTGCGCAAGAAGCGCGTGCTGATCCAGCGCGATGCCACGGCCGACGCGCAGGCGGCCGAACCCGCTGCCGCGCCGGAAGAGGTCGCGGCAGCGCCGGCGAGCGAGGAGATCGTCGTTGCGCCCGAGCCGGTGGAGGCCGCGGCGCCGCCGCCGGAGCCGATGCCGGTCGCCGAGCCCGAACCCGAGCCCGAGCCGGAGCCGGAACCCGCGCCGGAGCCGGCCGAGGTGCAGGCGGCTGCCGACGAGCCGCCCGCAACGGCGGAGGCGCGCAGCGACGAGGAATCCGCGCCGGCGCCCGCGCCGGCACCGACGCGGGTGGTCGTCAACGTCATCGACGAGCGCCAGCGCCGCATCCGCGAGGAAGAGGCGGCGCGCTACCAGCGGCTGCGCGAAATGCAGGCCGCGGACATCGCGGCGAAGAAGGAACGCGAGCGCCAGGCCGCCGAGCGGGCGGCCGCCGAGAAGGTCGCGGCGGCCAAGGCCGCGGCGGAGGCGGCGGCGAAGAGCACGCTGTCCGCGGGGACGCTGCACAAGCCGGCGGCCAAGCCCGGCGACGACAAGAAGGCGGTCAAGAAGCCCGCCAAGACCGCCGTGCTCGGCGCCGTGGCGTGGCAAGGCGACGATGCCGCGAAGAAGCGCGCGATCAAGACGCGCGGCGATGTCGGCGGCGCCTCGGGCTGGCGCGGGCCGAAGCAGCGGCATGGCAAGGGAGGCGCGCGCGACAGCGAGACCGCGTTCGTCGCGCCCGCCGAGCCGACGGTGCGCGAGGTGCACGTTCCCGAGACGATCACCGTCGGCGACCTCGCGCACAAGATGTCGGTCAAGGCCGCCGAGGTGATCAAGACCCTGATGAAGATGGGTCAGATGGTGACCATCAACCAGGTGCTCGACCAGGACACCGCGATGATCGTGGTCGAGGAGATGGGGCATCAGGCGATCGCCGCCAAGCTCGACGACCCGGAGGCCTTCCTCGTCGAGGCCGAGGTGCACGCCGATGCGGTGCCGGAGCCGCGTGCTCCGGTGGTCACCGTGATGGGCCACGTCGATCACGGCAAGACCTCGCTGCTCGACTACATCCGCACCACCCGGGTGGCGGCGGGCGAGGCCGGCGGGATCACCCAGCACATCGGCGCGTACCACGTCGAGACCAAGAAGGGCATGATCACCTTCCTCGACACCCCGGGCCACGAGGCGTTCACCGCGATGCGGGCGCGCGGCGCGCGGGCGACCGACATCGTGATCCTGGTGGTCGCCGCGGACGACGGCGTCATGCCGCAGACCAAGGAGGCGATCGCGCACGCGCGCGCGGCCAACGTGCCGATCGTGGTGGCGATCAACAAGATCGACAAGCCCGAGGCGAATCCGGAGCGCGTGACGCAGGAACTCGTGGCCGAGAGCGTGATCCCCGAGTCGTACGGCGGCGACGCGCAGTTCGTGCCGGTATCGGCCCGCACCGGACAGGGCATCGACGATCTTCTCGACGCGGTGCTGCTGCAGGCGGAGGTCCTCGAGCTGACCGCGGTCAAGGACGCGCCGGCGAAAGGACTCGTGATCGAATCGCGGCTCGACAAGGGCAAGGGCGTCGTCGCCACCGTGCTGGTGCAGGGCGGGACCCTCAAGCGCGGCGACATGGTCCTGGCGGGGTCGTCCTTCGGCAAGGTGCGCGCGATGCTCGACGAGAACGGCCGGGCCATCGCCGAAGCCGGCCCGTCGATCCCGGTGGAGATCCAGGGTCTTTCGGACGTGCCGGCCGCCGGCGAGGAGGTCATTTCGATCGCCGACGAGCGCAAGGCGCGCGAGATCGCGCTGTTCCGGCAAGGGAAGTTCCGCGACGTCAAGCTGGCCAAGCAGTCGGCGGCGAAGCTGGAGAACATGCTCGACCAGATGACCGAGGGCGAGGTCAAGAACCTGCCGCTGATCCTCAAGACCGACGTGCAGGGGTCGCAGGAGGCGCTCGCGCAGGCGCTCACCAAGCTGTCGACCTCCGAGGTGCGGGTGCAGATCGTGCACGCCGCCGTCGGCGGCATCAGCGAATCCGACGTCAATCTGGCGATCGCCTCGAAGGCGGTCATCATCGGCTTCAACACGCGTGCCGACCAGTCGGTCAAGAAGCTCGCCGAGGGCGCCGGCGTCGACATCCGCTACTACAACATCATCTACGACGCGGTCGACGACATCAAGGCGGCCATGTCGGGGATGCTGTCGCCGGAGCGCCGCGAGCAGGTCATCGGCTCGGTCGAGATCCGCAACGTGTTCAAGATCACCAAGGTGGGCACGGTGGCCGGCTGCTACGTCCTTGACGGCGTCGTCAAGCGCGGCGCGTCGGCGCGGCTGCTGCGCGGCAACGTCGTGATCTGGACCGGCGAGCTCGACTCCCTCAAGCGCTTCAAGGACGACGTGCGCGAGGTCAAGGCAGGCTTCGAGTGCGGCCTGTCGCTGAGGAACTACAACGACATCGAGGTCGGTGACCAGCTCGAGATCTTCGAGGTGCAGGAGATCGCGCGCGCACTCGCCTGAGGTGCGATCGCGCCGGCGACTCGGCGCGATCGACCCGACGGCGCCTGCGCGCACGCGAACAGCCATGAAGCACCAACACCGCGGTTTCGCCCGTTCGGACCGGGTCGCCGAGCAGATCCGCCGCGACCTGGCCGAGATCCTGCGTTCCGAGCTCAAGGATCCCCGCATCGGCATGATCAGCCTGTCGGCCGTCGAGGTTTCGCCGGATTACGCCCATGCGACCGTGTACTTCACCACCCTGACCGATCATTCGGCGATCGCCGAGATCCAGAAGGGCCTGTCCAAGGCGGCGGGATTCCTGCGCGTCCAGCTGGGCCGCCGCATCAAGATCCACCAGGTGCCGGAGCTGCATTTCAAGTTCGATCAGAGCCTGGAGCGCGGCATCCGGCTGTCGCGCCTGATCGACGAGGCCAACGCGACGCGTGGCGGGGACTGAACCGCGCCGACGCGCGCCACGCCGGCGCGTCGATGGCGTGCTGCTGCTCGACAAGGCGGCCGGCCCGAGCTCGAACCAGTGTCTTGGCCGCGCGAAGTGGCTGTTCGGCGCGGCCAAGGCGGGCCACACGGGCACGCTCGATCCCTTCGCCACCGGACTGCTGCCGGTGGCCTTCGGCGAGGCGACGAAATTCTCCCAGGGCCTGCTCGATGCCGACAAGACCTACGCGGCGACCATGCGACTGGGCATCGTCACCAGCACCGGCGATCCCGAGGGCGAGGTGCTCGCGCGTGCACCGGTCGAGGCCGACGCGGCCGCGGTCGCCGCCGTGCTGGCGCGATTTCGCGGTGAATCCGAGCAGGTCCCGCCGATGCACTCGGCGCTCAAGCGAGACGGCCGGCCGCTCTACGAGTACGCGCGCGCCGGATTGACGCTCGAGCGGGCGCCGCGGCGCATCCGGATCGAGTCGATCGAACTGCTGGCATTCGATGGTCTGACGGCGCGGTTCCGCGTGCGCTGCAGCAAGGGAACGTACGTCCGCACCCTGGCCGAGGACATCGGCCGGGCGCTCGGGTGCGGCGCCCACCTGGCGGCGCTGCGCCGCGAGGCGGTCGGCGCCCTCGACGTCGCGTCTGCGCGCACGCTCGATGCCATCGAGGCGATGCCGGCGGCGACACGCGACGACCTGCTCCTGCCGGTCGATGCCCTCGTCGCCGACCTGCCGCGTGTGTGCCTGTCGGAGGGCGAGGCGGACCGGCTGCGGCACGGTCAGGCGGTCGCGCGTCCCGAACGCGGACCGGGCGCGGGCGAGCCGGCGCGCGCCTATGACGCGCACGGGCGCTTCCTCGGCCTGGTGATCGGCAGCGCGGACGCGCTGCGGCCGCTGCGGCTGCGCGGTGCCGACTGATCAGGCCGGGGCCGCGAAGACCTCGCCGAGGACGCGCTGCAGATCGGCCAGGCGGACCGGCTTGACGAGATAGGCGTCGGCGCCTGCCTCGCGACACCGCGCGCGAACCGTCTCGTCGGCGTGCGACGTGAGCGCGACGATCCGCGCCGGACGCGGCGGGGCCAGCGCGCGGATCGCGCGGATCGCGTCCAGACCGCCCAGGCGCGGCATTTCGAGATCCATCAGCACCAGATCGACGTGGTTGGCCGCGACGTGATCAAGCGCCTGCTGCCCGTCCTCGACGGCGGTCACCACGAGACCTTCGCGCTTGAGCATCAGCGCGGCGAGCTTGCGGCTGGCCTCGTCGTCGTCGGCGGCGAGTGCCGCGCAACCCGCCCAGGCGCTCATTGCGCCGCTCCGAGCGCGCGCGCGCGCTCGCGCGATGCCGCGCGGTCCGCGTCGTCCTCGGCCGGGCGTGCCAGGGCGGCGAGGTGCGGTGCGACGATGTCGGCCAGGGCGCGGAGCCAGTCCTCGCGCTCGTTCAGGCACGGGATGTAGGTGTACGCGCCGCCGCCGGCTGCTTGATAGGCTTGCTTGCCTTCCATCGCGATCTCTTCCAGGGTTTCGAGGCAGTCGCTGGTGAAGCCCGGGCAGACGACATCCAGGCGCGCCAGTTTACGGGAGCCGAGCTCGATCAGCGTGTCCTGCGTGTAGGGTTTCAGCCATTCCGCCCGGCCGAAGCGCGACTGGAAGGTTGCGCGCCAGGCGTCATCGGCGAGGCCGAGCGCGGTCGCGAGCAGGCGCGCGGTCTTCAGGCACAGGCAGTGATACGGATCGCCCTGATCGAGCGTCCGGCGCGGAACCCCGTGAAAGCTCATCACCAGCACGTCGGGCGCGCCGCCCGCGCGCGCCCAATGCTCGCGCACGGAAGCGGCCAGCGCGGCGATGTAGGCCGGGTGGTCGTGGAACCCACGCACGAAGTCGAACGCCGGGAGATTGCGGGTGCGGCCGCCCCACGCGGCGACGGCGTCGAACACGCTGGCGGTGGTGCTTGCGGCATATTGCGGGTACAGCGGAATCACGATGACGCGGTCGCAGCCCCGTGCGGTGAGGGAGTCGAGCGCGGTGGCGATCGACGGATTGCCATAGCGCATGCCGATGACGACGTCGCAGTCGGTCACGCCGCGCGCCTGCAGCACCTCGGCCAGCAGGCGGCCCTGGCGTTCGGTATGGACCAGGAGCGGCGAACCCGCCGCGGTCCAGATCTCGCGGTACTTCGCCGCCGACCGCCGCGGCCGGACATTGAGGATGACGCCGTGCAGAATCGGCCACCACACCAGCCGCGGAATCTCGACGACGCGCCGGTCCGACAGGAACTGCCGCAGGTAGCGGCGCACCGCCGACGGTGTCGGCGCGTCGGGCGTTCCGAGGTTGGCGAGCAGGATGCCGACGCGCGCCGGGGAACCATGCCGGTACGCCGGCGCGGCGGAATGCGCCATCGCGCGGGCTACTCGTTGACGCCCGACAAGGCGTTCGAGAGAAGCTTGGCGGTGATGTCGACGATCGGGATGACGCGCTCGTAGGCCATGCGGGTGGGGCCGATCACGCCCAGCGTCCCGACGATGCGCCCGTCGACCTCGTAGGGCGCGGTCACCACGCTCATTTCATCGAGGGGCACCAGCGCCGACTCGCCGCCGATGAAGATCTGCACCCCTTCCGCGCGGCTCGAGGTCTCGAGCAGCTGGATCAGCGTGGTCTTGTGCTCGAACATGTCGAACAGCCGGCGCAGGCGATCCATGTCCGACGACAGGCCGGCGACGCCGAGGAGATTCTTCTCGCCGGACAGGACATAACCCTCGGTGCTTCCGGCGAGCGCCTGCCCGCTCGCTTCGACCGCCGCCTGCGTCAGCCGGACGATGTCCTCGCGCAGTTCCTTGAGTTCCTCTCCCAGCCGCTGGCGGATCTGGTCGAAGTCCGCGCCCGCGTAGTGCTGGTTGATGAAGTTGGCGGCTTCGATGAGCTGCGACTGGCTGTAGGGCTTCTCCGGAAACAGGATCCGGTTCTGCACATCGCCGTCGGCAGTGACGAGGATGAGCAGGATGCGCTTCTCCGAGAGATTGAGGAACTCGATGTGCCGGAACACGCTCTGCCGGCGCGGCACCATCACCACGCCGGCGAACTGCGACAGTTCCGAGAGCATCTGTGCCGCAGTACTGATCACGCGCTGGGGCTGATCGGGCAGCAGGTGCTCCTTGAGCTCGAGACGTGCCGTTTCGTCCAGCGGGCGCACGGTCATCAGCGAGTCGACGAACAGCCGGTAGCCGCGCGGCGTCGGCACGCGGCCGGCGGACGTGTGCGGGCTGGCGATGAAGCCGAGTTCCTCGAGATCGGCCATGACGTTGCGGATCGTTGCCGGCGACAGATCGAGGCCCGAGTACTTCGAGAGTGCGCGCGAGCCGACCGGCTGGCCGTCGGCGATGTAGCGTTCGACCAGGGTCTTGAGCAGCGTGCGCGCGCGGCGGTCGAGCATCATGACTTCACGTTCGACTGGTTCGCCGTCGGCAAGTTCACGCCGCCAGCGAGACCGACAGGCGCGTGCCCGGGACGATGATCCCGCCGCGGTCGCCCGGTGTCGTGCCGCCATAACGTGCCGCGTAGACGTCGGGCAACGGGCGGCCGCCGGGGGGCGCGATCCACAGGCGCAGCAGGTGGCGCTGTCGCTCCGGTTCCGGCCAGTTCTCGAAGTCGTTGCGCGAGTGCAGGATCTGGTGATTGTGCAGGAACTGCATGTCGCCGCGCTCGAATGCCATCTGCAGATGGATCGCCGGATCGTTGACCAGTTCGTCGATCAGGTCCATCACCTCGATCTGGGCGGCGCTCAGGCGGCGGGCGGCCGGAAAGCGCCGCTGCGCCTCCTCGATGTAGTGGCGCAGGTAGATCCCGGAAAGCTTGCCCGCGTGCCAGTTGAAGATCGGGATGTCGAACCACGGATTCATTCCCTCCGGCACCTCGCCGCGGCGGTCGGTGGGAAACGGCAGGAAGGCGGCGGGGAGCAGGTCCGGCCGGCGCCTGCGGATCTCGTTGTACACCGTGACGGAACTGGCCAGGAACGACTCGCCCCCGCTTCTGGCGGTCTGCAGGCACAGGAGACCGACGATGTCGGCCGAGTCGGTGTGGTATTCGAGGCGGCGATTGGTCTGGTAGAAGCGCGTGTTGCCGTCCTTGATGTCGGCGCCGACGTCCTTGACGTGCCCGAGCAGATGCCCCTTGCCGTTGGAGCTGCGCAGCGTCCCGAAGTGGCGGCCCAGGCCCAGGTAGGCGATGGCGGCGGACGTGATGTCGCGGCCCTCCATCGGAAAGCCGCGCACGAGCACGAAGCCGCGGCCGTCGAGGATCTCGCCGAGCATGCGCTCGAGCTTGGCCGACAGCACGGGAAGGGGAAAGCTGTCGCGGCCGATGCTCTCCATCGGCAGTCCGGTGGAGCGGAAGTGCGCGATGGCGGACTCGATCTCGTCGATGTCGCGGCCGTCGAGACGCCAGATCCAGTCGCTTCTGCCGGCCAGCTCCGGCCCGTACCAGGCCGACGGGCCGGAAATGGCACCCGGTGGCATCGGTGCGGGCGTTTCGCTAGGTGAGGCTGCCATTGGTAGTGTCCCTGTTGCGACGCCAAGATGATGAATCGTAAACTAATCCGCGAAGACGCGCCAAACGCCCGGCCGCAGGCACGGCCGCCCCCACATCGGAGACATCGAGACATGAGCTACAGCAACCGCACCCGGGCAGCCGCACTGGCAGCCGCGCTGGTTTCACTGGCCGCGGCCGAGGCCAGCGCGCAGGCCTACCCGACCCGCCCGATCACGCTGATCGCTCCGTATGCGGCGGGCGGCGACAGCGACGCCTCCGGACGCAACCTCGCGGCCGTGGCGGCCAAGTACATCGGTCAGCCGCTCGTGGTCCAGAACATCGTCGGCGCATCCGGCACCATCGGCTCCCAGCGCGTGCGCACCAGCGCGCCCGACGGCTACACGCTCCTCATTTCGCGCGGCGGCTCGCAGGCGATCAGTCCGGCGCTCGATTCGAAGACGCCGTACAAGTGGAACGACTTCACCATGATCTCGCTGCTCGATTTCAATCCGGTGGCGTGCGTGGTCAAGGGCGATTCTCCCTACCGCTCCATCCGCGACGTCCTCGATGCGCTGAAGACGCAGCCGGGCAAGCTCAATTACGCCACCGCGGGGCCCGGGACCACCCAGCACATGGCGGTCGAGATTCTGCTGCGCAGCGCCGGCCTGCCGTCGAATTCCGCCGAGCAGATCGGCTACAAGGGGGGCGGGGAGGCGACCGCGGCGATCCTGTCGGGGCAGGTGCAGTTCCTGTGCAACAACCTGCCCACGCTCGGCGGGCAGCTGAAGGCCGGCACCATGCGCGGCCTGCTCACCACGACGGCGGAGCGCCTCAAGGAGTATCCGGACATTCCGACCGCGCGTGAACTGGGCATGGCGGCCATGGAGGACGTCATGGGGTGGAGCGGCCTCTACGGGCCGCCGGGGCTGCCGGCGGAGGTCGTCAACAAGTGGGTCGAGGTCCTCAGGCGCGTGGCCCAGGACCCCGACTGGCTGCGCGGCAACGCCGGCTTTGGCGCGATTCCGGCGATCCGGTCCCCGGCCGACACCGAGAAATTCGCCCGCGGCCAGTTCGAGTTCTACGAGAAGCTCGGCACCGCCCTCGGGTTGCGCAAGTAGCCCGGCGCGGCGGCGCGGTGCCGCGCCGCCGCCTCAGCCCTTGGCGCGCGCGTCGGCGCGCTCGACCAGGTAGCGGAACGCCTCCCGCAGTTCGGTCTGCGTCTCCGGTGCGAACGCGACGTCGAACACTTCCTGCTGACTGAGATAGAGGCGCAGGCCGGTATGGCCGGTCGGCAGTTCGAAGGTGCCGATGCCGGCCAGCGGGATCGCCTCGTCGAGGAAGAAGTCCTTGGTCGGGTCGGCCATCCGCTTCTGGAACACCGCGCCGAGGACGTGCGAGATGGCGGCGGTCGACAGCGTGATGTTCTGCGAGTTGCCTTTGGCGTCGACCAGATTGAGCTCGAGGCTGCGCGCGTCGGGATCGCGGCGCGCGCTTTCCACCGCGACGGCGGAGAAGGAGGGGCGTTTCATCGTGAGTCAGGCTCCACTGGGATGTCGGGATCGCGCGTCATTCCTGGTCGGTCACGGCGCCGCGGGTCGCCGGACCGACCTGGCGCATGTACTTGGCCATCAGGCCGCGCGTGTAGCGCGGCGCCGGACGCTTCCAGGCAGCGCGACGCCGCGCGATCACGTCGTCGGCAACATTGAGGCTCAGGGTCAGCGTGTGGGCGTCGATGGTGATCGAGTCGCCCTCCTCGATGAGGGCGATCAGCCCGCCCTCGTAGGCCTCGGGCGAGACGTGGCCGACGACCATGCCCCAGGTTCCGCCCGAGAAGCGGCCGTCGGTGATCAGACCGACGGAATCGCCGAGGCCCTGGCCGATCAGCGCCGAGGTCGGCGCGAGCATCTCCTGCATCCCGGGCCCGCCCTTGGGGCCCTCGTAGCGGATCACCACGATGTCCCCGGCCTTGATGCGGTTCGCGGTGATCGCCGCCATGGTGTCGTTCTCCGAGTCGAACACGCGGGCCGGACCGGTGATCGAGGGGTTCTTGAGGCCCGTGATCTTGGCCACGCAGCCCTCGGGCGCGAGGTTGCCCTTGAGGATGGCCAGGTGCCCCTCGCGATACATCGGCTCGTTCCAGGGGCGGATCACCTCGCCGTCGGGGGCGCGCTTCCATCGCGCCAGTTCCTCGGCGATGGTCTTGCCGGTGATGGTCATGCAGTCGCCGAACAGGCAGCCGTGCTCGAGCAGCATGTTCATGACCACCGGCACGCCGCCGACGCGATGCAGATCGGTCATCATGAACCGGCCCGACGGCTTGAGATCGCACAGCACCGGGGTCTTGCGGCGCACCCGCTCGAAGTCGTCGATGGTCCATTCGACCTCGGCCGCGGCCGCGATCGCCAGATAGTGCAGCACGCCGTTGGTGGAGCCGCCGGTCGCCATGATCAGCGACACCGCGTTCTCGATCGACTTGCGCGTGATGATGTCGCGCGGGCGCAGGTTGAGGCGGATGGCCTCGACCAGCACGCGCCCCGAGTCGGCGGCGCTGTCCGCCTTCTCGCCGTCCGGATTGGCCATGGACGATGAGCCCAGCAGCGACATGCCGAGCGCCTCGAAGGACGACGACATGGTGTTGGCGGTGTACATGCCGCCGCAGGCGCCGTGGGTCGGGCAGGCGTTGCGCTCGATGCCGTCGTAGTCCTCGCGGCTCATCTTGCCGGCGGTGAAGGCGCCGACGGCCTCGAACGCCGACACCAGATTGACCGGCTGCCCCTTCCAGATGCCCGGCTTGATGGTGCCGCCGTAGACGTAGATTCCCGGGATGTTCATGCGCGCCAGGGCCATCATGCCGCCGGGCATGTTCTTGTCGCAGGCGCCGACCACGAGGGCGCCGTCCATCATCTGGCCGTTGACCGCGGTTTCGATCGCATCGGCGATGACTTCGCGCGAGACCAGGGAGTACTTCATCCCTTCGGTGCCCATGCCGATGCCGTCGGTCACCGTCGGCACGCCGAACACCTGGGGCATGGCGCCATGCTGCTTCAGGGAGGCCATCGCGCGGTCGACCAGCGGCTGGATCCCCGCGTTGCAGGGATTCATGTTCGAGTGGCCGTTGGCCACACCGACGATGGGCTTGTCGAAGTCGGCATCGGTGAAGCCGACCTCGCGCAGCATGGCGCGATTGGGGCTGCGGTTGATGCCGCCGGTGATGGCGCGCGAACGCCAGTTGAGGGGTCGGGATTCGGCCATGGTGGGCTCCGTGATGGTGAAGGGGGATGCTTACTTTGCCTGCAAGGGCGCGGACGATAGCACCGGCGCCGGACGGTGGCAACTCAGCCAGGCGCCGCCGGCGACCAGGAGGAAGCCGACGGCGTGGTACGGATACAGCGCCTCGCCGGCGAGCAGGGCGGCGAACAGGCAGGCGAATAGCGGCGTGAGATGAATGAAGACACCAGCCTGGGCCGGGCCGACGCGCGCGACGGCGTAGGCATAGGTGAGCGTGGAGACGATGGTCGGCACCGCGCTCATGTAGAGCAGCCCGGCGACAGCGGCCGCATCCGGGCGCGGCAGGCCGGTCCGCGAAAGCTCGACGAGGAACACCGGCAGGGTCAGGGGCAGGCCGGCGGCGGCGACGAGGAACAGGAACGCGAGTATCGAGATCCGCGCCGGGCGCTGGTTGAGCTTGAGCGTGTAGAGCGCCCACAGGACCATGCCCGCCAGCATCACGAGGTCGCCGCCCTGGATCGCGAGTTGCGCGAGCGCGTTCCAGCTGCCGTGGAACAGGACCACGAGCACGCCGGCGGTGGCGATGAGCACGCCGACCAGCTCGCGGCCGTCGAAGCGGTGGCCGAAGAACGCCGCGCCGAGCCCGAGAATCACGACCGGAATCGCGGAATTGAGCAGGCCCAGGTGCACCGCGCTCGAGTCGGCGAGACCGCTGAACACGACCATGCTCTGCGGCACGCCGCCGAGGCAGGTGAACAGGACGATCGCGCGCCAGTGCGCGCGGATGGCTGCGCCGACCTCGGCGCGCTCGCGCCAGGCGAACGGCGCGGCGAGCAGCATGACGATGAACCACCGCATCCAGGTCATCGGAATGGCGCCGTAGACCGGGAGCACCAGCTTGGCGACCGCGCCGTTGCTGCCCCACAGGGCCATGGTCAGGACCAGGGCACCGAACGCGAGGCGGCGCGAATGCGCTGGCGGGGAAAATGGCATGGCGGGACTTTAGCGCAGCCGCCGTCCGCCATCCAATACATTAATATTGATCCATTGATACCCTAATGATATGAACCCACGCGGCTTCGCTCCTGACCTCCGCCAATGGCGCCAGTTCGTCGCCGTCGCCGAGACGCTCCATTTCGGCCGCGCCGCGCTGCGCCTGTCGATGGCGCAGCCGCCGCTGTCGCGCGCGATCGCCCGGCTCGAGGACGGATTGGGCGCGCGCCTGTTCGATCGCCGCGGCAAGCGGGTCGCGCTGTCCGCCATCGGGCACGCGCTGCTCCCGGAGGCGCGCGCCGTGCTCGCGGCGGCGGACCGACTGGCCGACCTCGCGCGCGCGGCCGCGGCCGGCGCGTTCGGCGAGTTGTCGCTGTCGTTCGTGTCGATCGTCGACTACTCGTTCCTGCCGGCGCTGCTGCGGCGCTACCGCGTCAGGCACCCCGGGGTTCGCGTGAGCCTGCGCGAGGCGACCACCGACGTGCAGATCGCCGCGCTCGAATCGGCCGCCGTCGATGCGGGGATCATCTTCGGGCCGCCGCCGGTTGCGACGCCCGGCAGCGCGGCCGCACTGTCATACGCGCCCCTCGCGGCCGAACCGCTGGTGCTGGCGCTGCCGTCGGCCCTCGCGCGCCGGTTCCGCGCCGGTCCGGTGTCGCTGCGCGCGCTCGCCGCGCAGCCATTCATCGCGACACCGCGCCACGTTGCGCCGCAATTGGCCGATGCGGTGACGGCGGTGTGCGCCGACGCGGGCTTTGCGCCGCGCATCGTTCAGGAAGCGATCCAGATGCAGACGGTGATCTCGCTGGTGTCGGCCGGCATCGGCGTGGCCCTGGTGCCGCAGTCGATCACCAGCCTGCGGCGTCCCGGTGTCGTCTACCGGCCGCTGCGCGGCAGCGGTCCCGTGCTGGAGATCGGCCTCGCGTGGCGGCAGGGCAATCCGTCCGCGGCGCTCGCGCGCTTTGTCGCGCTTGCGGCACAATCGCGCCCTTGAGCGTGTCCTCCTCGACCGCGCCCGTTCGCAGAGACCCCGGGGCAACCCGCCGCATCCCGACATGCTGATCCATCCGAACTTCGACCCGGTCGCGCTGGCCATCGGCCCGATTGCCATCCGCTGGTACGGGCTGATGTACCTCGTTGCCTTCGTCGCGTTCGTCCTCCTTTGCCGCCTGCATGCGAGGCGCCTGCCGGAGCTGGGATGGCATCCGCGCATGATCGACGACGTCCTCTTCTTCGGCGTCATCGGCGTGATCGTCGGCGGCCGGCTCGGGTATGTGCTGTTCTACAAGCCCGTCTACTACGCGAGCCACCTCGCCGAGATCCCCGCCGTCTGGCAGGGGGGCATGTCGTTCCATGGCGGCTTCCTGGGCGTGCTTGCGGCGATGTGGTGGTACGCGCGCTCGCGGCGGCTTGAGTTCTGGAGCGTGATGGATTTCATCGCGCCCGCGGTGCCGCTGGGCCTGGCCAGCGGGCGTCTCGGGAATTTCATCAATGGCGAACTCTGGGGCCGGGCCACGACGCTGCCCTGGGGCATGGTGTTCCCGCAGGCCGGCGACGGCATCGCGAGGCATCCGTCGCAGTTGTACCAGTTCGCCCTCGAGGGGGTGGCGCTGTTCGTGGTGTTGTGGGTCTTTGCCAGGCGCCCGCGCCCGGCGGGTGCGGTCTCGGGACTGTTCCTGAGCGGCTACGGACTGTTCCGCTTCATCGCGGAATTCGCCCGCGAGCCCGATGCGTTCCTGGGATTGCTGGCGCTCGGAATGACGATGGGGCAGTGGCTGAGCGTGCCGATGATCCTGGCCGGCATCGGGCTGATGGTGTGGTCTAGCCGCCGGACGGGGCACCTGCCCGATGCTCGGCCAGATCGTTCCATACCCGCTGGTCGATCAGGCGGCCGTCGCGGACCGTGAAGCGATCGATGAAGCGGATGCCCGAGAACGCGCTGCCATCGTGCCACTCGCCGGCGAGGGTGCCGAAGCAATAGACGGCGGCAGTCTCGCCTGCGGCGCACGTGTCGAAGTGATCGTAGGTCTTGCGCACGAAGCGATAGCGCGGCCTGGCCCAGTCGATGAGCGCGCCGAGCGAGTGCATGCGCGCGGCGCCGGGAAATTCCATCCAGAATCCCTCGGCAAGCAGTGCCTGTGCGGCCTCCAGGTCGCGCGCTTCCATCAGCGCGAGGTAGCGCCGCACGATCTGCTCGGGCGGGGTCATACGGCGGCCTCTGCCGGGCGCAGCGTCAGTCGCATCGACACCTGGTCGACCCGGCCATAGTAGCCGCCGGGCTTGCGGCCGCATTCGACGAAGCCGGCATCCATGTACAGGCGCCGCGCCGCCAGATTGTCCTCGCGCAGGTCGACGCGCAGGACGGCCGTGCCGGCGACGTCGGCCGTGGTCAGGAGCCAGCCGAGCAGATGGCGCGCGAGGCCGGTGCGCCGCGCGGCGGGCGCGACCGCGAGCAGGGCGAGGTAGGCTTCGGTGTCCGCATAGCTCATGGCGGCGAAGCCGGCGATCGCGCCGTCACGTTCGGCGACGATGACGTTGTGCCGCGCCGAGGCGACCAGGTCCCGGATCGCCGGTGCACGCCAGCGCCACGGCAGGCCGGCCTCGATGGTGTCCCGCGACAGGCAGGCGATCGCCTCCGCGTCGTCTGCGCGCGCCAGGCGGATGGCCGGGGCAGGCACCGCGTTCATGGCCGCGCTAGCGATTCATTCGTAGCGCCGGCTGACGCTCTCGGCAACGCAGGCCGGCTTGTCGGCGCCCTCGACCTCGATGGTGGCGAGCATCGTGACCTGGACGCCGCCCGCAATATCCTCGACGTCCTTGATCGCGAAACGTCCGCGGACGCGCGAGCCGACCGGCACGGGATTCGGGAAGCGCACCTTGTTCAGGCCGTAGTTGACACCCATGCGGGCGCTCGACATCCGGATGCACTCCTGCGAGAACAGCGGGATCAGCGACAGGGTGAGGAAGCCGTGCGCGACGGTGGTCTTGAACGGCGAGGACTTGGCCTTTTCCGGGTCGACGTGGATCCACTGGAAATCGCCCGTCGCTTCCGCGAACTGGTTGATGCGCTCCTGCGTGATCACGTGCCAGTCGCTGACGGCGATTTCCTGGCCGACCATGCCCTTGAGGTCGGCAAGGCGCTTGATTTCTATGGATTTCATCGGAGCGCTGGAACGGAGAGGGGACCGCATTGATTATACTGATCCGCGATTCCACCACGAACCGGGGAGTCCCGCGGGCGGCCGCGGCGCGTGACGCGTACGGCCGATGCGTGTCCCGGTATGCATCCATCCATGGCCGATTGCCTTCTTCCGTTCCTGTTCGAAGGAGGCGACGTGCGCGGCGCCGTGGTGAGCCTCGACGCCGCGTGGCGCGACGTCTTGTCCCGGCGTGCGTATCCGGCGCCCGTGCGCAGCCTGCTCGGCGAGGCGATGGCGGCAGCCGCCCTGCTGTCCTCGACCCTGAAGTTCGACGGACGCCTGGTCCTGCAGGCACAGGCGGAGGCGCCGGATGCGGCGGTGCGCCTGATGGTGGTCGAATGCGATGCGCGCCTCGGCCTGCGTGCCACCGCAAAGCTTGGTGATTCCGCGGCCGGGCGCGACGGCGGTGGCCTCGCAGAGCTTCTCGGCGGCGGGCGCCTGGTGATCACCCTCGATCCGCCGGACGGACAGGTCGCCTACCAGGGCGTCGTCGATCTCGAAGGCGCGGACCTGGCGCAGGCGTTGCAGGCCTACATGGCGAAGTCGGAGCAGATCGACACGCGCTTCGTGCTCGCAGCCGACGACCGCCGCGCCGTGGGTTGCCTGGTGCAGCGCCTGCCCGGCCACGGCGCCGCGGCCGCGCTCTGGGAGGATGCGAGCCTGATCGCGCGCACCATGTCGCCGGAGGAACTGCTCGGCCTGGCGCCGCACGAGGCGGTGCGGCGCCTGTACCATGCCTACGACCTGCGGATCTTCGCCGAGCGCGCCGCCGCGTTTCGCTGCCGCTGCTCGCGCGAGCGCGTGGCCGACATGCTGCGCATGCTCGGCCGCGCCGAGGTGGACAGCATCGTAGCCGAACGCGGGGCGGTGTCGGTGGACTGCGATTTCTGCCATCAGTCGTACGGCTTCGATGCGATCGACGCCGCGCGGCTGTTCCTGGTCGATGCGGCCGCAGGACCTGACACGCGCCACTGACCGAACTGTGCCGGACGCTGCATCCGGACGCGCGTCCGCCGCGTATTCTCGAGCGCCAGGCGCGCGACGCGCGCGCCTGGTGCTCGAGCGGCGCTTCGCGCCCCCGTCCCGGTAAACTTCCCTCCGATGCCGCTCCAAACGCTATTTCGCTCGTTCCGGCTGTCGTTCCTGCCGCCGCTGATGGTCTACGTGGCCGCCGGCATCTCCGGACTCACCGGGATCGTCGGCACCTTCTTCGTCAAGGAATACCTCGGCCTGTCGGCGCAGTTCCTCGCCGCGCTCGGATTCTGGCTGGTTCTGCCCTGGACGCTGAAGATGCCGGTCGGCCATGTCGTCGACCTTCTCTGGCGCTGGAAGGCCGGCTTCGTGTTCCTCGGTGCCGCGTTCCTGATGGCCAGCATCGCGATCATGCTCGGCCTGCTGCTCGAGCCGCAGGCGATGCGTGCGCTGATGCCCGCCGATCGCTGGTACGTGCTGGCCGCGGTGCTCTCGCCGGTCGGATACATGCTGCAGGACGTCGTCGCCGATGCGATGACCGTCGAGGCGGTGCCGCACCGGCACCCCGATGGACGGCCGGTCGCGGCGGAGGAGTTGCGTGCGATGCACACCACCATGCAGACCCTCGGGCGCGTCGCCATCGTCGGCGGCACCATCGTGGTGGCGCTGATCAACGTCGGCTTCCTCTCAGGCGTCGAGGCGCTGCCGCGCGAGGCGAAGGCGGCGGCCTATGCGAATGTCTATGCGAGCGCGCTGGCGATTCCGCTGATCTCCATCGCCGGGGTCGTCATCGCCGCGCTGATGCGTCGCGGCGTTGTGGCCGGCGGCGATGCCGAACGCGCGCGGCCCCCGGTCAACTGGTGGGTGCTGGGCGGCGGGCTGGCGTTCGCCGTGGTTTCGGTGGCGGTCGGCCTGGCCGACCTGAAGTACGGCCAGGAAGTCGTGTTCGTGGCGTCGATGTGCATCGTGGTGGTGCTGATCCTGCGCCTGGTGCGCGAACTCGACGCCGACGCGCGCGCCACCCTGCTCGGAACCGCGCTGGTGATCTTCGTCTTTCGGGCGATGCCGGGGCCGGGGGCGGGCGCGTCCTGGTGGGGCATCGATGTCCTCGGTTTCGATCCGGCCTTTCTCGCCAAGCTCTCCATGCTCTCGGGGCTGGTTGCGCTCGCCGGTCTGCTGATCTATCGGCGCTTCTTCGCGCAGCAATCGATCTACCAGGTCGTCGGTTGGCTCACCGTGCTCGGCTCGGTCATGGCGCTGCCGCAGATCGGCATGGCCTACGGGTTGCACGAGTGGACCGCCGCGCGCACCGGCGGCGTGGTCGATGCCCGCTTCATCGCCATCCTCGACACTGCGCTCGAGTCGCCGCTCGGGCAGGTGGCGATGGTGCCGATGCTGGCGTGGATCGCGAACTCGGCGCCGGCGACCCTGAAGGCGACGTACTTCGCGGTGATGGCGTCGTTCACCAATCTGGCGCTCTCCGCGGCGCAACTCGGCACGAAGTACCTGAACCGCGCCTTCGTGGTCAGCCGCGAGGTGCGCGACGCGGCGTCCGGCGCGGTCAAGGTGCCCGCGGACTATTCGGAGATCGGCGTTCTGCTGATCACCTGCATGGCGCTGGGGCTCGTGGTGCCGCTTGCGACCATCGTGCTGGTGCGGGCGGTCCGCCTCAAGGGGGCGTGAGCCTGCACGCGGCGCCCGAGCGGGCGTTCGCGGGTGCGCTCGATCGCCTTCCGCATTGGAGAGCAGGGCGGCCCGGTGACGACGGCCTTGCCAGCAAGTCTTGGTTACTGTATAAAGAGACAGTCTCCATTCAAAAGGCATCGCCATGACGATCGGACTGACGGCGCGCCAGACGGAAATCCTCGAATTCATCCGCAGCGCGGTCAAGCGCACCGGGATGCCGCCAACGCGCGCGGAAATCGCCCAGACGTTCGGATTCCGTTCGGCGAACGCGGCGGAGGAGCACCTGCGTGCGCTGGCGCGCAAAGGGGCGATCGAGATCGCAAGCGGCACGGCACGCGGCATCCAGCTGGCCGAGCAAATCTCCGGGGCCATGCAGTCGATCGTCGCGCTGCCGCTGGTCGGCAGGGTCGCCGCCGGCAGCCCGATCCTCGCCGAGCAGAACGTCGAGCGCAACGTCCCGGTCGATCCCTCCGTGTTCAAGCCGCAGGCGGACTATCTTCTCAAGGTGCGCGGCATGTCGATGAAGGACATCGGCATTCTCGACGGCGACCTGCTCGCGGTGCACGCACAGCAGGAGGCGCGCAACGGCCAGGTGGTGGTGGCGCGCATCGACGCCGACGTCACGGTCAAGCGATTCTTCCGCAAGGGCAGCCAGGTCCAGCTGGTTGCGGAGAACCAGGAATTCCCGCCGATCGACGTCGACCTGCGCCGGTCGACGTTTGCGATCGAAGGGCTGGCCGTGGGCGTGATCCGGGCCGGCGCCCTGTAGCGCGGCGGCGCCGCCGGGCGCTAGCGCTTCGCGTACTGGGTGGCGCCGAACAGCATTTCGCGGGCCTTGTCGTCCATGCCGGGCTTGCGCAGATCGGCAAGCACCGTGACGCCGCGCTGCACGGCGGGGCGCTCGCTGATCGTCTCGAACCAACGCTTGAGGTTCGGATGGTCGTCCATGTTCTGCCCCTGTCCCTGCCAGTTGCGCAGCCACGGCCAGATCGCCATGTCGGCGATGGTGTAGTTCCTGCCCGCGATGTAGGCGCACTTGGACAGCTGCCGATCCATCACCCCGTACAGGCGCCGCGTCTCGTTCGTGTAGCGATTGATCGCGTACTCGATCTTCTCCGGCGCATAGTTGCGGAAGTGGTGGGTCTGACCGAGCATCGGCCCGACGCCGCCCATCTGGAACATCAGCCATTGCAGCGTGTTGTAGCGCTCGCGGTCGGTCTTGCCGAGGAATCGTCCGGTCTTGCCGGCGAGGTAGACGAGGATCGCGCCGGACTCGAACAACGAGATCGGCTTGCCGTCCGGGCCGTCGCTGTCGACGATCGCCGGCATCTTGTTGTTGGGGCTGATGGCGAGGAACTCCGGCTTGAACTGGTCGCCTTTTCCGATGTCCACCGGATGGACGCGGTAGGACAGGCCGCACTCCTCGAGCATGATGTGGATCTTGTGGCCGTTGGGCGTGGCCCAGCTGTAGAGGTCGATCATGATGCCGTCCGTTCGGTGGTCAGGCGCCGCGCGTGATCGGGATCTCGACCTTGTCGGCGGCACCCGGGATCTTCATGTGCTTGGCCAGCTCGAGCTTGGCGATCATGTTGCGGTGGACCTCGTCGGGGCCGTCGGCGAAGCGCAGCGTGCGCTGATGCGCCCACAGGCTGGCGAGCGGGAAGTCGCCCGAGACCCCGGCCGCGCCATGCACCTGCATCGCCCAGTCGAGGATCTTTCCGGACACGTTCGGAGCGAGCACCTTGATCATCGCGATCTCGGTGCGCGCGATCTTGTTGCCCACGGTGTCCATCATGTAGGCGGCCTTCAGGGTCAGCAGGCGCGCGGAGTCGATCATGATGCGCGCTTCGGCGATGCGCTCCTGCGTCACGGTCTGGTCGGCCACCGCCTTGCCGAAGGCGACGCGCTTGAGCGCGCGCTGGCACATGAGCTCGAGGGCGCGCTCCGCGACGCCGATCGAACGCATGCAATGGTGGATCCGGCCCGGCCCGAGGCGGCCCTGCGCGATCTCGAAGCCGCGCCCCTCGCCGAGCAGCATGTTGGTCACCGGGACGCGCACGTCCTTGAAGATCATCTCCGCATGGCCGTGCGGCGCATCGTCGTAGCCGAACACGGTCAGCGGGCGCACCACGGTGACGCCGGGGGTGTCGCGCGGCACCAGGATCATCGACTGCTGCGAGTGGCGCGCCGCCGTCGGATCGGTCTTGCCCATGAAGATGAAGATCTTGCAGCGCGGGTCGGGAGCGCCTGACGACCACCACTTGCGGCCGTTGATCACGTAGTGGTCGCCGTCGCGCACGATCGAGGACTGGATGTTGGTGGCGTCCGAGGAGGCGACGTCGGGCTCGGTCATCGCGAAGCAGGAGCGGATCTCGCCGCGCAGCAGCGGGTCGAGCCACGCGCGCTTCTGTTCCTCGGTGCCGTAGCGCTCCAGCGTTTCCATGTTGCCGGTATCCGGGGCCGAGCAGTTGAAGACCTCGGCCGACCATGGCGCCCGGCCCATGATCTCGCACAGCGGCGCGTAGTCGAGGTTCGACAGGCCGCCATCGGGGGCGCGCTCGGAGCGCGGCAGGAACAGGTTCCACAGCCCCTGTTCGCGCGCCTTGACCTTGAGCTCGTCGATGAGCTTGAGCGGCACCCAGGGATTGCCCTTGGCACGGTTGGCCTCGATCTCGGCATGGTAGGCGTGCTCGTTGGGATAGATGTGCTGGTCCATGAACCGGAGCAGGCGGGCCTGCAGGTCCTTGCAGCGGGCTGAGTATTCGAATTCCATGGTCTTCTCCAGTTGAAAGGGGTACTTCGTCAATCAGCGATTCAGGATCTTCTCGACCTGCGCCCAGCCCATCTCGGCCATCGGCTTGGCGCGGCGCCCGGCGTCGAGCGCCTGCGGGCTGGCGGCGGTGCCGTCCACATAGCGCTTCATGATGCCCTGCAGGATGCCGCACAGGCGGAACATGTTGTAGGCGAGGTAGAAGCCCCACGAGGCGGTGTCGACCGCGCGCCCCGCGTTGGCTGCGTACATCGCGATGTACTCCGCCTCGCTCGGAATGCCCAGCGCCGCGTGATCGAGGCCGTGGATGCCGCGGAACTGGCCCGGCGCGATGTGCCAGCTCATGCAGTGATACGAGAAGTCGGCCATCGGATGGCCCAGGGTCGAGAGCTCCCAGTCGAGCACGGCGAGAATGCGCGGCTCGGTCGGGTGGAAGATCATGTTGTCGAGCCGGTAGTCCCCGTGCACGATCGAGGTGTCGTCGCCGGGCGGAATGTTCTTCGGCAGCCACGCGATGAGGCTCTCCATCGCCGGGATGGTCTCGGTCTCGGACGCGCGGTACTGCTTGGTCCAGCGCTCGATCTGGCGCGCGAAATAGTTGCCGGGCTTGCCGAACGTTTCCAGGCCGATCGCCTTGTAGTCGGTGCTGTGCAGTTGCGCGATGACCCGGTTCATCTCGGCATAGATCGCGGTGCGCTCGGCAGGGGACATGCCGGGGAGGGACTGGTCCCAAAGCACGCGCCCCTCGACGCATTCCATGATGTAGAAGGCACGGCCGATCACGGACTCGTCCTCGCACAGGGCATGCATGCGGGCGACCGGGAACCCGGCCCGGCCGAGCGCGGCCTGCACCCGATACTCGCGATCGACGGCATGCGCCGACGGCAGCAGCTTGGCGGCCGGCCCGGGCTTGGCGCGCATGACGTAGTGGCGTCCGCCGGCGGACAGCTTGAAGGTCGGGTTCGACTGGCCGCCCTTGAACTGCTGCGCCGACAAGTCGCCCGAGAATCCCTCGACATGCGCGCGCATGTAGTCGCGCAGTGCACCCGTGTCGAACTGCTGCTTCTCCGATACGGGCCTGGTACCGATGAAATCCTCGAACACCCTAGTGCCCCTTTCTGAAGCGGAGGAATTTTTCCAGCAGTTCCTCCAGCGTGGTCTTGCGCGTCTTGGTCTGCAGCAGATCGAGCGCGGCGAGATTGACGGCGCGCACCACGAAGTCGCCCGGGGCATCGCCAACGTCTATCAGATTAATACAAGCCGGGGTCTGGTGCAGGGCGGGCAGAAAGGCGGCGCATCGGCCGTCCGCGCCGCCCGCCAGGCAATAGCTGAGGATGGCGCGGTTGGTTCCGCCGTGGAGCACCAGGAGCGCCTCGCGCCAGGCCGGGTCGGCGAGCAGCCTGGCGAACGCCGGCCAGACCCGCTCGACGAACTCCCGCACCGACTCGCCTCCTAGGAAGCGCGCATCGAAATTCGACGGGCGGCCGAACACGCCGAGAAACCCTTCCTCGACATCTTCGGCGCGGATGTCCTGCACGCGGGCGCCGCGGATCTCCCGCAGTTCCGGCCAGGTCTCGTACGCGGGGGCGCGCTGGCGGTTGTGCTGCAGGACCAGTTCGGCGGTTTCGATGGTGCGCGGCAGGCCCGAGACGATGACGCGGTCGAACGCCACGTCGCGGAGGAGGTCGCCGGCGGCCTTCGATTGGGCGCGGCCGAGTTCGTTCAGCGGCGCCATGTCGGTCCCGACCGGCCGGCCGGCAGTGTCGAAATAGCTCGACGAGCCATGGCGCATCAGGTAGATGCGCCGCCGCGCACCGAAGGTGCGCGCGGCGAGGCGCTCGAGGGCGTCGCTCATCGCGTGCCGGGCGGAGGTCGCCGGCACGGCCCGCCGGTCCGTGTCATGGGGCCGCTTTCGTCAGGATCGCCAGGGTCAGGCGTGACATGCACACCAGGCGTTCCTGCGCGTCGGTGATGCGGATCTCCCACACCTGGGTGGAGCGGCCGCGGTGCACGGGGCGCGCGGTCCCCGACACCCAGCCCGATCCCTTCGTCACCGCGCGCACATGATTGGCGTTGATCTCCAGGCCGACGCAGTAGTGCGTCGCCGGGTCGAGCGTGTATGCGCAGCCGGTGCTGCCGAGCGTCTCGGCCAGGACCACGGAGGCGCCGCCGTGCAGGATCCCGGCGGGCTGGATGCTGCGCTCGTCGACCGGGATGCGGCCGCGGATGAAGTCGTCGCCGACTTCGTCGAACTCCATGCCCATCAGCGCCGGCAGCGTGCCGACGTGGCGCTCCCTGATCGATGTCGGCGTCGGCCGGCGGAACCAGATCGCTCCGCTCATCCGGTCCGCCTCACACGCGCTCGATGATCATCGCCAGGCCCTGGCCGACGCCGATGCACAGCGAGACGGCGGCATAGCGGGCGCCGCTGCGCTGCAGCTGACGGGCAGCCGACAGCGCAATGCGCGCGCCCGAGGCGCCGAGCGGATGGCCGACGGCGATCGCGCCGCCGTTGGGATTGACGCGGGGATCGTTGAAATCCACCTTCATCACCGCCAGGCACCCCAGCACCTGCGAGGCGAACGCCTCGTTGATCTCGATGATGTCCATGTCCTTGAGCGTCAACCCGGCGCGCTCGAGTGCCTTGGGAATCGCGTAGCCGGGACCGACGCCCATGATGCGCGGCGGCACGCCGGCCGAGGCGGCCGAAAGAATGCGGGCGATCGGCTTGGCGCCGGCCTTCTCCCCGACTGCGCGCGAGCCGACCAGCAGGGCGGCCGCGCCGTCGTTGATCCCCGAGGCGTTGCCGGCGGTGACCACGCCGCCCTCGAACAGGGCCTTGAGCTTGGCGAGGTTCTCCATCGTGGTCTCGCGCGGATGCTCGTCGACCGACACCACGACCGGCTCGTCCTTCTTCGACCTCGCCGGGATCGTCACTGCGGCGATCTCGCCGGCCATGAAGCCGTCCTTCTGGGCCCGCGCGAACTTCGACTGCGAGGCCAGGGCGAACTCGTCGGCCTGGCTGCGGGTGATGCCGAAGTCCTTGGCGACGTTGTCGCCGGTCTCCGGCATCGAGTCATTGCCGTACTTGGCGATCAGCTTGGGATTGGCGAAGCGGGCGCCGATGGTGGTGTCGGCCATGCGGAATTCGCGCTGGAACGGCGTTTCGCTCTTCAGCATCACGAAGGGGGCGCGGCTCATCGATTCGACGCCGCCGGCGAGGTACAGTTCGCCCTCCTTGCAGGTGATGGCGCGCGCCGCGTCGATCACCGCGGCCAGGCCGGAGGCGCACAGGCGGTTGATCGTCTGTCCGCCGACGGTGTGCGGGAGGCCGGCGGCGAGCAGGGCGTTGCGCGCGACGTTGCGCGAGTCCTCGCCGGCCTGATTGGTGTTGCCGAGCAGTACGTCCTCGATCTGCTCGGCCTGGAAGGGGGACGCCGCGATCAGCGCCTGCATGACGCCGCCGATCAGATCGTCGGGGCGAACCGCGGACAGCTTGCCGGCATGGCGTCCGAACGGGGTGCGCAGGCCGTGGTAGATGTAGGCGTCTAGCATGATGTCATTCCCTTGCAGATGAACGAGGCGTCGCGACGATGCCCGGCGGTCCGGTGCTCCGGCCGCGGGCGAACCGGGTCGAGATGGTATCACCAAGGCCTGGCGCGACTGTGCTTAAATTGCCGGCCCGTCGCCCGCAAACCCGAATCCTGGAGACATGTCATGCTGAAGCTATGCGGCTTTGCCGTCAGCAACTACTACAACAAGGTCAAGATCGCTCTGCTCGAGAAAGGCGTCCCGTTCGAGGAGGAACTGGTCTGGACTTCGCAGAAGGAGGACATGCTGCGCCGCTCGCCGATGGGCAAGGTGCCGTTCATCGAGACCGCGCACGGAAACCTGAGCGAATCCTCGGTGATCAACGAATACATCGAGGAGGCATATCCGCAGACGCCGCTGTTTCCCGCCGATCCGTGGCAGCGCGCCAAGGTGCGCGAGCTCACGAACCTGCTCGACATGCACCTCGAACTGCAGGCGCGCCGCCTGTACGCGGGCGCGTTCTTCGGCGGCACCGTATCGGAGGAAGCCAAGGCCGAGGTCAGGAAGGAGCTCGACAAGGGCGTGCGCGCGCTGGCCGGCATGGCCGTGTTCGGGCCGTTCATCGCCGGGGCATCGCTGACCTACGCCGACTGCGCCGCCTATGTGCACCTGCCGCTGATCGCCGCGGCCAGCAAGTGGGCCTACGGGGCCGACGCGCTCGCCGGGATCGCCGGCGTCCGGCCCTACCTCGCGATGATGAAGGCGCGGCCGCACATCCAGAAGGTCGACGCCGATCGCAAGGCGAGCCTGGAACTGATGGCACAGAGGAACAAGGCATGAGCCTCGCCGGCAAGGTGGCCTGGATCACCGGCGGCGGTTCGGGCATCGGCCTGGCCGGCGCGGTCGAGCTTGCCCGTGCCGGATGCCGTGTGGTCATCTCCGGGCGGGATCCGGCCAAGCTGGCCGGCGCGGTGGCCGACGCGGCGCGTCGCGGTGCGCCCGCCGGGGCGGTCAGCGCGGCGGCACTGGACGTGGCCGACAAGGCGGCCGTGGCGCGGGTGGCGGCGCAGATCGAGCAGGAATGCGGGCGGGTCGACATCCTCGTCAACAGCGCCGGGGTCAATTTTCCCAAGCGGTTCTGGACCGAGACCGACGCCGAGACCTTCGAGCAGGTGGTCGCGATCAATCTCAACGGTGCGACCTATTGCACGCTGGCTGTCCTCAAGGGGATGCAGCAGCGCCGCGAGGGCACGGTGATCAATGTCGCCTCGTTCGCGGGGTGGCACTTCAGCTATCTCACGGGCCCCGCGTACACGGCCAGCAAGGCGGGCATGATGGCCCTGACGCATTCGTTCAACATCGAGGAGTGCGTCAACGGGTTGCGCGCCACGGCGCTCTGCCCCGGCGAGGTGGCGACGCCGATCCTCAAGAAGCGTCCGATCGAGCCGTCCGCCGAGGAAAAGGCGCGCATGCTCCAGGAAGAGGACCTCGGGCGCACGATCCGCTTCATCGCCGAGATGCCGCCTCACGTGTGCATCAACGAACTGGTGATCGCCCCGGTGTGGAACCGCATCTACATGGGCGGCGCCGACATCCGGCGCAAGTAGGCGTCCGGCCGGCCGCGATGCTCAGGCGAGCAGTTCGCGGTCGAGCATGAAGACGAAGTCGTCGCCGGCGGCGACCGACAGCCATGTGAAGGGCGTGTCCGGGTACGCGCGCTCCAGGGCGGCGCGGTTGTGGCCGATCTCGACGATCAGCTTGCCGCCCGGGTTGAGGTAGGCGCGGGATCGCCGCAGCAGGCTGCGCACCACCGTCAGGCCGTCCTCGCCGCCGGCGAGCGCGATCTCCGGCTCCGCGCGGTATTCCTTCGGCAGCGACATCATCGATGCTCGATCGACATACGGCGGATTGCTGATGATCAGGTCATACCGGGTCGCGGGCAGTGCGTCGAACAGGTCGGACTGCACCGGCCGGACCCGCTCGCCCAGGCCGTAATCGGCAATGTTGCGCCTGGCCACGGCGAGCGCGTCGGGCGACACGTCGACCGCATCGACCTCGGCCGCGGGGAAGGCCAGCGCCGCGAGGATCGCCAGGCAGCCGGACCCGGTGCACATGTCGAGAACGCGTCCGACCTGGTCGGGTGCCGCAATCCAGGGCGCGAGGCGGGTGTCGAGCAGTTCGGCGATGAACGAGCGCGGGACGATGACGCGCTCGTCGACGTAGAAGCGATGCGCGCCGAGCCACGCTTCCTGCGTGAGATAGGCCGCGGGGACGCGCAGGCGCGCGCGCCGCTCCAGGACCTCGAGCACCGAATTGATCTCGGCCTCGCTCAGCGCGGCGTCGAGGAAGGGCTCGAGCATGTCGAGCGGCAGGTGCAGCGTGTGCAGGACCAGGTAGGCCGCCTCGTCGTACGCCGATTGCGTGCCGTGGCCGTAGAAGGCGCCCGCCTGGTTGAGGCTGGAGACGCCGTAGCGCACCAGGTCGCGGACCGTGCGAAAGGGCAGGGGGGCGCCCGCGGACATGCGGCCTAGGACCCGAGGAGGCGCTCGAGCACGCCGAGGTAGATGTCCTTGAGCGCCGGAATCGCGTCCAGCGCGATGTGCTCGTCGATCTTGTGGATCGACGCGTTGACCGGCCCGAGTTCGGCGACTTCCCGGCAGATGTCGGCGATGAAGCGTCCATCCGAGGTGCCGCCGCTGGTCGAGAGCTCGGTCTCGATTCCCGTGACCGCGCGTACGCTCGCGGCGAGGGCATCGACCAGGGCGCCGCGCGGCGTCATGAACGGCTTTCCCGAGACCGACCACGCGAGCTCGTAGTCGAGACCATGGGCATCGAGCAGCGCGTGGACGCGCTGCTTCAGTCCGTCGATGGTCGACTCGGGGGAAAAGCGGAAATTGAAGTCGATCACCACGGTGCCGGGAATGATGTTGGTCGCGCCGGTGCCGCCATGGATGTTCGACACCTGCCAGGACGTCGGCTGGAAGTACGTGTTGCCGCGATCCCACTCGGTGCGCGCAAGCTCGGCCAGTGCTGGCGCGACCAGGTGGATCGGGTTGCGCGCCAGGTGCGGGTAGGCGATATGCCCCTGGACGCCGCGCACGGTCAGCCGGCCGGACATCGATCCGCGCCTGCCGTTCTTGATCATGTCGCCGACGGCGTTGACCGCGGTGGGTTCGCCGACCACGCAGAAGTCGAGCGCCTCGCCGCGCGCGCGCAGGACGTCGCAGACGCGCACCGTGCCGTTGACCGCGACGCCTTCCTCGTCGGAGGTCAGGAGGAACGCGATCGACCCGCCATGGTCCGGGCGCCGGGCGACGAACTCCTCGCAGGCGACGACCATCGCCGCCAGCGAGGACTTCATGTCGGCGGCACCGCGGCCGTAGAGGCGCCCGTCGCGGATGGTCGGAACGAACGGATCGCTGTGCCATTGTTCGAGCGGGCCGGTCGGCACGACATCGGTGTGCCCGGCAAAGCACAGCAGCGGTGCGCCCGTGCCGCGGCGCGCCCACAGGTTCTGCACCCGCTCGGGACCTTCGCCGAAGGCCATCGGTTCGATGCGAAAGCCGATGCGCGCGAGGCGCTCGCCGATGATGGCCTGGCACTGCCCGTCCTCCGGTGTGACGGAGGCGCGCTCGATCAGGGCTCGGGTCAGTGCGAGCGCCGGGTGTTCAGACATCGCCGATCAGCTCCTCGAATGCGCGCTCGTCATAGCCCGCGCAGATCCGGCCGCGCGCAGCCAGGACCGGGCGCCGGACCAGGCTCGGCTGCGCCGTCAGCAGGGCAAGCGCCCCCGCAGGCGCGTCCGCAGACGCGCGCTCGGCGTCCGACAGCCTGCGCCAGGTCGTACCCTTGCGGTTGATCAGGGCCTCGGCGCCGAGCGCCGCCAGCCAGGCAGACGCCAGCGCGGGCGGCAGCCCGTCGCGCTTGAAGTCATGGAAGCGGTAGGGCGTCCGGCGCTGGTCGAGCCAGGCGCGGGCGCGGCGCACCTGGTCGCAGTTGGGGATGCCGTAGAGCGTGAGCGCGGCGGGCAATTACTTGATGTCCTCGGTGATCAGCGTGATCTCCGTGAACGAGGCGCCGCCGCTTTCCTGCGCCTCGCCGCCCGGCTTGCCGCGATCCGGCTGCGCCGCGCCGACCGCGGCCGGCGGCTGCTGCGGCGCGCCGGGCACGGTCACGCCCGGTTCGGTGTTGTTGAGCAGCCAGATCAGGTTCGACGGCGAGTCGGCATTCTGCATGCCTTCCTCCTGCGTGATCTTGCCCTCGCGGATCATGCGGAAGAACGCCTGCTCGAAGGTCTGCGACCCCGGCGCCATCGACTTGTCCATCGCATCCTTCATTTCGCCGATCTCGCCCTTCTCGATCAGCTCCGCGATGTAGCGCGTGTTGAGCATCACCTCGACGGCGGCGGAGCGGCCGCCGACCTTGTTGCGCACCAGACGCTGCGAGACGATGCACTTGAGTGCCGCCGACAGATCCTGCAGCAGGGCGGGGCGGTTCTCTAGCGGATAGAAGCTGATGATGCGGTTGAGCGCGTGGTACGAATTGTTGGCGTGCAAGGTGGCCAGGCACAGGTGGCCCGACTGCGCGTAGGCGATCGCCGCGGCCATGGTGTCCTTGTCGCGGATCTCGCCGATCAGGATGCAGTCCGGCGCCTGGCGCAGCGCGTTCTTCAGCGCGATCTTGAAGTCGAGCGTGTCGGTGCCGACCTCGCGCTGGTTGACGATGGATTTCTTGTTCCGGAAGATGAACTCGATCGGATCCTCGAGCGTGAGGATGTGGCCCGACTTGAGCTCGTTGCGATAGTCGAGCATGGCCGCCAGCGACGTCGACTTGCCCGACCCGGTGGCGCCGACCATCAGGATCAGCCCGCGCTTCTCCATGATCTGCTCCTTGAGAACGTCGGGCAGCCCCAGGGAGTCGATCGGCGGGATCTCGCCGGGAATGTAGCGCACAACCACGGCCGGGGAATTCTTCTGGCGCATCGCGCTGATGCGGAACGAGCCGATGCCGGGCATGGAAAAGGCCGTGTTGAGTTCGAGGGTCTCCTCGTACTCCTTGATCTGCTTCTCGTTGAGGACTTCGTAGAGCAGCTTGATGATGGTGTCGCTGTCCATCAGCTGCTGGTTGACCGGCACCGCCACCCCGTTGATCTTGATGTTGATCGGCGAGGAGACCGACAGGAAGATGTCCGACGCCTTCTTGTCGGCCATCAGCTGGAACAGGCGTTTCATTGCGGACATGGCGGCCTCCGGTCGGATGGCGGGATGGGCTGGTCAGTCGCCGCGCAGGAGCTCGTTGATCGCCGTCTTGGCGCGCGTCTGCGCGTCGACGCGCTTGACGATGACGACGCAGTATAAGTTTATCTTGCCGCTCGCGTCCGGCATCGAGCCCGGCACCACGACCGATCCGGCGGGCACGCGCCCGTACAGGGTCTGGCCGGTGGTGCGGTCGTAGATCTTGGTGCTCTGGCCGATGAACACGCCCATCGAGAGCACCGAGTTCTCCTCGACGACCACGCCCTCGACCACCTCGGAGCGCGCGCCGATGAAGCAGTTGTCCTCGATGATGGTCGGATTGGCCTGCAGCGGCTCGAGCACGCCGCCGATGCCGACGCCGCCGGAGAGGTGCACGTTCTTGCCGATCTGGGCGCACGACCCGACCGTGGCCCAGGTGTCGACCATGGTGCCGTCGTCGACGTAGGCGCCGATGTTGACGTAGGACGGCATCAGGACGACGTTCTTGCCGATGAAGGCACCGCGCCGCGCGACGGCGGGCGGCACCACGCGAAAGCCGCCGCGCTGGAACCGCACCGCATCGTAGTCCGCGAACTTGGTCGGCACCTTGTCGTAGAACTGCAGCGCGCCGCCAGGCACCGGGACATTGTCTTCCAGTCGGAACGAGAGCAGCACCGCCTTCTTGATCCACTGGTGGACGGTCCAGGCGCCGTCCTTCTTCTCGGCCACGCGCAGCCGGCCCGCGTCGAGCTCGGCGATGACATGCGCGACGGCTTCGCCGATGCGCGCCGGTGCCTTTCCGGGCGAGAGTTCGGCGCGCTTCTCCCAGGCGTCATTGATGATGGCTTCAAAATCGGACATGTTCGAGTTCCGTTGTCGTGTGGAAGGAGGGGGAGGGAGGCTCAGGCCGCGCCGCAGAAGCGCGCGATGCGGCCGGCCGCCTCGACGCACTCGGGGACGTCGGCGACGAGCGCCATGCGGATGTAGCCGCGCCCCGGATTCGTGCCGCCGTCGTCGCGCGCCATGTAGCTGCCGGGGAGGACGGTGACGCCTTCGCGTCGATAGAGCTCGCGCGTGAACGCGACGTCGTCGCCGCCCGGGACGCGCGCCCACAGGTAGAACGCGGCATCCGGCAGGCGGACCTCGAGCGCCGGCGCGACCAGCGGCAGGACGGCATCGAACTTCTCGCGGTACAGGCGTCGGTTCTCGCGCACGTGCGCCTCGTCGTTCCAGGCGGCCGCGCTCGCGGCCTGGACCGCCAGGCCCATGGCGCTGCCGTGGTAGGTGCGATAGAGCAGGAAGTCGCGAATGATCGCCGCATCGCCGGCGACGAAGCCCGAGCGCATGCCCGGCACGCTCGAACGCTTGGACAGGCTGGAGAACATCACGAGGCGCTCATTTCCGCGACCCAGCGCCTGCGCCGCCTGCAGGCAGCCGAGCGGCGGGTGGGCCTCGTCGAAATAGATCTCCGAGTAGCACTCGTCGGAACCGACGACGAAGCCGTGGCGGTCGGCCAGGGAGAAAACCTCGCGCCAGTCGTCCAGCGTCATCACCGCGCCGGTCGGATTGCCGGGCGAGCAGACGATCAGCAACTGCGTGTCGCGCCAGACGGCGTCGGGCACGGCGGAGAGGTCCGCGGCGAAATTGCGCGCCGGCACCGCCGGCGCGAAGTGCGCGCGCGCGCCGGCGAGGATCGCCGCGCCTTCGTAGATCTGATAGAAGGGGTTCGGGCAGACCACCGTCGCGCGGGGGCGGCTGCCGTCGACCACCGTCTGCGTCAGGGCGAACAAGGCCTCGCGCGACCCGTTGACGGGGAGTACCTCGCGCGCGGGGTCGATCGCCCCGAGTCCGTAGCGCCGCCCGAGCCAGCCCGCGATCGCTTCACGCAGGTAGGCTTCGCCGCCGGTGGCCGGATACTTCGCCAGGCCCGCGAGATTTTGCGTCAGCGCGTCCTTGATGAACTGCGGCGTGGCATGTTGCGGCTCGCCGATTCCGAGGCTGACCGGACGGATGCCGGAAGGCGGCGCGATGCCCGCGAAGAGTTGGCGCAGCTTTTCGAACGGGTAGGGCTGGAGCAGCGACAGGCGCGGGTTCATGTGCCGGAAAGCGAAAAATGAAAAAGCCTCGCTGGAGAGCGAGGCTTTGAATTCATGGTCGGGGCGGCGGGATTCGAACTCGCGACCCCTTGCACCCCATGCAAGTGCGCTACCAGGCTGCGCTACGCCCCGAACAACTGGAAGTATATCAGGTCTGCGCGCTTCCGACGTTGGGGCGGGCCTCGGCAGCGTCGCTGCGGGCCTCGGGGTTCTTCATGCGGGCGGCCGCGCGGCGCAGCTTCTTGTAGAGCTCGGGCTGGTCGGCCTTGAGATACTCGAGGATCTCGAAGTCCTCGCGCTTGACCTTCTCCAGATCGATCTGCTCGACGTGCACCAGACGAAGCAGCTCGCGCACGGGCTTCGGCATCTCCCGGCCGGATTCGTAGCGCGATCCGCCCGACTGCGTCACGCCGATCTTGGTCCAGAACTCGTCCTGGTTCAGCCCCAGGCGTTGGCGGATTTCCCGCGCGTCGAACTTGTCGAAAAAGCCCATCGATGCACCTTGATGCCGCTGCTATGGCTGCAAGATAACAAAATTCCCGCGCGGGCGGCGCATTCGCCGCGCATCGTTGCAAGCTTTAACAGAAACCGGAGCCGGAGTGGAAAGGGTGCTGAAAATCGGTTAAAATACAAAGCTTTGCCGATCCCGCGCGGACCGGCTCCTGGCAACCCGACCACCATGGCGCTCATCGTCCACAAGTACGGCGGCACGTCCGTCGGCAGCACCGAACGCATCAAGAACGTCGCCAGGCGCGTCGCCAAGTGGCACGCCGCCGGACACAAGATGGTGGTGGTTCCCTCGGCCATGTCGGGGGAGACCAACCGGCTCCTCGGACTTGCCAAGGAACTGTCGGCGCGGCCCGATCCGCGCGAACTCGACGTCATCGCCGCGACCGGCGAGCAGGTGACGATCGGCCTGCTCGCGATCGCGCTGATGGAACTCGGCCTGAAGGCGCGCAGCTATACCGGCGCGCAGGTCAAGGTGCTCACCGACAGTGCCTACACCAAGGCGCGGATCATGGACATCGACGACCGCTCGATCCGCGCCGACCTCGACCGCGGCATGGTGGTGGTGGTGGCCGGGTTCCAGGGAATGGACGAAGCCGGCAACATCACCACGCTCGGGCGGGGCGGCTCGGACACGTCGGCGGTCGCGCTGGCCGCGGCGCTCAAGGCCGACGAGTGCCTGATCTACACCGATGTCGACGGCGTGTACACCACCGACCCGCGCATCGTCGAGGACGCGCGACGCCTCAGGACCGTGACGTTCGAGGAAATGCTCGAGATGGCGAGCCTGGGCTCGAAAGTCCTGCAGATCCGCTCGGTGGAGTTCGCCGGCAAGTACAAGGTGCCGCTGCGCGTGCTCTCCAGCCTCACCGACCCGATGATGCCGATCGCGGAGGAGGCCGCGTCGGGCACGCTGATCACCTTCGAGGAAGACCAGAAAATGGAACAAGCCGTCATTTCCGGCATCGCCTTCAACCGCGACGAGGCCAAGATCACCGTGATGGGCGTCCCGGATCGCCCGGGCATCGCCTACCAGATCCTGGGGCCGATCGGCGACGCCAACATCGACGTCGACATGATCATCCAGAACGCAAGCGTCGGCGGGCTCACCGACTTCTCGTTCACCGTCAACCGCGCCGAGTACCCGAAGGCGCTCGAGGTGTTGAACAGCAAGGTCAAGGGCGCGATCAACGCCGCCGAGATTCGCGGCGACGACAAGGTGTGCAAGGTGTCGATGGTCGGGGTGGGCATGCGCACCCACGCCGGCATCGCCAGCCAGATGTTCCGCACCCTGTCCGAGGAGGGGATCAACATCCAGATGATCTCCACCTCCGAGATCAAGATCTCCGTGGTGATCGACGACAAGTACATGGAACTGGCCGTGCGCGCCCTCCACAACGCATTCGGCCTCGACCAGGCGAGTTGATGCGCCTATAATTCGCAGTTCGGCCGGATGGAGACGTGGATGAGTGGCTGAAATCGGCGCCCTGCTAAGGCGTTATGCGGGCTTAAACCCGTATCGAGGGTTCGAATCCCTCCGTCTCCGCCAACAGATTGCAGAAGTGAAATTCGATGTCGGCCAAGAGGGCCCGCCGTTCCACTTAGGAGTCGCGGGCTTTTTTGTTTGCCGGCAATCCTCGGCTGGCCGTGCGGAGCCGTGTCACCGTGTCGGTGGTCAGGCGACCCGGTGCCCGATGGCGCCGCCGCAAAGCGCCGCGCGGCAATTGGCGAAGACCTGAGCGAGTTCGTCGAGGACGCCGAAGCGGGAGCCACCGGCGAAATGCGGCGTCATGATCACGTTCGGTAGCCGGCACAGGCGGTCGCCGGGCGGCCGCGGCTCTTCGTGGTGGACGTCGAGCCCGGCGCCGGCGATGAGTCCGCTGGTGAGCGCGGTATGGAGATCATCCTCGTTGACCAGGCGGCCGCGACTGGTGTTGACGAAGTAGGCGCTGCGCTTCATCGATCGGAACGTGGCCAGGTCGACCATGCCGCGGTTGGCGGGCAGGTTCGCGGCGTGGATCGAAACGAAATCGGCCTGGGCGAGGAGCGCCTCGCGCGCGGCGAAGCGCACGCCGAGTTCGCGCTCGGCGGACTCGGCCAGGCGGTTGCGGTTCGAGTACAGAACCGTCATCCCGAACGCCCGGGCGCGCCGGGCCACGATCGCACCGACTTCCCCCAGGCCGAGGATGCCGAGGGTCTTGCCGTAGAGCCCGGAGAGCGGCGCGGTGCCGGTCCAGTTGTAGGCCACGCCGTCGGTCGGCGCGACGCGGCCTGCATCCCACGCGCCGGTGCGGATCTGCGCGTCGGCACGCACCAGCTGCTTGGCGAGCGCGAGCATCAGCAGGATGGCATGTTCGGCGGTGAGGACGAGGGTGGGGCGCGGCAGGCAGGACACGGGCACGCCGCGCGCGCGGGCGGCATCGAGGTCGATGCCGTCGGTGCGTTCGCCCAGTCGCTGGATCAGCCTGAGCGACGGCGCGGCCGCGATGCGCGCCGCATCGACGCCGCCGCGCCGGAACAGGATGATGCTGGGGTCGGCGTGCGCCACTTCCTCGGCGCGCGCCGACAGGCCCAGCACGGTGACGCCATCCGGTGCGTGCAGTCCGTCGGCGGCGCGGTAGACCAGGTCGGGATCGACCGGCTCGGGCGCGAAGAAGGCGCGCACCCAGGCGTCATCGATCTCGGGCGGACGGGCCAGGGCATAGCGCGCCAGGCGCAGGATGTGATCGTCGTCGAGGATGACGATCCGGTGTCGAGGCATGCGGACGGGGCCGGGCAGGGAGCGATCGGCGCCGGCAATCCCGCCGGCGCGCCGGTCCTATTGCGGCTTGACGTCGTGGGCGAAGGTGAACTCGTCGGTGCGCCCGCCGTAGGCGAGGCCCTTGCGCATCGCCCAGGTCGCGATCTGGTGATGCACCGGCACCACGCCGACGTTGCGCATCGCCTGGATCGCCGCCTCGATCGCATTGGCCTCGCGCTGCTTGTCGTCGGTCATCTGGAATCCGCGGTCGAGCATGTCGTCCAGGGCCGGCAGCGAGTGCTTGCCCCAGTTCCAGGCGCCGTACCCCTTCTCGGCGTTCGGCGTCGCGAGCAGCGCACGCAGGGCCAGATCGCCGGAGAACGAGCCCCAACCCAGCATCAGGAACGGGAAGTCGCCATTGCGGGCCCGCCCGAGATAGACGCTCATCGGGAAGGTCTCCACCTTGGTCTGGATGCCGACCCGGGTCAGCATCTGGGCGACGGCCTGGGCGATCTGGTCGTCGTTCACGTAGCGATTGTTGGGGGCGGCGAGCGTGAGGCTGAAGCCGTCCTTGTAACCGGCCTCGGCGAGCAGCTTGCGCGCGCCGTCCGGGTCGTAGGACGCCGGCTTGAGCGCGAACGCATGGCCGAACACCGTGGGCGAAACGATGTTCGCCGCCGGCATCGCGAGCCCCTCCATCACCCGCTCGGCAATCGCCTGGCGGTTGATCGCGAGCGACACCGCCTGCCGCACGCGCGGGTCCTTGAACGGGTTCCGCGCCAGTGGCTTGCCGTCCTTGCCGGCGATGCCGGGCGGGTTGTCGCGGGCCTGGTCCATGTGAAAGAAGATGGTGCGCCAGGACACCTTCTGGGCGACCGTGAACTTGCCGCTGGTCTTGATGCGCGTTGCGTCCGCGGTGGGCAGGTTCTCGATCATGTCGACGTCGCCCGCCATCAGCGCGGCGATGCGCGATCCGTCCGTAGGCAGGATGCGCAGCGACACCTTCTCGAACGCGGGCTTGGCGCCCCAGTAGGCGTCGTTGCGGGCGAGTTCGACGCGGTCACCCCGCTTGAAGCCGGCGAGCTTGAACGGCCCGGTCCCGGGAATCGCCGGCGTGCCGTCGGCGCCGACGCGCGCGGCATTGAAATCCTCGGTCGACGCGGCCTGCGCCTTGCGGCTGATGACGAAGATCGAGCTCAGGTCGTACGGCAGCATCGCATAGGGGGTCGCGGTGCGGAAGACGACGATGTTCGGCCGGACCACCTTCATCTCGACGATCGCCTTGGTGAAGGCACCGAACTGGCCGCCGCTCTTCTCGGCAGCGCGGGCACGCTCGATCGAGGCGATCACGTCCTCGGGCCCCAACTCCGTGCCGTCGTGGAACCGCACCCCGCGGCGCAGGCGGAATTCCCAGCTGGTCTTGTCGATCGCCTTCCAGGACTCGGCCAGTCCGGGAACCAGCCGGGCGTCGGCGTTCACGTGCGTCAGCGCGTCGTAGACGTGCCAGAGGGCGTTGTTGTTCGAGCCGATGTTGATGTGGTGCGGATCGAGCGAGGTGATGTCGGCGGCGATGCCGACACGCAGGGTGCCCTGGGCCGCCGCGAGCGCCGGCGCGAGCAGGAACACGAGGAGCAGACGACGCAGCATGGCCACCTTCCCGGGCGCGATGGAATCACGGCGATTGTTGCACAGGTCGCCGGTGGGACGGCGCCATGTGATTTAATGCATCCATGTCCCGCGCCTTCCGCAACGTCGCCATCGTCGGCAAGTACCAGAGCCAGGGGATCGCCGAGCCGCTGGCGGCGATCGCGGGGCATCTGAAGGCCGACGGTTTCACGCCGATCATCGAGAAGGACACCGCCGACAACATCGGCCTGTCCGGCTATGCGACCGCGCCGGTGGCCGAACTTGGCAAGGCGGCGGACGTGGCCGTGGTCGTCGGCGGCGACGGCACCATGCTTTCTGTCGCGCGCATCCTGGCCCCGTTCGACGTGCCGCTGGTCGGCGTGAACCAGGGCCGGCTGGGTTTCATGACCGACATCGCGCTGCACGACACGCAGCGCGCCCTGGCGGCGATCCTGTCGGGGGAATACGACCAGGAAGAGCGCCACATCCTGCAGGGAACGGTCTCGCGTCAGGGGCAGGTGCTGCTCGACACCCTCGCGTTGAACGACGTCGTGGTCAGCCGCGGCGCGATCGGCGGCATGGTCGAACTCACCGTCGCGATCGACGGGCGGTTCGTCTACAACCAGCGCGCGGACGGGCTGATCGTGGCCACGCCGACCGGGTCGACCGCGTATGCGCTGTCGGCCAACGGCCCGATTCTGCACCCGAACCTGGCGGCCATCGTGCTGGTGCCGGTCGCGCCCCACGCGCTGTCGAACCGTCCGATCGCGCTGGCCGACACCTGCGAGGTCGAGATGACCCTGACCCGCGGCCGCGACGCCGGCGCGCACTTCGACGGCCAGGCGCATGTCTCCCTGATCGATCGCGACCGCATCACCGTGCGGCGCTACCAGCACAACATCCGGTTCCTGCACCCGCGCGGCTATGACTACTTCCGCATGCTGCGCGAGAAGCTGCACTGGAGCGCCTTGCCGCCCGCGCAATAGCGCCGCGGCACGCAGCGAAGAGGGGCAGCCACGTGTTGCGATTCCTGGCCGTGCGCGATTTCGTGATCGTGGAATCGCTCGAGCTCGATTTCGCGCCGGGTTTCTCCGTCCTGACCGGCGAAACCGGCGCCGGGAAGTCGATCCTGGTCGATGCGCTCGCGCTCGTTCTGGGCGAGCGCGGCGACGCCGGCGTGGTGCGGCAGGGTGCGCGCCAGGCGGAGATCAGCGCCCAGTTCGATGCGCCGCCGGCGCTCGCGGACTGGCTCCTCGCGCACGACATGGCAGCGGAGGAGGGCGTCTGCATCCTGCGCCGGGTGATCGACGCCGCCGGGCGTTCGCGAGCCTATGTCAACGGCCGCAGCGCCACGCTCGGTCAACTGCGCGAGGCCGGGGAGTTCCTGGTCGACATCCACGGGCAGCATGCGCACCAGTCGCTGGCGCGCGCCGATGCGCAGCGCGAACTGCTCGACGCGCATGCGGGCCTGGGCGTAGCAGCTGCCGCGGTGCGCGACGCGCACGCGCGATGGCGCCGGCTGCGCGACGCGCTTGCCGCTGCCGAGGGCGACGCCCGGCGCATCGCCGAGGAGCGCGAGCAGGTCGCGTGGCGCCTGGAAGAGCTCGAACGGCTCGATCCGCGCGAAGGCGAGTGGGAGGAAGTCCAGCGCGAGCACACGCGCCTTGCGAACGCGGCGGCGCTGCTCGAGGGCGTGGAGGCGGCGGTCCAGGCGCTTTCCGAGAGCGACGGTGCGGTGCTGTCGGTCCTGGGCACGGTCGCGGCACGCCTCGAGGCACTGGCCGACTTCGACCCGGCCCTGCGGCCGGTCGGTGACCTGGTGGAGCCGGCACGCATCCAGGTGCAGGAGGCGGCACGGGAACTGGGCCAGTACCTGCGGCGCGCCGACCTCGATCCGGAGCGTCTGGCGGCCGTCGCCGCGCGCGTCGAGGCGCTGCACGGCGCCGGCCGCCGCCTGCGCGTGCCGCCCGGCGATCTGCCGAACCTGCGCGTGCAGGTGCGCGAGCGCCTCGACGAACTGCGCCTGGCTGCCGACACGGTCGCCATGGGCCAGGCCGTCGAGGCGGCGCGGGCCGAATACCTCGAACTGGCGGGCAGGCTGTCGGCCGCGCGCGCCAAGGCGGCCGCCAGGCTGGGGCGCGCCGTCACCGCCGCGATGCAGGATCTTGCGCTCTCCGGGGGGCGCTTCGAGATCCGGCTCGAGCGTCTCGAGGAGGGCGCGGCGTACGGCCTCGAGCGCGTCGAGTTCCTGGTCGCCGGGCATGCCGGCGTGGATCCGCGGCCGCTGGCCAAGGTGGCGTCCGGCGGCGAGCTGTCGCGCATCGGCCTCGCGATCCAGGTGATCACCAGCACGTCGGCGCCGGTGCCGACGCTGGTGTTCGACGAGGTCGATAGCGGCATCGGCGGCGCGGTGGCGGATCTGGTCGGCCGTCAGTTGCGTACCCTCGGCGGCGCGCGTCAGGTGCTGTGCGTGACGCACCTGCCGCAGGTGGCGGCGCGTGCCGAGGGCCACTGGCGGGTGAGCAAGCAAAGCAGCGGCGGCTCGACGGTCTCCAGCGTCGTCGCGCTGGACCGGCCCGGACGGATCGAGGAGATCGCACGCATGCTCGGCGGTGCCGGCATCACCGCGACGACACGCAAGGCGGCGCGCGAGATGCTCGATGCCTAGGCGGCCGGAACTTGCTAAAATGTAACGAAAGGCCGCTTTAGCTCAGTTGGTAGAGCAACGCACTCGTAACGCGTAGGTCGTCTGTTCGATTCAGACAAGCGGCACCAGATGCGGTCGATCGGCCCGGCGCGCGAGCGCCGGGCCGATCGCTTTTTGTTGGCATCCTGGTCTTTGTTGTCGTGACGGCCGCCTGGCGGAGTCGGGTGTGCCGTCGTCGTTTACCGACTTCCACGCCTGGTCGATCAGTGACCTTTTCCGGTAACCCCGACTCCCGTCTGACGAGGTCCCGGATCGACATCGCTTCGCATGCCCATGCGGAACTGTTCCCTGGGGCGGTTGCGGCGCGTCGGGACTGACTCGGGCATTGCCGTGATCTGGGAGATCGGCTCGGTCCTCAAGCACCTCGTGCTGCCGCCGCTGGGCCTGGGCTGGCTGCTGGTGCTGGCCTGGCTCCTGGTCCGGCGCAGGCCGGGAGCGGCGCGCTGGCTCATGTTCGGCTTCCTGTGCGCCAGCGCCCTCCTCTCCATGACACCGGTGTCCATCGCGCTGACGCGCCTGGTGGAAGTCGAACCGCGGCCTCAGGAGTTTGCCGGCGCGCAGGCGATTGTCATTCTGAGTGGCGGACGTGGTTTGCGGTTTGGGCCTGACGGCAACGTGGTCGATGGCTATCCGGGCCTGTTCACACTGCACCGCATCCATGCCGGTGCGCGGATCGCCCGATCGACGGGCCTGCCGATACTGGTGTCTAGCGGAAAGCCCGACGGCTTCGATCCCACCGAGGCGGAGGTGATGCGCCGGGTGCTCGAGGCAGACCTCGGCCTGCGTGTCCG
>JAEUOS010000154.1 GCA_016790695.1 Burkholderiales bacterium
AGCGTCCTTCGAGCACCAGCGCATTGAGTTGCGGCTGGCGCGGCCAGAACGACGGGATCAGGTGCGCGCTGTGCCACGACGGCGCGTCGATGGCCTCCTGCAGGTTCATGCCGAAGTGCGCCAGGCGCAGCAGCAGGATCACCTGCCACTGGTCCTGGTTGTCGCCGCCCGGCGTGCCGAACGCCGCCCACGGCATGCCGTCGCGCAGCGCGAGCGACGGCGACAGGCTGGTGCGCGGGCGCTTGCCGGGCGCGAGGCAGGCGGGATGGCCGGCCTCGAGGGTGAACATCTGGCCGCGGGTGTTGAGCGCGAAACCGAGCGCCGGGATCACCGGCGACGACGACAGCCAGCCGCCCGAAGGCGTGGCCGAGACCATGTTGCCCCAGCGGTCGATCACGTCGAGGTGGCAGGTGTCGCCGCGCAGCACGCCGTCCTCGGCCGGCAACTCGGCGAACGTCGGTTCGCCCAGGCCGTAGAAGTATGCGTCCTTGCGGATGTCGGCGCGCGCCGCCTGCCAGTCGGGCAGCCGCGGCGCGCGGCCGTCGGGCGAGCCGGGGCGAAGCGCGGTGCTCGCGCGCTCGCCGATGAGCGCGCGGCGCGCCTGCGCGTAGCGCGCCGACAGCAGCGCCTCGATCGGCACCGCGTCGAAGTCCGGATCGCCGTACCAGGCATCGCGGTCGGCGAAGCACAGCTTGGCCGCCTCGACCACGGTGTGGATCAGCGCGGCCGAGGCCGGCCCCAGGGCGCCGATGTCGACGCCCGACAGCAGCGCCAGCTGCTGGTGCAGCACCGGCCCCTGGCTCCACGGCCCGCACTTGGCGATGTCGTAGCGGCCGTAGCGCCCCATCAGCGGGGCGTCGTAGCGCGCCTGCCAGCGCGCCATGTCGTCGCCGCACAGGAGCCCGCGGTGACGCTCCCCGGTGGTGTCGATCACCGCGGTGCCGCGGCAGAAGCGGTCGATCGCCTCGGCGACGAAGCCGCGATACCACGCGCGGCGCGCCGCCTCGATCTGCGCGATGCGGTCGCTGCCGGCGCGCTCGGCCTCGGCCAGCACCCTGCCGTAGGTGGCCGCGATCCCCGGATTGGCCAGCAGGTCGCCGGCCCCGGGCACGTTGCCGCCCGGCAGGTAGGTCGCCGCCGAGCCCGGCCATTCGTCGAGGAACAGCCGGCGCACGGCCGCGATCGCCGCGCGGATCCGCGGCACCAGCGGCACGCCGCGGGTCGCGTATTCGATCACCGGCTCGACGATCGTGCGCAGCGGCAGCGTGCCGTGGTCGCGCAGCATCAGCATCCAGGCGTCGAACGCGCCCGGCACGGTGGCGGCGAGCAGCCCGGTTCCGGGCACCAGGTTCAGGCCGAGCCCGCGGAAATGCGCGGGGGTCGCCGCCTGCGGCGCCACGCCCTGGCCGCAGATCACCTGGAGTTCGGACCGCGCCTCGTTCCAGAGGATGATCGGCACTTCGCCGCCGGGACCGTTGAGGTGCGGCTCGAGCACCTGCAGCACCAGACCGGCGGCGGCAGCACCGTCGAACGCGTTGCCGCCCAGTTCGAGCATGCGCATCGCCACCGCGGAGGCGATCCAGTGCGTCGACGCGGCGACGCCGAAGCTGCCGCGGATCTCGGGGCGGGTGGTGAACGGCGGCTGCATGTCAGGCCGGTGCCGCGGTCAGGCCGCAGGCGGCGACGATCTCGCGCCAGGCCAGCGCGTTGGCCGCGATCTCCGCGGCGAAGTCCTCGCCCTGCTGCACGTCGAGCATCAGCCCGCGCGCGCGCAGGTCGGCGATGAGGTCGGTGTGCCCGAGCACGACGGCGAGGTCGCTCCGCAGGGCCTGCAGCAGCGGCGCGGGCGTCGCGGCCGGCGCGAACAGGCCGAGCCAGATGTCGGCCGCGCAGCCGGGCACGCCGGCTTCCTCGAGCGTCGGCACGTCCGGCAGGTCGCCGAAGCGCAGCGAGCCGGCGACCGCCAGCGCGGCAACGCGCCGCGCGCGCACGTAGGGCAGGGCCGCCAGCACATTGTCGAACATCAGGTCGACGGCGCCGGCCATCAGCGCGTTGAGGCCGTCCATGCTGCCGCTGTCGAAGGGCACGTGGGTGAGTTCGATCCCGGCGCGCGCGGCGAACAGCGCGCCGCACAGGTGGATGGTCTGCCCGGTGCCCGCCGACGCGTAGCGCAGCGCGCCGGGGGAGCGGCGCGCGAGCGCGACGACCTCCGGGACGCTCTGCGCGAGGCCCGGCCGCGCGAGCATCAGGTTGGGCGCCCAGCCGAGCAGCGTGAGCGGCGCGAAATCGGCCACCGGGTCGTAGGGCAGGCGGCGCAGCGCCGGGGCGATGCTGTGGGTGCTCGAGGAGCCGAACACCAGCGTGTGGCCGTCGGGCGCCGCCCGCGCGCCCGCCGCGGTGCCCGGCACGGCGCCGTCGCCGGGCCGGTTGTCGAACCGCACGTCGACGCCCCAGCGCTCGCCCAGGCGCGTGCCGACGGCCCGCGCCACGCGATCGCTCGCGCCATCCGGTCCGAACGGAACGATGATCGTGACGGGGCGCTCGGGAAACACGGCGATCCTCCCTATTCGGCCCTGGCGCCGACCTCGCGGATGATGCGCGACCACTTCTGCTCATCGGCCCGCAGGATGCGCGCGAACTCCGCGGCGCTCTGCGCGGTCGCCTCGGCGCCCAGCGGCGCGAGGCGCGCGGTGACGTCGGGCAACTGCAGGATGCGGTTGGCTTCGGCGTTGAGCCGGGCGACGACGTCGGCCGGCGTGCCGGCCGGCGCGAACATGCCGTACCAGACCGCCATCTCGTAGCCCGCCAGGGTCTCGCCGACGGTGGGCAGATCGGGCAGCACCTTCGCGCGCCGCGCCTCGGTCACCGCCAGCAGCTTGAGCTTGCCGGCCTTGACGTGCGCGAGCACGTTGGTCGAGCCGGTGAAGAACACGTCGACCTGGCCGCCGACCAGGTCGACCACCGCGGGCGCCCCGCCCTTGTACGGCACGTGGGTCATGGTGATGCCCGCCATCTTCTCGAACAGGGCCGCCGAGAGGTGGTTGGTGCTGCCGCTGCCGGCCGAGGCGTAGTTGAGCTTGCCCGGGTGCGCGCGCGCGAACGCGACCAGTTCGGCGACGCTCGCGGCCTTCACGGACGGGTGCGCGACCAGCACGTTGGTCACGTAGGCCAGGATCGCCACGGGCGCGAAATCCTCGACCGGGCGAAACGGCATCTTCGCGTACAGCGCGCCGTTCATCGCATGCGTGCTCATCGAGCCGACCAGGATGGTGTAGCCGTCCGGCGCCGCCTTCGCGACGATGTCGGAGCCGACGTTGCCGGACGCGCCGGGGCGGTTCTCCACCAGCACCGGCTGCGACCACGACTCCTGCATCTTCTGCGCGATGATGCGCGCCAGCACGTCGGTCGAGCCGCCCGGCGCCCACGGCACGATGAACCGGATCGGCTTGGCCGGATAGGCCTGCGCGAACGCGCCGCCGGCGGCGCCGGCAACCAGCACGGCCAACAGGGTCAGGCATCGTCGCAGCACGGTGCGTCCTCTCTCGCGCCGGTCGGGGCCGGCATCGTGCCGAGGATACCGGATTGCGGCGCGCCGCTGGGCCCGCCGCCGGCGCCGCCACGCCGCCGGCCGCCTTCCGCTATCCTTCGCCACTCGCGCGACACCGTACAAAGGAGCAGCACCGTGGGCACTCTGAGCCTCGAGCAGGCAAACCGCATCATCGCCGGGGCGCTGGCGAAATCGAAGGAGATGGGCTACAAGCCGATGGGCGTGGTGGTCCTCGACGACGCCGGCCACGTGAAGTCGGCGCAGCGCGAGGACGGCGCGTCGATGTTCCGCATCGACGTCGCCACCGGCAAGGCCTGGGCCGCGGTCGGCATGGGCGCGGCCAGCGGCGTGCTGGCCCAGCGCGCGAAGGACAACCCGAACTTCTTCATCACGCTCGCCGCGACCGCGCAGGGCCGCTTCCTGCCCCAGCCCGGCGCGGTCCTGATCAAGGACGCCGACGGCCGCATCCTCGGCGCCGCCGGCGCTTCCGGCGGCACCGGCGAGGAGGACGAGATCATCTGCAAGGCCGGCGTCGTCGCCGCCGGCCTGCTGCCGGGCTGATCGCCGCCGGCGCCCGCCGCGCCGCGGTGCAGCGCCCCCTCACGGTCCCGGAAACCGCATGCCGCGCATCTTGGCCTACACCCGCACCGCGGTGACCCTGCACTGGCTGGTCGCCGTCGGCGTCGTGGCGGGACTCGCGCTCGGCTTCACCATGGTCGACCTGCCGTTCAGCCCGCGCAAGCTCTCGACCTACGCCTATCACAAGTGGATCGGCGTCACGGTGTTCGTGCTGATGGTCGTGCGCCTCGGCTGGCGCCTCGGCCATCCGCCGCCGCCGCTGCCCGCCGGCATGCCGCGCTGGCAGGTGGCCGCCGCGCGCGCGGTGCACGTGCTGCTCTACGGCCTGCTGCTCGCCATTCCCCTGACCGGCTGGCTCTATTCCTCGGCCGCCGGCGTGCCGACGGTGCCGTTCGGCATCGCCCTGCTGCAGCTGCCGGACCTGCTCGACAGGAACAAGGAGATCGCCGACCTGCTGCGTTTCGTGCACCGCAGCCTCAACTACGCGATGGCCGCGCTGGTGGCGCTGCATGTCGGCGCCGCCCTCGTCCACCATCTGACCGACCACCACCGCATCCTGTGGCGCATGCTGCCCGGAGGCCCGCGATGAACCCTGGCATGACCATGATCCGGACCGCACTGGCGGCCGCGGTGCTCGCCGCCGCCCTCTCCACCGCGGCAGCGCACGCGCAGAGCGTCGACCTGGCGAAGAGCCAGGTGAGCTTCGGCTTCAGGCAGGAGAACGTGCCCGGCGAAGGGCGCTTCCGCCGCTTCACCGCACAGGTCGCGTTCGACCCTGCCCGGCCCGAAGCCACCAGCGCGAACGTCGAGGTCGACGTCACCAGCGTCGACCTGGGCGACCCCGGCTGGAACAACGACATCCAGGGCGCATCGTGGTTCGCGACGCGCCAGCACCCGAAGGCCGCGTTCGTCGCCAGCGGCGCCAAGGCCGTCGGCGGCGGCCGCTTCGAGGCGCCGGCCCGGTTCACCCTGAAGGGCATCACGCGCGAGGTCGTGGCCACCTTCACCACCCGCGCCGATGCCGGCGGCCTCTGGCTCGAAGGCACCGTGCCGCTGCGGCGGATCGATTTCAAGATCGGCGAAGGCGCCTGGGCCGACACCGGCGTGGTCGCCAACGACGTCGCGGTGCGCTTTCGCCTGTACCTGAAGAAGTGAGACGGCACGCGCCCCTTCCCCGCATCCCAACCACCACAGGAGACAAAACGATGCTCTCGCTCAAGTCGCTGTTCGCCGGCCTCGCCGCCGTACTCACCGCGGTCCTCGCCGGCGCGGCCGCGCCGGCGCTGGCCCAGCCGGTGTCCTACACCCTCGATCCCGACCACACCGTGCCGCGCTTCGAGATCGACCACAACGGCCTGTCGTTCCACACCGGCGCCTTCATGCGCGCCGCCGGCAAGGCCGTGCTCGACAGCTTCGCGCGCACCGGCAGCGTCGAGGTGACGATCCAGACCGCGTCGTTCACCTCGGGGCACGCGTTCATGGAAGGCGTGGTCAAGGGCAAGGACTTCTTCAACGTCGAGCAGTTCCCGACCATGACCTACAAGAGCACGGCGATGCGCTACTTCGGCGACGCGCCGGCCACCGTCGAGGGCAATCTCACCCTGCTCGGCGTGACGCGCCCGGTGACGCTGCGCTTCACCCGCTTCACCTGCGGCCAGCATCCGCGCACCAAGCGCGAGCAATGCGGCGGCAACCTCTCGGGCACGCTGAAGCGCTCGGATTTCGGCATGAAGGCCTTCCTGCCGGCGATCGGCGACGAGGTGCGCCTGAACATCCAGGTCGAGGGGTTCAAGGACTAGC
>JAEUOS010000157.1 GCA_016790695.1 Burkholderiales bacterium
GACCTGGTCAACAACGGTACCTTCGTCGGCGGCAGCGGGGACAATGTGCTCGAATTCACGGGCGATGTCTCAGGCGCAGGTAGCTTCACCGGCAATGTCGCGTTCTCGGGTTCCTACAGTCCGGGCAGTTCACCCGCGCTCGTCACCCATGGCGATACCACTTTCGCAGCGTCCAACGTCCTGACCATGGAACTGGGCGGTCTGGTGCGCGGCAGCGAATACGACGCTATCGACGCCAATTCGCTAGTCCTGGGCGGCACGCTGTCGATCCGCCTGCTCGACCTGGGCGGCGGTCAGTTCGTGCCGACCCCGGGCGCCACGTTCGATCTCCTGAGCGCCACGCTGATCTCCGGCACGTTCGGCAGTTACGACTTTGCCGCGCTGGGTCCCACTCTGACCTGGAGCATTGCCTATCTGACCGATGCCGTCGGCACTACCGACGTAGTGCGATTGAGCGTGACGGCCGTGCCAGAACCCGAAACCTGGATCTTGATGCTGGCCGGTCTTGGGCTGGTGGGTGCCCTGACACGGCGCAAGATGCAGCGCTGATCGTCCGTTGGCTTCATTCGGCTGTTCAGCGTGAGCGCCCTTGCTGCTGGCCGTTCGCGTGGTACCAGGCACGCCATGGGAAGGTCGCCGGGCCGGAGGGACCATGCTCGGACTATGCGAATAGGCCGTCACTGCAAGCGGCCGCGTGCATTTTTCGCGTTGCCTTTGGTCCGCGCGACGGTCCATGGGTGCCGAGCTTGCGAATAGTGGCTGTCCGAGGTAAAGCGATCACGTTGGTCGGGTATGCCATGCTCAGGAACGCGATTTCGCGGCGCGCGGTCGATTCCGGGCGTTCCCGTTCGACCAGGTCCGGAGGAAGCGGATCCCCTGATTCCCGACACGTCCAGGAGCCATGACATGCAAGCAAAGAACACGATCTGCCTGTGGTACGACGGCACCGCCCTCGAGGCGGCGCGTTTCTATGCCGAGACCTTCCCGGACAGCGCGGTGGGGGCGGTGATGCGCGCCCCCGGCGACTATCCGGACGGCAGGCAGGGCGATGTCCTGACCGTCGCGTTCACCGTCGCGGGCATTCCCTGCGTCGGACTCAACGGCGGTCCCCAGTTCAAGCACAGCGAGGCGTTCTCGTTCCAGATCGCGACTGACGACCAGGCCGAGACCGATCGCCTGTGGAACGCGATCGTCGGCAACGGCGGCCAGGAGAGCGCCTGCGGCTGGTGCAAGGACAAGTGGGGGCTGAACTGGCAGATCACGCCGCGCGTGCTGATCGACGCGATCACCGACCCGGATCCGGCGGCGGCCAAGCGTGCGTTCGACGCGATGATGACGATGCAGAAGATCGACATCGCGGCAATCGAGGCCGCGCGGCGCGGCTGAGGCGGTCGGCGGAGGACACGCGGCCGCGCGTGCCGGACCGCGCGCGTCACCCCGCGGGCGCCGGACCGTGCGCGTGCCCCCACACGCGCCGGACCGTGCGCGTCACCAGCGCCGGGCCGCGATCTGGCAACATGCGCGCCATGGCATCCCGGATGCGGCTGCAGCGCGGTCCATGCAGCCGCCGCCCGCCGTTCCGCCCCCACTTCGCCAGCCGCATTCATGAAGACGCAGTACTACACCGCGACCAGCCTGGACGGATTCATCGCCACCGAGGACGACTCGCTCGAGTGGCTGTTTCCCCTGGGCGACGTCAGCGACACCGGCTACCCCGCGTTCATCGGCGCGGTCGGCGCGCTGGCGATGGGGGCGGCCACCTACGAGTGGATGCTCCGGCATGCGGTCAAGGTGCAGGAGGCGGCGGGCGCGGCGTGGCCGTACACGCAGCCGACCTGGGTCTTCTCGCACCGGGCGCTGCCGCTCGTGCCCGGCGCCGACATCCGCCTGGTGCAGGGCGACGTGCGCCCCGTGCACGCGCAGATGGCGCGCGCCGCCGCCGGCCGCAATGTCTGGATCGTCGGCGGCGGCGACCTGGCCGGGCAGTTCCACGACGCCGGGCTCCTCGACGAGGTGATCCTCCAGGTGGGCTCGGTCACGCTCGGCGCGGGCAAGCCGCTGTTCCCGCGCCGGGTCACCAGCCCGCCATGGACGCTCGTGTCGGTGCGCCAGATCGGCCCGGGCTTCGCCGAGCTGCATTACCGAATTCCCACTTCCCGCGCCGCGCACGCGGCCTGACACCGCCCATGACCGCCACCCCGATCGTCGAACTCGACGCGACCGCCCTGTCGCAGGCAATCCACGCGCGCGAGGTCTCCTGCCGCGAGACGATGCAGGCCTACCTGGCGCGCTGGGACGCGGTCAACCCGGCGCTCAACGCGCTGGTCAATCGCCGGCCGCCGGAGGTGCTGCTGCAGGAAGCGGCGGCGTGCGACGCGGAGCTTGCCGCCGGCCGCTCGCGCGGCTGGCTGCACGGCATCCCGCAGGCGATCAAGGACGCGTCCGCGGCCGCCGGGCTGCCGACCACCTACGGCTGCCGGCCGCTCGCCGACGCGGTCGCCGCGCGCGACAGCATCATGACCGCGCGCATCCGCGGCGCCGGCGCCATCATCGTCGGCAAGACCAACGTGCCGGAGTTCGGCCTCGGCTCGCACACCTTCAACGAGCTCTTCGGCGTCACGCGCAACGCCTGGGACCCGGCGCGCACGGCGGGCGGCAGCAGCGGCGGGGCCTGCGCGGCGCTCGCGGCGCGCATGCTGCCGGTGGCCGACGGCTCCGACTTCATGGGCTCGCTGCGCAATCCGGCCGGCTGGCACAACCTGTTCGGGCTGCGCCCGAGCCAGGGGCTGGTGCCGTTCGGCCCCGGATCGGACGTGTGGATCAGCCAGCTCGGCACCGAAGGCCCGCTCGCGCGCAGCGTGCGCGACCTCGCGCGCCTGCTTGCCACGCAGTCCGGGCACGACCCGCGCGTGCCCCTGTCGTGGAGCGATCCGCAGCTCGCGGGCCTGGCCGAACGCCTGCCCGCGGACGCCGCGCCGCTCCGCGGCGTGCGCATCGGCTGGTGGGGCGACCTCGGCGGGCACCTCGCGACCGAGCCCGGCGTGCTCGAGGCCTGCAGCGCGGCGCTCGCGCGCTGCGCCGCGGCGGGCGCGCAGGTGGAGGCGCGCGCGCACGGTTTCGATGCCGCCGCCCTCTGGGAGACCTGGCTCACCTGGCGCCAGGCGCTGACCGGGGCGCGCGTGGCGGCGGTGCTCGCGCTGCCGGGCGCGCGCGCGCAGATCAAGCCGGAAGCCTTGTGGGAGCACGCGCAGGGCGAGCGCCTGGACTTCGCGCGCTTCGAGCGCGCCGCGCAGGCCCGCACCGCGTTCTTCCACCACCTGCTGCGCACCTTCGAGGCGGTCGACCTGATCGCGCTGCCCACGGCGCAGGTGTGGCCGTTCCCGGTCGAGACGCGCTGGCCGGCCGCGATCGCCGGGCGTGCGATGGACACCTACCACCGCTGGATGGAGTGCACGATCTACGCGACGCTTGCCGGGGCGCCGGCGATCAGCGTGCCCGCGGGCTTCGATGCGTCCGGCCGCTGGCCGGTCGGCCTGCAGCTGATCGCGCCGCCGCGCGCCGATGCCCGCCTGCTCGCGTGCGCGGCCGCCTACGAGCACCTGATCGGCGACTGGCTGGCGCGGCGGCCGGCGGGTGCCTGAAGCGCGCGGGGGCGGGCGCATATGTCACCGCGATACGATGAATCGATCCACGCCCGGGAAGTGGACGATGGCGCGCTTGCCGTGGCCGTCGTCCTGCCTGGCGCATGCGCCCGCTCGCGGGGCGGCCTCGGAAGGCGTGGAGAAGCGCGCGCCAGGATGGACGAGAACGGGGTGAATGGGAAAATCGGCTTCGGGTCGGCCTGACGGCGGCGTCGAGGCGAGATCGCGGCCGCCGGCATCGAATGCAAAGGAGCAATCATGTTTCTCTCGGCAAGGGCAATCGCGGAAATGGCGGGGCAGGAGAAGGTTCACTTCCTGAACGACGCTGCCGTGCGCACCGGCAAGTCGCTCGGCGATGCGGCGGGCCTCAGGAACATCGGCGTGCATCTCATCTCGGTCCGGCCCGGGCACTACTCGACCGAGCATCATGTCCACCTCTTCGAGGAGGAGTGCGTCTATGTCCTCTCCGGGCAGGGCACCGCGTTCGTCGGTCAGGACCAGCATGCGATCGGCCCCGGCGACTTCATCGCCTGCCCGCTCAATGGTGTCGCGCACTCGATGCTGGCTTCCGGCACCGAGCCGCTGGTCTGTCTGGTCATGGGGCAGCGTCTCAATCAGGACGTCACCGACTATCCCAACCGGAAGAAGCGCCTGTATCGCAACAATGGCGAGTGGAACCTGGTCGAGCAGGCGGACATTCAGCACATCAAGCGGTGATGCCGGGCGACCGGGAAGCTTGCGGCCCGCCGGCGCGCGGACCGGGTTTCGGGCAGCCTGAGCGACGTCCTGACCGATCGCCTTGGCGATCGGGTGCCGGCGGGCCGGGGAAACGCGGGTGTGCCAGTCGGACGTGAAGGGATGTCGGAGGCAGGCGTCGGGGGGAGGTACCGTGGGTCTACGTGCAAGCTGTCTGTGCCAGGGCGTCGCCCTCGAGATCGACGGCGAGGTGCGCGACATGCTTTACTGCCACTGCAGCATGTGCCGCAAGGCGCACGGCACAGCGTTCCGGGCGCGCGGCCGTGTCCGGACGCGCGACCTGCGCTGGGTCCGCGGCGAGGAACTGGTGCGCTACTACGAGTCGTCGCCGGGCGAACGGCGGGGCTTTTGCTCGGTGTGCGGCTCGAACATCCTGACCAGGTTCGCTGCGCGGCCGCAGGAGGTCGGGTTCGCACTGGGAATTCTTGACGACGACCCGGGCAACCGCCCGACCTGCCACGTCTTTGTCGGTTCGAAGGCGCCCTGGTATCGGATCACCGATTCCCTGCCGCAGTACGAGGCGTTTCCTCCCGGCTATGGGCCGCCGCGCGCGCCGGACCGTGACGGCTGACGCAGGAGTGAACCCTTGCCGGGAAGCGGCGCCGGGCCGCGCGCCGGCGGCTCGCGCGGCGTTCGCGGCCTGGCCGCGCCGCGCCCGCGACCGCTCGATCGCATGCGCGCCGCGCTGATTTTCCGCCGACCCGCTGTCGTGCTCGCCCTGTGCGCCGCGCTGGTCACGCAGCGCGGCCTTGCGCAGTCGGCCGAGGCGTCGGCCGCTGACCCGAACCTCGCGCATCCGCACCAGGTCGTCACCGTCGCTGGCCCGGGCTACACCCTGTCGGGGCTCGTGGCCCACCAGCGCGACGCCCGGACGTTCAGGCACGGCGTTGCGCTGTTTCCCGGCTATCCGGGGATCATGCGGCTGCGCGACGAGAACGGGCAGCCGCGCTTCGAGTTGCGCGGCAATTTCCTGGTGCGCTCGCGCCGGCACTGGCTGGACGACGAGACGCTGGTCGTCGTGGTGGACGCGCCGTCGGACCAGTGGTCGACCTTCGATCAGTGGTTCCGCGCGGACCCGCGCTACGGCGCGGACGTGGCGGCACTGCTCGACGAGACCGCGCGACGCTTCGGCGTGCAGGAGTGGACGTTCGTCGGCACCAGCGAAGGCTCGGTGAGCGCCTACCATGCGGCGCGCATGAATCCAGGGCGGGCACGCCGCCTGATCCTCACGGCCTCGCTGTTCCGGGCGACGCGCAACGGGCCGGGCCTGTCCGGGGTCACCTGGGACGGCCTGGCCGCGCGGCTGCTCTGGGTGCATCACGAGAACGATCCCTGCGCGTACACCTCCCATCGCGACGCCCGGCGCTTCGCCGAGAGAAGCCGCAGCCCGCTGGTCACGGTGCGCGGCGGCGGGCCCGGGCGCGGCGACGACTGCCAGGCGTTCACCGCCCACGGGTTCGTCGGCGTGGAGAGCGAGACCGTCAATGCGATGCGGCAGTGGATGAAGACCGGGGTGACGCCCGCCGATGTTGCGCGATGATCCGAGGGCCGGGCGCGCCCGGGCGAGACCAACGGCCCCGTCTCGGCGACCCGCGCGTCGAGCCCGCAGGCGGCCGCGGCAGCGGCGGTGGTCGCGATCCCGATGCGCCGGCGCAACCCTGGCATCGTGCTTTCCCTGGCTGGCCCAGGGCGCGTGCATCTTTGCAACCAAGCCGGAGCGCAGGCGCGATCAGCGCGCGCGCGGCGTCCGGGAGATGCCTGGCGACTGATTTCCGCGCGCGCCCTCCGGCGCCAGCGCGTCCGGCAGGCGTGCGCCACCCGGATCGCCGGTGACGGGGCCGGGGGGGCGGCGGCTGCGGCGAGTTGGGTAATTTTTGTTGAAAAACAATGGCTTTCGTCACATTGGCCGGGTAGAATTGCGGGTTTTGCGGTGCAGCATTCGGCTGCGCCGCGGCCGGCGTCGGAAGCCGCACGTGTTCGTCCGGCGCGGGTTGCCATCTTCAGAGGTTCCCATGTCCCGCAACATCCGCAACATCGCCATCATCGCCCACGTCGACCACGGCAAGACCACGCTGGTCGACAAGCTGCTGCAGCAGGCCGGCACCTTCGCCGCCCACCAGCACATCACCGAGCGGGTGATGGACTCCAACGATCTCGAGCGCGAGCGCGGCATCACCATCCTGGCCAAGAACTGCGCGGTCGAGTACGCGGGCACCCACATCAACATCGTCGATACCCCCGGCCATGCCGATTTCGGCGGGGAGGTCGAGCGCGTCCTGTCGATGGTCGACGGCGTGCTGCTCCTGGTCGATGCGGTCGAGGGGCCGATGCCGCAGACGCGCTTTGTCACCCGCAAGGCGCTGGCGCTGGGACTCAAGCCCATCGTCGTGGTCAACAAGATCGACCGCCCCGGCGCGCGGCCCGACTGGGTGGTCAACCACACCTTCGACCTGTTCGACAAGCTGGGCGCGACCGAGGAGCAACTCGACTTCCCGGTGGTCTATGCCTCGGCGCTGAACGGCTGGGCCACGCTCGACTACAACAAGCCCGAGCCCGACATGCGCGCGCTGTTCGAGGCGGTGCTCGCGCACGTGCCGATGCGCGCGGCCGACCCGGAAGCGCCGCTGCAACTGCAGGTGTGCTCGCTGGATTACTCGAGTTTCGTCGGGCGCATCGGCATCGGCCGCGTGCAGGCCGGGCGCATCCGCTCGGGCCAGGCGGTGGTGGTGATGAAGGGGCCCGAGGCGACGCCGGTGACCGCCAAGGTCAACCAGGTGCTGGTGTTCAAGGGGCTCGAGCGCACCGTGGTCGAGGAGGCGGAAGCCGGCGACATCGTGCTGGTCAACGGCGTCGAGGAAGTCGGCATCGGGGTGACGCTGTGCGACCCCGCCAGCCCGGTCGGCCTGCCGCTGCTCAAGGTCGACGAGCCGACGCTGACGATGAATTTCATGGTCAATACCTCGCCCCTGGCGGGACGCGAGGGCAAGTACGTCACCAGCCGCCAGATCCGCGAGCGCCTGGAGCGCGAGCTGCAGTCCAATGTCGCGCTGCGCGTCGAGTTCACCGCCGACTCCGACACCTTCGTCGTGTCGGGACGTGGCGAGCTTCATCTCACCATCCTCCTGGAGAACATGCGCCGCGAAGGCTACGAGCTGGCCGTGGGCCGTCCGCGCGTGGTGATGAAGGAGGTCGACGGCGTGCGCCAGGAGCCTTACGAGCTCCTCACGGTGGACGTCGAGGACGGCCATCAGGGCGCGGTGATGGAGGAACTCGGGCGCCGCCGCGGCGACCTGCAGGACATGCAGGCCGACGGCAAGGGGCGCACCCGCCTCGAATACCGGATCCCGGCGCGCGGGCTGATCGGCTTCCAGGGCGAGTTCCTCACGCTCACCCGCGGCACCGGCCTGGCCAGCCACATCTTCGACGACTACGGCCCGGTCAAGGGCGACATGGAAGAGCGCCGCAACGGCGTCCTGGTGAGCCAGGACGACGGCGCGGCCGTCGCCTATGCCCTGTGGAAGCTGCAGGATCGCGGACGCATGTTCGTCTCCCCCGGCGACGCGCTGTACGAGGGCATGATCATCGGCATCCATTCGCGCGACAACGACCTCGTGGTCAACCCGATCAAGGGCAAGCAGCTCACCAACGTGCGCGCCTCCGGCACCGACGAGGCGGTGCGCCTGGTGCCGCCGATCGAACTGACCCTGGAGAAGGCGGTGGAATTCATCGCCGACGACGAGCTGGTCGAGATCACGCCCAAGTCGATCCGCCTGCGCAAGCGCCACTTGAAGGAACACGAGCGCCGGCGCGCCGAACGCCAGGCGGCATAGCCCGCCCCGGCTGCCGGCGCGCATCGTGCGCCGCCGCGCGGGCCCGCCGGGCGCCGCGGGCTGGCGGTGGACGCGGTGCCGGTGCGTGCGCCGCGGTGCGTGCTACGGCGGCGGCGCGCCGGCGTCCGCCGGCCACAGCAGCCAGATTTCGCCGGCCTGGCGCATGCGTCCGGCTTCGCGCCCGGCGTCGTCGCCGAAGCCCCAGAAGAAGTCGCCGCGGTTGGCGCCGCGTATCGCGCCGCCGGTGTCCTGCGCCACCATCAGGCGCTGCAGCGGGCGGTTCGTGTTCGGCCAGGTCGTCGCCAGCCACACCGGGCTGCCGAGCGGCACGAACGCCGGGTCGACCGCGAGCGAGCGCCCGGCCGTCAGCGGCAGGCCCTGCGCCCCGAGCGGCCCGGGCAGGTCGGCGCCGTCGCCCATGCCGGTCTCGCGAAAGAACACGAAGCTCGGGTTGGCGTTGAGCAGCGCGGCCAGGCGCGCGGGGTTGGCGCGCGCCCAGGCCTTGATCCCCTGCATCGACGCGGCCTCGGCGCGCAGCTCGCCCTGGTCGATGAGGAGGCGGCCGATCGAGCGGTAGGGATGGCCGTTCTGGTCCGCGTAGTTGAGGCGCACCGTCTGGCCGGTGTCGAGGCGCACCCGGCCCGAGCCCTGGATCATCAGGAAGAACAGGTCGATCGGGTCGTCGACGTAGAGCAGTTCGCGCCCCGGCAGCGCGCCGCGCCCCGCCTCGAGCTCGGCGCGCGTGAAGTAGGGCACCACGCGCCGTCCGTCGAGGCGCCCGCGCAGGCGCTGGCCCTTGAGCTCGGGGCGCAGGTCGCCGAGGTCGATGACCAGGAGGTCGTCCGGCACGCCGTAGACCGGATGCACGAACGGCGCGCGGCGGGTGCGGCTGCCGGTAAGAAGCGGCTCGTAGTAGCCGGTGATGAGGCCGGCGGGCGGGCTGCCGTCGGCATCGACGCGCCGCCACGGCTGCAGGCGCGTCTCGACGAACGCGCGGGCGCCGGCGGCGCCGCTGCGCTCGGCGGCTTCACACACGCCGCGCCATTCGGCCTGGCGCCGGAGCAGCGCGCAACTGGCGACGAACGCGCCCCAGGCGGCGCCGTGCTCGTCGGCGCCCCAGCCGGGCAGGGCCGACCAGTCGCCGCGCTGCCACTGCGGCCGCGGCGGCGGCGGCGCCGGTTTGTCGCACACGCACGGCGCGCAGGCCGCCGGCGCGGGCGTGGGCGCCGGCGCGGGGCAGACGGGCGCGGCCGCGGTCTGCGCCGCGGGCGCGGGGCTCGCGACGGGCGGCACCGGCGGCGTCACCGCGGCCGGGACGCCGGGGCCGCCCTGCGCGCAGGCGGCCAGCAGCGCGGCGGCGAATAGAATCGCGGGTCGGGATGGCGGAGGCGCGGCGATGCTTGCGGACGGCATGTGGATCATTCTGCTGGAAATGCTGGTGGCGCTCGCGCTCGGCCTGTTCATCGTCTGGTGGACCTGGCCGCGCGGCAGGAAGCCCGCGGAGCGCGACCCGGCGGCGCCGGAGGACAAGGATACGGACAGGCGCTGATGCTCCGCGGGTCGCGCTAGTGGCTAGTGCAGCGTGCGCGGCATCGACAGCACGAACTCCGGAATCTGCGCGTCGAAGCGCGTGCCGTCCTCGGCGACCATCTGGTAGGTGCCGCGCATGGTGCCGACCGGCGTCGCCAGCGGGGTGCCGCTCTGGTACTCGTACTGGTCGCCGGGCTTGATCAGCGGCTGCTGGCCGACCACGCCGAGCCCCTTGACCTCCTGCGAGCGGCCGTCGGCGTCGGTGATGATCCAGTGGCGGCTGATCAGCTGCGCCGCCACCCGGCCGATGTTGCGGATGGTGATGAAGTAGGCGAACACGAAGGGCCCGCGCTCGGTGTCGCTCTGCTCGGGCAGGAACTGCGTGCGCACGCTCACGCTGATGTCGTAACGGGAGTCCGCAGTCATGCCGGCATTGCACACGAATTCCGCCGGTCGTGCAATAGCGGTCGTCCCGCATTCGCGGGCCGCGCGGCGGCACGCTATCATCGGCGCGCCGCCGCGCCGTCCGCGTCGCGCCGGCGCGAACACGACAAGGGAGACATCCAGGTGCTTCGAACCGCGCACGGGATCGCCGCGCTGGCGCTGGTGGCCGCGGCCTGCGCGCCGCTGCCGCCGCAGCCGCCCGCGCACATCGAGCTGGCCGACGTCACGCCGTTCTCGGCCGCCGCGCCGGGCGCGGCGCTGCCCGGCGGCTGGCAGCGCTGGACCCTGGCGCGCTTCAAGAAGCCGACGAGCTACGACCTGATCCACAAGGACGGCCGCACCGTGGTCGAGGCGCGCGCCGACGGCTCGGCGTCGGCGCTGCTGCATCCGCTCGACCGCCTCGATCCGCGCCGCTACCGCGCGCTGTCGTGGCGCTGGAAGACCGAGTCCCTGGTGCGCGACCAGGACAACACCAGGAGCGCGACCGAGGACGCGCCGCTGCGCCTGGTGGTGCGCTTCGACGGCGACCGCAGCAAGCTCGACTTCTCCGAGCGCATGTTCGCGGCCCAGGTGAAGGCGGTCACCGGGCAGGAACTGCCGTACGCGACGCTGATGTACATCTGGGCGCGCGCGCAGCCGCGCGAGAAGGTGATCGTGAGCCGCCACACCGAGCGCATCCGCATGATCGTCGTCGAGACCGGCAGCGACGGCCTCGGCGCGTGGCAGCAGGTGCGGCGCAACCTCTACGAGGACTTCCGGCGCGCCTACGGCGAGGAGCCGGGGCCGATCACGGGCATCGGCATCATGACCGACACCGACAACACCGGCGGCAGCGCGCGCAGCTGGTACGGCGACATCGCGCTCGACGCGCCGCGCGGGCGCTGACGCGCGCTTCGAGGTCCGAAAACGGCCAGCCGGCGCGGCGGCCGCGCGCTACAGTGGCGCCATGCCTGCCCCGATCCGACCCGCCGCCGCCGCTGCGCTGGACCCCGACACCTGCTACCGGGCGCTGGCGACGCGCGACGCGCGCTTCGACGGCCGCTTCTTCGTCGGCGTGCGCACCACCGGCGTGTTCTGCCGGCCGATCTGCCCGGCGCGCACGCCCAAGCGCGCCAACGTCGAGTTCCATCCGTCGGCGGCCGCGGCGTTCGCCTCGGGGTACCGGCCGTGCCTGCGCTGCCGCCCCGAGCGCGCGCCGCGCAGCGAGGCCGAGGGCGCGCCCGGCGCGCTGCTGGTCGCGCGCGCGCTGGCGGCGATCGACGCGGGCGCGCTCGACGAGGCCTCGCTGGAGGACCTGAGCGCGCGCATCGGCGTCACCGCGCGCCACCTGCGGCGCCTGTTCCACGACCACCTCGGGGCCGCGCCGCTGGCGGTCGCGCAGACGCGCCGGCTGCTGTTCGCGCGCCAGCTCATCGACGAGACCGACCTGCCGCTCACCCGCGTGGCGTTCGCGGCCGGCTTCGCCAGCGTGCGCCGCTTCAACGCCGCGGTGGCCGCCGCCTATCACGCGCCGCCCGGCGCCCTGCGGCGCCGCGTCCGCGGCGGCGCCGCCGCGCCCGCGTCCGCGTCCGCGGCGGTGACCCTGCGCCTCGGCGCCTACGGCGCCGACGAGTTCGCGCGCATGCTCGATTTCTATCGCGCCCGCGCCTTCCCCGGGATCGAGACGGTCGACGCCGCCCGCTATGCGCGCAGCGTGCGCATCGGCGCGACCGACGGCGCGCTCGCGCTCGCGCTCGACGCCGGCCAGCTGTGCCTGACCTGCGACTTTCCGGATGCCGCGCGCCTGCCGCGCATCGCGGCGCGCGCGCGGCGCATGTTCGACGTCGCCGCGCCGCTCGCGGCGATCGGCGCCCATCTCGGCGCGGACCGGCGCCTGCGGCCCGCGCTCGCGCGCGGCGTGCCGCGCGTGCCGGTCGCCTGGGATCCCTTCGAGCTGGCGGTGCGCGCGGTGCTCGGCCAGCAGGTGAGCGTCGCGGCCGCGACCACGCTGGCGGCGCGGCTGGTGCAGCGCTTCGGCGCGCCGCTCGCCTGCGCCGACCCCGGCCTGGTGCGCGCCTTTCCGGCTCCGGAGCTGCTGGCGGCGCTGGCGCCGGCGGACCTCGCCGCGCTCGGCATCGTGCGCGCGCGCGCCGGCGCGATCATCGCCCTGGCGCGGCATGTCGCGGCGACCGCGGGGTGGCGCGAGGGCTACGCGGGACTCGCGCCGTTCGTCGAGGCGCTGACCGCGCTGCCCGGCATCGGTGCCTGGACCGCGCAGTACGTCGCGCTGCGCGGCTTCGCCGATCCCGATGCGTTTCCGGCCGCCGACCTGGGCCTGCTCCGGGCGGCGCGCGCGCTCGGCATCGCCGCCACGCCGCGCGCGCTCGCGCAGTGCGCCGAGCGCTGGCGTCCGTGGCGCGCCTACGCGGCGCAGGCATTGTGGAACTTCAACCCGAAGGACTCGGCATGAAATCCTCGTCGCACGAACTGGTCATCGATCGCGTCGCGGCGCCGGACGGCGCGCCGTTCGGCGCGGTCCACGTCGTCGCCGGCCCCGCGGGCGTCTGTGCCATCGACTTCGCCGGCTGCGAGGCGCGCATGCACCGGCTGCTCGCGCGCCGCTTCGGCGGCGTCCGCCTGGTCGACGGGCCCGACCCGTGCGGCGCGTCGACCCGGCTGCGCGCCTATTTCGACGGCGCGCTCGAAGCGCTCGACGACCTCGCGGTCGATCCCGGCGGCACCGCGTTCCAGGCGGCCGCCTGGCGCGCGCTGCGTGCGATTCCCGCCGGGCAGACCGCGAGCTACCGGCAGCAGGCCGCGCGCATCGGCCGACCGGCGGCGGTGCGCGCGATCGGCGCGGCCAACGGCAACAACCCGATCGCCATCGCGCTGCCCTGCCACCGCGTGGTCGGCAGCGACGGCGCGCTCACCGGGTATGCGGGCGGGCTCGCCGCCAAGCGCTGGCTGCTCGACCACGAAGCGCGCCACGCGGCGCGCGCGCGGCGCCAGCGCGCCGCGCCCTAAGGTTCGCGCCCGCGCGGCCGTTAACCTCCGGGCCGCGCGCGTGTGCGCGGCGGCCGCGGCCCGCACCGCGGCCGTGGCGACGCGTGCTGCGAGGAGGGAACGACGCTTGAGCCGGGACGCACGGGTACAGACGGAGGCGGTCGCCGCCCCGGCGCGATCGGGCGTGCCCGCCGCAGCGGCACGAGCGGACGCGGTGGCGCTGCCGTTCCTCGCGGCCCTGCTCGCCGTGGTCGTCATCGGCTGCGCCGGGTTTCCCGCGGCCGCCGGCGGCTCCCTCTACGCGCGCCTCGGCGGCCTGCCGCAGATCCGCATGATCGTCGACGAGGCGCTCGAGCACGCGCTGCCGGGTCCGGGCGCGCTGCGCGACGCGGCCTACGCCGAGGCACTGGCGCGGCGCCTGTGCGCGGCCACCGGCGGCCCCTGCGCCCCGGCCGCCGCGCACGCGCCCGAGGGCGCCGGCGCGCTCACGGCGGCGGAATTCGGCGCGCTCGTCGGCGGCCTGCGCGCGGCGCTCGAGCGCCGCGTCGGCGAACGCGAGAAGAACGAACTGCTGCGCCTGATGGCGCCGCTGCGGCGCGAGCTCGCGCGCGCCGCGCGCCGGCGCCGCAGGCTGCGATAATCGCGCCGCGACGGGCCCGGCCGCGTGCCGTGTCCGCATCCGGGCGCCGCGCCGGCGGCCCGGTCGATCCAACCATCCGCGGAGGTTTCCGATGAGCAACACCGGCTTTCCCTTGCCAGCCCGCTACGACCATGTCGGCAGCTTTCTCCGGCCCAAGTACCTGCTCGATGCGCGCGAGCAGAAGGCGAAGGGGGAGATCAGCGCCGCGGACCTGCGCAAGGTGGAGGACCGCGCCATCGCCGAGATCGTGCGCTTCCAGGAGGACGTCGGCCTGAAGGCGATCACCGACGGCGAGTTCCGCCGCACCTATTTCCACATCGATTTCCTCGAGCAGCTGGGCGGCGTGTCGACCGACATCCCGGTCACGTTCATCAAGCCCGACGGCTCGGAGGAACTGGCCCCGCCGGTGATGCGGGTGGTCGACAAGGTGCGCCACGTCAAGGACATCCAGCGCGCCGACTACGAGTACCTGGCCGGCCAGGTCAGCGCGGGCCACACGCCCAAGGTGTGCATCCCGTCGCCGACCATGCTGCACTTCCGCGGCGGCCGCGCCGGCATCAGCCGGACCCACTATCCGGAGCTCGATCCCGACTTCTACGACGACGTCGCGCGCGCGTTCGGCGACGAGCTGCGCTCGCTCGCGGCCGCCGGCTGCACCTACGTCCAGCTCGACGACACCAACCTCGCCTACCTGTGCGACGAGCGCATGCGCGAGGCGGCGCGGCAGCGCGGCGACGATCCGAACGAGCTGCCGCACCGCTACGCCGGGTTCATCAACAAGGTGGTCGCGCAGAAGCCGGCCGGCATGACCCTCGCGATGCACCTGTGCCGCGGCAACTTCAAGAGCACCCACGCCGCCGCCGGCAACTACGAGCCGGTGGCCGAGGCGCTGCTCTCCGAGATGGACCTCGACGCGTATTTCCTCGAGTACGACGACGAGCGTTCGGGCGACTTCCGGCCGCTGCGCTTCCTGCCCAAGGGCAAGGTCGTCGTGCTGGGGCTGGTGACGACCAAGTTCGGGCAGATGGAGTCGAAGGACGACCTCAAGCGCCGCATCGACGAGGCGGCCCGCTACGCGCCGCTGGAGCAGCTCGCGCTCTCGCCGCAGTGCGGCTTCTCCAGCACCGTGCACGGCAACAACATCGCCGTCGAGGCGCAGCGCAGCAAGCTGCGCCTGGTGATCGAGACCGCGCAGGAAGTCTGGAAGGCCTGACGCGCCGCACGCCGCGCGCGGCCCCTCAGGCGAGCGCGGTGAGCCAGTCGGCGTGCCGCGCGTCGCGGCCCTCGACGCAGGCGCGAAAGCGCGCCATCAGGTGCCGCGTCACCGGGCCGGGGCGGCCGTCGCCGATGCGGCGGCGGTCGATCTCGACGATCGGCGTCACCTCCGCCGCGGTGCCGGTGAAGAAGGCCTCGTCGGCGATGTAGGTCTCGTCGCGGGTGACGCGCCGCGACTCGACCGCGATGCCGTCCTCGCGCGCGAGCGCGAGGATGGTGTCGCGGGTGATGCCCTCGAGCGCGGAAGTCGGCGCCGGCTCGACGAGGCGGCCGTCGCGCACGAGGAACAGGTTCTCGCCGGCGCCCTCGGCGACGAAGCCCTCGGTGTCGAGCAGCAGGGCCTCGTCGAAGCCCTCGGCGCGCGCCTCGCGGTTGGCGAGGATCGAATTGGCATAGGTCGAGACCGACTTCGACCGGCACATCTGCACGTTGACGTGGTGGCGCGCGTACGACGAGATGCGCACGCGGATGCCGCGCTCGGCCGCGCCGTCGCCGAGGTAGCTGCCCCACGGCCAGGCGGCGATCGCCACGTGCACGCGCGCGCCGTCGGGGTTGACGCCCATGCGCTCGGGGCCGAGGAAGGCGAGCGGGCGGATGTAGCCGTGCGCGAGGCGGTTGGCGCGCACCACCTCGCACTGCGCCTGCATCAGCGCCGCCTGGGTGTAGGGCAGCTCGATCGACAGGATGTGCGCCGACTGCAGCAGCCGGCGCGTGTGCTCGGCGAGGCGGAAGATCGCCGTGCCCGTCGCCGTGCGGTAGGCGCGCACGCCCTCGAAGACGCCGAGGCCGTAGTGCAGGGTGTGGGTGAGGACATGGGTGGCGGCGCCCTGCCAGGACCGCAGCGCGCCGTCGAGCCAGATCCAGCCGTCGCGCTCGGCCATGCTGGCGGCGGCGCCGCCTGCTTGCGTGTTCATCGTCGGTCTCCTTGCTCGCGGATGGCGGCCGCGCGCCGCGGGGTGCCCGCGGTCCGATCGCGGCCGGGCGTCCACTGTGCCGCGCCGGTCCCGGCACGCGCAAACGAAAAGAGGCACACTGTCGGATGAAAAGCATTCACGCGGGCGGCCCGCCGGCGCCGGCCGCGGAACGGACCGGCGAGGGCGCGGAGCAGATGAGCGAGGCGATCGAGCAGGGGTGGGCGCGCGCGGCCTTCGAGCACGCGAGCGTCGGGCTGGCCGTGCGCGACCTGGCGGGCCGCTGGCTCGACGTCAACCGCCGTCTCTGCGAGATGCTCGGCTACACCCGCGCGGAGCTGCTCGCGACCACCTCGCTGGCGCTGACGGTGCCCGAGGAGCGCGAGCGCGCGATGCACTTCAACGCGCTGATCGGCGCCGGCGCGATCGATTCCTACATGCGCGAGAAGCGCTACCTGCGCAAGGACGGCAGCGAGCTGTGGGTCGAGCTCAATCTCACGGTCGTGCGCGATGCCGACGGCCGGCCCGCGCGCGTGGTCTCGGCGATCGTCGACATCAGCGCGCGCAAGGCCGCGCAGGCGCAGGCGCGCGCGGCCGAGGATCGCCTGCGCTCGGCGCTCGAGCACCTGGGCGAGATGATCGTGCTCACCGACGCCGACGACCGCATCGTGATCGCCAACCGGCATTTCCTGGCCTTCAACCGGGCCGTCGCCGAGCATGCGCAGCCGGGCTGCCACTACAGCGAGCACCTGCGCGCCGGCATCGCGCTCGGCATGTTCCCCGACGCCGCGGGGCGCGAGGAGGCGTGGCTGGCCGAGCGCATGGCGCTGCGCAGGCGCGGGGTCGGTCCGGTCGAACGGCGGCGCCAGGACGGGCGCTGGCTGCTGGTCGACGACCAGGTGCTGCCCGACGGGGGCATCGTCAGCTTCGGCATCGAGATCACCGCCGCCAAGCGCGCCGAGGCCGCGGCGCGCGAGGCGAGCGAGCGCCTCAACCTCGCGCTCGAGTCCTCGCGCGTGTCGCTGTGGGACCACGACCTCGCCACCGGCCTGACCTATTTCTCCGCCGGCTGGGCCGAGCTGATCGGCGCCGCGCCGGGACCGCTGGTCGCCACGCGCGACGAGCTGCTGCCGCGCGAGCATCCGGAGGACCTGCCGCGCCTGCTGGCGCAGTTCCGCGAGGTGCTGCGCGGAACGCGCGCCGAGTTCCTGCTCGAGCACCGCGTCCTGACGCTGGCCGGCGAGGTGCGCTGGCTGCTCTCGCGCGGCCGCGTGGTCGGGCGCGACGCCGCGGGCCGCGTGCTGCGCATGATCGGCACCAGCGTCGACATCACCGAGAGCAAGGCCGCCGAGCGTGCGCTGGCCGAGAGCGAGCAGCGGTTCCGCAGCCTGGTCGGGCTGTCCAACGACGTGTTCTGGGAGACCGACGCCGAGCACCGCTTCGTGCGCCAGCAGTACAGCAGCGTGGCGGCGGTGCGCCCGCCGCTGGAATCGGAGATCGGGCGCACGCGCTGGGAGGTGCCGCACTCGCGCCCCGACGCCGAGGCATGGCGCCGTCATCGCGCCGACCTCGACGCGCGCCGGGTGTTCCGCGACTTCGAGCTTGCGCGCCCGATGCCCGACGGCAGCGAGCGCTTCATCCAGGTCTCGGGCGAGCCGCTGTTCGACGCCGCGGGGCACTTCACCGGCTACCGCGGCGTGAGCAAGGATGTCACCGAGCGGCGCCGCGCCGAGGAAGCGCTGCGCCTGCTCAATGCCGACCTCGAGCGGCGCGTCGCCGAGCGCACGGCCGCGCTGGAGACCGCCTACCGGGAGCTCGAGGCATTCTCCTATTCGGTCTCGCACGATCTGCGCGCGCCGCTGCGCGCGATCGCGGGATTCTCCAGCCTGCTGCGCGAGGAGGAGGGCGCGCAGCTCAGCGACGAGGGCCGGCGCCTGCTCGGCGTGATCGACCAGAGCGCGCAGCAGATGGGGCGGCTCACCGACGCCCTGCTGGCGCTGGCGCGCACCTCGCGCAAGAAACTCGACCACGGGCCGGTCGACATGGGCGCGCTGGCCAATCAGGTCGCGCACGAACTGGCCGCGGAGTTTCCGCGCGCCTGGATCGAAGTCGGCACGCTGCCCCCGGCCGCCGGCGACGCCACCCTGCTGCGCCAGGTGTTCGCCAACCTGATCGGCAATGCCCTCAAGTATTCGGCCAACGTCGAGGCGCCGCGGGTCAGCGTCGGCGCCCAGGCGGCCGAGGGCGGCGCGGTCTACTTCGTGCGCGACAACGGCGTCGGCTTCGACATGGCATACGCGGACCGCCTGTTCAAGCCCTTCGAGCGCCTGCATTCGGAAAAGGACTTCCGCGGCGCCGGCATCGGCCTGGCGCTGGCCGGCCTGATCATCCAGCGCCACGGCGGGCGCATCCGCGCCGAAAGCGCGCCGGGGCGGGGCGCGACCTTCCTCTTCACGCTGGCCGGCTAAACTGCGTCCCGGCCGCGCGGCGTGCGCGCCGCGACCTGCCTGCCGCCCCGTTCCGCCGCCGCCCGCCTTCGCCCGCCGTCCGCCGCACCTCCCCTTGCCCCTGCGCCACTTCTTCAAGAGCGATCCCGCGCGCGCCGCGCTGGCGGTGCTCGCGCTGTGCCTGACGCTCAACCTGCTCGGCCGCGGCGTCGCCGACACCTACGTGGTGTTCCTCCTGCCGCTCGAGCAGGATCTCGGCTGGAGCCGGTCGCAGATGACGAGCGTCTACTCGGTCTACCTGCTCGCCAACGGCCTGACCGCGCCGCTCGCCGGGATGCTGTTCGACCGCCTCGGCCCGCGCGCGGTGTACGGCAGCGGGCTGGCCGGGCTCGGCGTGGCCTACCTGCTGGCCGCGCGCATCGACACGCTGTGGCAGTTCTACGCGACCATCGGCGTGATGAGCGGGTTCGCGGTGGCGGCGCTCGGCATGGTGCCGTCGTCGAGCATCCTGGCGCGCTGGTTTCGCGAGCGCCTGTCGTCGGCGATGTCGATCGCCTTCGCGGGGATGGGACTGGGCGCGCTCCTGATCGTGCCGGCGACCCAGTACCTGCTGACCCGCCTGGGCTGGCGCGACGCCTACTGGGTGCTGGGGATCGTCCTCCTCGCCCTCTTGCCGCTCGTGCTCGCGCTGCCCTGGCGCGCGATCACCGCCGGGCATCCGGACTACCGCGGCCCGCGGCGCCGCGCCGCGGGCGGCGAGTCCGACTGGACCCTGCGCCGCGCCGTCGGCAGCCTCAACTTCTGGGCGCTGGCGTGGATCTTCTGCCTCACCTCGGTGGGGATGTTCTCGGTGACCGTGCAGACGGTCATCTACCTGGTCGAGCAGGGCTTCTCGCCGATCCTCGCGGCCGCCGTCTACGGCAGCACCGCGATGCTGTCGGTGTTCGGCATCGTCGTCACCGGCCTGCTGGCCGACCGCTACGGCCCGCGGCGCACCGTCAGCGCGACCTACGCGGGGAGCATCGCCGGCATCGTGGTCCTGCTCGTGATCTCGTGGCAGCCGCGCGCGGAATGGCTGGTCGCCTACGTGGTCGCCTTCGGCCTGTGCCAGGGCGCGCGCGGGCCGATCATCTCGTCGATGACCACGCGCCTGTTCGCCGGCAGCCAGGTGGCGACGATCTACGGCGTGATCTACGCGAGCAATGCGTTCGGCGCCGGCCTCGGGGCGCTGCTGGGTGGCGTCATCCACGACCTGACCGGCAGCTATCGCCCGGGCTTCGTGTTCGCCATCGGCTGCCTGATCGCGGCCGGGCTGCCGTTCTGGCGCGTCCCCGCATTGCGCGACTTCCGTACCCGCGGCTGAGGCGGGCCGGGGGCCCGGCTCAGGCGCCGGCGCCCTGGGCCAGCAGCCAGTCGCAGAACCGGGTCACCGCGGCGCGGCCGCGCGCCGCGGGCGCGACCACGATGTTGTAGGCGCTGTCCCAGACCTCGAGATCGAAGGGCTTGACGAGGACGCCCTCCGGGTACCCGGCGAACACCGTCCGCGGCGCCAGGGCGACGCCCTGGCCGGCGGCGGCGGCCTCGTACATCAGCGCGGCATCCTCGAACAGCGGGCCGGCGACCGGCTCATCCCAGTCGAGTCCGGCGGCAGCCAGCCACGGCCGCCAGCGCAGCAGCGGATGGCGCAGCAGCTGCGCGCGCGCCAGGGCGGCCGGCGTCGCCAGGCCGCCGAGGGCGGCCACATACGCGGGCGCGGCGACCGGCGCCACCGTCTCGTCGAACAGCTTGATGCAGTGCAGCCCGGCGGCGGGCTCGGGTCCGTAGCGGATGCAGAGGTCGGCCTCGCCGCGCCGCAGCAGGTCCAGGCCGTAGGAGGACGACACCACCAGCTCGATGTCGGGATGCGCGTGCTGGAACCCGGCCAGGCGTGCGACCAGCCATTTCGCGCCGAGCGCCGGCGCCACCGCCAGCCGCAGCCGCTCCTGCGTGCGTCCCAGGCGCGCGGTGGCCTCCGCCAGGCGCGTCAGCGTCTCGCGCACGTCGGCGAGGTAGCGCTCGCCGAAGCTGGTCAGCGCGATGTTGCGGTTGACACGGATGAACAGGGCGACGCCGAGAAAGGACTCGAGCGACTTGATGCGGTGGCTGATCGCCGACTGCGTGACGTGCAGTTCCTCGGACGCCTTGAGGAAACTCATGTGGCGCGCCGCGGCCTCGAAGGCCGTCAGGTCGTGCAGGGGCGGCAGGCGCGACGCGCGCTCGGTGGTCATCGGCGCATTCTAGGCAAAGCCGTCGGCGATCCGGAAGCGGCCGCAGCCGGCGCCGCGGCGCCGCGTGCGGTCACGCGGGCGCGTCGTCGGGGACCAGCGGCAGCTCGGCGTAGAAGCGGTCGATCCCCACCTTGAGCGCCATCCCGAGCGCGCGCGCGAGGTGCGCCGCGATCGGATCGGCCTTGTCGAAGTAGGCGCGCAGGCGGCCGAGGTCGCGGCGCCGCCCGAAGCCGGTCAGCGCGGCACCGAGCGCGGTGCCGATGCCGCGGCGCCGGTAGCCGTGGGCGACATGCACGTTGACCACGCCGTGGCCGCCGATCACGCGGCAGTGGGCGACGCCGATGATCAGCGACGCCGCGCCGCGCGCCGCGAAGTGCGCGTCGGCCGAGAAGTCGATGCGCTGCGCGTACGCGGCGACCCGGGCGTCGGACAGCGGATGCCCGAAGAAGGCGGCGCGGTCCGACAGGGAGAGCGCGCGCAGGTAGTCGAGCAGGGCCTGACGGTCGGCATCGGACAGGCGCTGCACCGGCACGTCCAGGCGGGGCAGGACGTCGTCGGGCAGCCGGGGCAGGCGCTTGCGCATGGCTGGCAGTCGGAAGGGCGCGGCGCGTTGCGCCGCCATGCCACGGTAGTCTCGGCGGCGCCGGGAAAGTTCCCGGCGCGGCGGCTCACGCCGGATCGATGCGCACGCCGTCGAGCGCGGCGAGGATGCGCCGGCTGTAGCCGTCGTCCTCGACCACGCGTCCGCGCAGGGCGTCGCCGACGAGCTGGTGCAGGGTGACGGTCTCGCGGGCCGCCGGGTCGCGCCCGAGCGCGCCGAGCGCGGCGCCGAGCAGGTCGGGTTCGAGGTCGCCGTCGATCAGGCGCGAAAGCTGTATCGGTGTCATGGTCTTCACCAGCGTTTGGAGCGGCTGACATCGGTCAGCGGCCGAAGTTTCATCGCGACGAACTCGCGCGCGCGGAAGATCCGCGAGCGCACGGTATTCAGCGGGATCCCGAGGGCGGCGCCGATCTCCTGATAGGAGCGCCCGTCGACCTCGCGCATCACCAGCGCCTCGCGCAGGTCGGGGCTCATCTCGTCCATCGCGCGCGCGATGATCTCGCCCATCTGGCGCGACACCACGGCGCCCTCGGTCGAATCGCCGGACGCGATCGCCGCCAGCGGGTCGATCTCGGCGTCGTCGTCGAGGCTGGCGACCTCGGGCCGGCGGCCGCGTTCGCTGAGGTGGGTCTTGGCGGTGTTGATGGCGATGCGCGCGAGCCAGGTGAAGAAGGTCGAGTCGCCGCGGAATCCGGCGAGCCCGCGATACGCCTTGAGGAAGGCGTCCTGGGTCAGGTCCTCGATGGTCGCGGCGTCGAGGCGATAGCGCGATATCAGGGCCGCGATGCGCCGCTGGTAGCGCACCACCAGGAGGTCGAACGCGGTGCGCTCGCCGGCGAGCGCGCGCGCGACCAGGCGGCGATCGAGTTCGTCGATCGCGGCGGCGGCGGGCGGGTGGTCGCTGGTCAAGGGGGAGAGGACGCGTGGTTCGACGGGGGACGATTCGATTCTATTGCAGGCGCGGCCGGCGCAAGCGCGCTCAGCGCGACGCCGCGCCGGCGAGGGTCTCGCTCACCTGCAGCTGCGCGAGCCGCGCGTACAGTCCGCCGTCGGCCAGCAGGCGCGCCGGCTCGCCGGTCTCGACCACGCGTCCGCCGTCGAGCACGACGACCCGGTCGGCGCTGCGCACGGTCGACAGCCGGTGGGCGATGATCAGCGTGGTGCGGCCGCGCGCGGCCGACTCGATCGCCTGCCGCACCAGCTGTTCGGACTCCGCGTCGAGCGCGCTGGTGGCCTCGTCGAGCAGCAGCAGCGGCGCGTCCTTGAGGATCGCGCGCGCGATGGCGATGCGCTGGCGCTGGCCGCCCGACAGGCGCAGGCCGCGCTCGCCCAGGAAGGTGCGGTAGCCGTCGGGCAGGCGCTCGATGAACTCGTGCGCATGCGCGGCGCGCGCGGCGGCGATCACCGCCGCGTCGTCCGCGCCCGGGTTGCCGTAGCGGATGTTCTCCATCGCGTCGGCGCCGAAGATCACCACCTCCTGCGGCACGAAGGCGACGCGCGCGCGCAGGTCGGCCAGCGCCAGCGCGCGCAGGTCGATGCCGTCGAGGCGCACCGCGCCGGCGTCGGGATCGTGGAAGCGCAGCAGCAGCTGCATCAGGGTGCTCTTGCCGGCGCCCGAGGGACCGACCACCGCGATGGTCTCGCCCGGCCGGACGGCGAGCGACACGTGCTCGAGCGCCGCCTGCGCGGGGCGGGTCGGGTAGTGGAACACGACGGCGTCGAACTCGACGCGTACGCCGGTCCCGGCGGCGCGCGGCGGCAGCGGCGTCGGCACCGCCGGCGCCGTGATCGCCGGCACCGCCGTGTGGAGCTCGATCAGGCGCTCGGTGGCGCCGGCGGCGCGCATCAGCTCGCCCATGACCTCGGCCAGCGCGCCGACCGACCCGGCGACGATCGCCACGTAGAGGATCGCCTGCGCCAGGGCGCCGGCCGACATGCTGCCGGCGGCGACCGCGATGGCGCCGAGCCAGAGCCCGTAGACCGCGCCGCCGAAGACGATCAGGATGACGACCACCGTCAGCCAGGCGCGCGCGCGGGTGCGCGTGACGGCGGCGGCGAAGGCGCGCTCGACCGCGGCGCCGAAGCGGCGCCGCTCGAGCGCCTCGTTGGTGAACGCCTGCACCACCGGAATGGCGCCGAGCACCTCGCCGGCCAGCGCGGAGGCGTCGGCGACGCGATCCTGCGAGGCGCGCGACAGGCGCCGCACGCGGCGGCCGAACAGCGCCACCGGCACCACGGTGACGACGATCACCCCGACGATCACCAGCGTCGCGCGCGGGCTGGTGACGATGAGCATGGCCAGGCCGCCGGCGAACAGGAACAGGTTGCGCAGGCCCATCGAGACGCTGGTGCCGATCACGGTCTGGACCAGCGTGGTGTCGGCGGTCAGGCGCGAGAGCACCTCGCCGACCTGCGTGGTCTCGAAGAAGCGCGGGTCCTGCTGCAGCATGCGGCCGTAGACCGCGGTGCGCAGGTCGGCGGTGACGCGCTCCCCGAGCCAGCTCACCATGTAGAAGCGCGCCGCGGTGAACACCGCGAGCACGGCCGCGATGCCGAACAGCGCGAGGAAGTAGGCGTCGATGTCGGCGCGGTTGCCGGCGGCGACGGTGGCGAAGCCGTGGTCGATGAGCTGCCGGAACGCGAACGGGATGGCAAGCGTCGCGCCGGCCGCGACGCAGAGGAACACGAACGCGAGCGCGAAGCGTCCGGCATACGGCCGGCAGAACGGCAGCAGGTGGGCAAGGGCGGACAGGCGGTTCACGGGGCGGCGGCACGCGCCAGGGGGCGCGGCGGCGCGCATTGTCGCCGGTTTTCGGCGCCGGCCCGACGCGCGCGAGTCGCTACAATCGCCGCTCCCGGTGCCGGTCGCGCGGACGCGGCGCCCAAGGAAAGCCCATGACTGCCCCTGTTCCCGGCCGACGCGTGGTGCGCGCGGTCTGCCCGCACGACTGCCCGGACACCTGCGCCATGCTCGTCACCGTCGAGGGCGAGACCGCAATGCCCGACGGCTCGATCCGCGGCGCGCGCGCCGTCGAGGTCCGGGGCGATCCGGACCATCCGACCACCCAGGGCGTGCTGTGCAACAAGGTGGCGCGCTATCTCGAGCGCACCTACGCGAGCGACCGCGTGCTGCACCCGCTGCGCCGCGTCGGGCCGAAGGGGCCGGGCGCGCGCTTCGAGCGCATCGGCTGGGACGAGGCGCTCGAGACGATCGCCGCGCGCTGGCGCGCGCTCGCCGCCGAGGACCCGCAGACGATCCTGCCGTATTCCTATGCGGGCACGATGGGCATCGTGCAGGCCAATTCGATCGACCGGCGCTTCTTCCACCGGCTCGGCGCGTCGCTGCTCGACCGCACGATCTGTTCCAATCCCGGCAAGGAGGGCATCGCGCTCACGCTGGGCGCGAACATGGGCCCGGAGATCGAGCGCTTCGACGAGGCGCGCCTGATCCTGCTCTGGGGCACCAACCCGATCACCTCGAGCGTGCATCTGTGGACGCGGGTCGCGGAGGCGAAGCGCCGCGGAGCGAAGGTGGTCGCGATCGATCCGTATCGGTCACTGTCGGCGCAGAAGTGCGACGAGTGGCTCGCGATCCGCCCCGGCACCGACGCGGCGCTCGCGCTGGCCATGATGCACGTGCTGGTGCGCGAGGACTGGCTCGACCACGACTACATCGCGCGCCACACGCTGGGCTTCGAGGCGCTGCGGCAGCATGTGGCCGCGTGGACGCCGGCGCGCGCGGCCGACATCACCGGGCTGCCGGCCGGGGCGATCGAGGCGCTCGCGCGCGACTACGGCACCACCCGCCCGGCGGCGATCCGCATCAACTACGGCCTGCAGCGGCACGCCGGGGGCGCGATGAGCTGCCGCACCATCGCCTGCCTGCCGGCCCTGACCGGCGCCTGGCGCGATGCGGCCGGCGGCGTGCTGCTCGGCAGCGGCGGCGCGTTCCCGGTCGACGTGGACGCGCTCGAGCGCCCCGACCTGATCTGGAACAACCCGCGCACCGTCAACATGGTGCTGCTCGGCGCGGCGCTGGCCGGCGACGCGCAGGCGCTGTCCGGCGGGCCGCCGATCAGGTCGCTGTTCGTCTATTCGGCCAATCCGGCGGCGGTGGCGCCCGACGCCAACCAGGTGCTCGCCGGGCTCGCGCGCGACGACCTGTTCACGGTGGTGCACGACGTCTTCCTCACCGACACCTGCGACTATGCGGATCTGGTCCTGCCGGCCACCACGCAGCTCGAGCACTTCGACATCCACAAGGCGTACGGGCACCTCTACTGGATGGTCAACCAGCCGGCGATCGCGCCGGTGGGCGAGGCGATGTCCGACAGCGACCTGTTCCGCGCGCTGGCGCGCCGGCTCGGCTTCGACGACGCCTGCCTGTTCGAGTCCGACGAGGCGATCGCCGCACAGGCGATCGACGGCCGCCATCCCTACAACGCCGGCATCAGCGTCGAGCGCATGAAGGCGACCGGCTGGCAGCGCCTCGCCGTGCCGGCGCGCTTCGCGCCGTTCGCCGAGGGCAATTTCCGCACGCCGTCGGGCAAGTGCGAGTTCGTCTCGGCGCGCGCGCGCGCGCTGGGCCTGCCGGCGCTGCCGGACTACATCGCGCCGCGCGAGTCGCCGCTGACCGCGCCGGCGCTCGCGCAGCGCTTTCCGCTGATGATGATCTCGCCGCCGGCGCGCAACTTCATGAACAGCACCTTCGGCAACAACGACGCGCTGCGCGCGGCCGAGCGCGAGCCCTACCTGGACCTGAACCGCGCCGACGCCGTGCCGCGCGGCATCGCCGACGGCGCGATGGTGCGGGTGTTCAACGACCGCGGCAGCTTTCTGGCGCGCGCGCGCGTCAACGACCGCTCGCGCCCCGGCGTGGTGACGGCGCTGTCGGTCTGGTGGCACAAGCACTGTCCGGGCGGGCGCAATGCGAATGCCGTCACCAGCCAGCGCCTGACCGATCTCGGGCGCGGCCCGACCTTCTACGACTGCCTGGTCGAGGTCGCGCGTGCCTAGGGCGGGCGCCGGCCGATGACGCCGTTCTCGAGCTGGCCGGTGGCGGCCGGACTGATCTTCATCGCCATGGGCGTGGCCTTCATGCGGGCCTCGTGGCGCAAGTACCGCGCGTGGCCGCGGGTCGAGGGCACGGTGGTGGCGCTGGTGCGCCAGACGGTCGTGCGCAGCCCCGAGATCGAGTATCGCGACCCGGCCGGCGGCGTGCACCGCGTCGTCTCGCGCATGCCCTATCCGCAGCGGCTCGCGGTCGGCGCGCGGGTCGAGGTGGCGGTCAATCCCGACGATCCGGCGGACGCCGAGCGCGTCAATCTGGTCACCGCGCTGGTGATGCCCGCGCTGATGCTGGCGTTCGGCGCGCTCGTCACCGTGTTCGCCGTCGCGCGCCTGGCGTGACCGTGGCCGCGCATCCGGCCGACGAGGCGGTGGTGTGCGTGCACGGACTGTGGCTGTCCGGGTTCGCGACGCGCTATTGGCGCACCCGTTTCGCGCGCGCCGGCTATGCGGCCTGCGCGTTCTCGTACCCGAGCGTGCGCGGCCGGCTGGCGCACAACACCGCGGCGCTGGCGCGCTTCGTCGACGCGCTGCCGCAGGGCACGGTGCATTTCGCCGGGCACAGCCTGGGCGCGGTCACCATCGCGGCGATGCTCGCGTCGCGCGGCTGGCGCCTGCCGGGCAAGCGCCTCGGCCGCATCGTCCTCGCGGGGCCGCCGTTCGCCGACAGCCGCGCCGGTCGGGCGCTGATCGGCGGGCGCGACGGGGCCGCGGTACTCGGGCGGCTCGGCGGCGCGCTCGCGGGGCGCGCGCTCGGCGACTGGCTCGAGGCGCGCCGGCCCGACGTGCCCGCCGGCGTCGACCTCGGGGTCATCGCCGGCGACGCGCGGCTCGGGCTCGGGCGCATGCTGGCGCCCGACCTGGCGCGGCCGCACGACGGCACGGTCAGCGTCGACGAGACGCGGGTGCCGGGCGCGCGGGAACATCTGGTGCTGCCGGTCGGTCACACCGCGATGCTGATGTCGCCGCTGGTGATGCGCCACATGCTCAACTTCGTCCGGCACGGGAGCTTTCATTGAGGCGGGCGGCAGTGCTCGCCGCCGCCGCCGTGCTCTCGGGCTGCTCGACGGTGTCGTTCTACTGGCAGGCGTTCACCGGCCAGATGGAGGTGACGCGCCTGGCGCGGCCGGTCGAGGAGGTCCTGGCCGACCCGGCCGCCGGCGCGGACCTCAAGCGGCGCCTCGCCTACGCGCTGCGCGCGCGCGAGTTCGCCACGCGCGAGCTGGGGCTGCCGGAGAACGCGAGCTACCGGCGCTACGCGGACCTCGGGCGGCCGTTCGTGGTCTGGAACGTGTTCGCCGCGCCGGCGCTGTCGCTGGAACTGCGCACCCAGTGCTTTCCGGTCGCGGGCTGCGTGGTCTACCGCGGCTTCTTCGCCGAGGCGGCGGCGCGGCGGCATGCCGACGGCCTGCGCGCGGAGGGGCTCGACGTGTTCGTCGGCGGCGTGCCGGCGTACTCGACCCTGGGCTGGTTCGCCGACCCGCTGCTCAACACCTTCATCCGCTATCCCGACCTCGAGATCGCGCGCCTGATCTTTCACGAGCTCGCGCACCAGGTCGCGTACGTGCGCGACGATTCGGCGTTCAACGAGTCGTTCGCGGTCGCGGTCGAGGAGGAGGGGCTCCGGCGCTGGGCGCAGGCCAACGCCGCGCCGGCGGAGCGCGCCGAGTACGAGGCGTACGCGGCGCGGCGGCGCGAGCTGCTGCGCCTGTTCGCGCGTGCGCGGCGCGAGCTCGCGGCCGCCTATGCCGCGCCGGTCGACGACGCCGCGCGCCGCGCGGCGAAGGCGCGCATCCTGGCGCGCGTGGCGGACGACTATGCCGGGCTGCGGCGGGAATGGAACCTGCCGGCGGCGCAGGCGCGCGCCTACGATGCGTGGGTGCTGCAGGACCTCAACAACGCCAAGCTCGGCTCGATTGCGACTTATACTTCACGCGTGCCGCAGTTCGCCGCGCTGCTGGCCCAGTCCGGCGGCGACATCCGGCGCTTCCATCGCGAAGCGGCGGCACTGGCGGCGCTGCCCAGGGAGGAGCGCAACCGGCGCCTCGACCAGCTGGGACCGCAATCGACGGAGGATTGATCGATGAAGCACGTGCTCTTGTGTCTGGCGATGCTGCTGCCCCCGGCCGCGTTCGCCCACCACGGCTGGAGCGAATACGACGCCGGCCGGACCCTGACGCTCGACGGCACCATCGTCGAGTCGGCCTACGACAACCCGCACACGGTGGTGCGGCTGAAGACGGCCGACAAGACCTGGGTGGCGGTGCTGGCGCCGCCGTTCCGGATGGAGGCGCGCGGCCTGAAGAGCGAGGCGATCAAGCCCGGCCTGAAGGCGCGCGTGGTCGGCTATCCGAACCGGACCCGGCCCGACGAGATGCGCGCCGAGCGCATCGTCATCGACGGCAAGACCGTCGAGTTGCGGTGACAGTCGCCGGCGGCCCGGCCCTGGGGGTCGGGCAGGCGCTGGCCGCCCTGCCGCCGGCGGCGTGGATGCGCGAGGTGAGCTGGGCCTACCCGGCCGTCGAGACGCTGCACATCATCGCCATCGCGGCGCTGGTCGGCACGGTGCTGCTGGTCGACCTGCGGGTCCTGGGCGTCTCGCGGCTGCTGCCGGCGACCGCGCTGATGCGGCACGCGCTGCCGCTGACCTGGATCGCGTTCGCGGCCGCCGCCGCCACCGGCGTGCTGCTGTTCCTGGCCCACGCGGCCGACCTGATCGGCAATCGCGTGTTCGTCGTCAAGATGTGCCTGATCGGCGCCGCCGGCGCGAACGCCGCCGCCTTCCACGGCGGCGCCTGGGGCAGGGCGCACCTCTGGGAGGTCGGGCGCGCGGCGCCGGCGCCGGCGCGCCTGTTCGCCGGACTCTCGATCGCGCTCTGGGTCGCGGTCATCGCCTGCGGGCGCTGGATCGCCTACGCATGAACTCGGCGTTCGATCGCATCGCCGAGGAGCGCATCGGCCGCGCCGCGGCCGCGGGCGCGTTCGACGACCTGCCGGGCGCGGGCCGGCCGCTCGACCTCGGCGACGACCTGCTGGTGCCGCCCGAGGTGCGCATGGCCAACCGCATCCTCAAGAACGCCGGCTGCGTGCCGCCGGAACTCGAGGCGCACGCCGCGCGACGCGCGGCGGCGCGCGGCGAGGCAGCGGCGCAGCGGGCCGCGCGCGCACGCCTGGCGGTGCTGGAGATGCGCCTCGAGACGCGCGCGGGCCATGTGCGCGCCGCCTGGCGGCAGTACGCGCCGCAACTGCTCAAGCGCTTCGCCGGCAAGGCATGACGCCGGTCCTGCAGGTGTTCGCCCGCGCGCCGGTCGCCGGCGCGTGCAAGACCCGGCTGATCCCGGCGCTCGGGGCGGCGGGCGCGGCCAGTCTGCAGGAGAACCTCGTGCGCCGCACGCTCGCGACGGCAGCGCAGTGGCGCGGCGCGACCGCCGGCGCCACGGTGCAGCTCTGGTGCGCGCCCGCGTCGACGCATCCGTTCTTCGCCGACTGCGCGCGGGCGTTCGGGGTGGCGCTGCGCGATCAGGCCGACGGCGGCCTGGGTGCGCGCATGTGGCTCGCGCTGGTCGACGCCCTGCGCGACGGGCGCACGCCGGTGCTCGTCGGCACCGATTGCCCCTGGCTCGACGCGGCCGCGATCGGCGCGCTGTTCGCCGCGCTTGCGCGCGCGGAGTGCGCGGCCATTCCCGCGCTGGACGGCGGCTACGTCGCCATCGGCCTCGCGCGCGCGGTGCCCGAGCTGTTCGCCGGCGTCGACTGGGGCAGCGCGCGGGTGATGGCGCAGACGCGCGCGCGCGCGCGGCGCGCCCGGGCGGTGCTGCATGCCGCGACGCCGCTGCCCGATGTCGACGTCCCGGGCGATCTCGCGCGCCTGCGCGCGGACCCGGCGCTGGCGCCGCTGGTGCCTGCGGCCATGACCGCATGAGTCCGATCACGCAAGCCGGAGGCACGACGTGAACTTCATCCGACCCGCGCGCGCGGCGCGCCTGCCATTGCCGGGGCTCGACGCCCACTACCTCGACTGGCCCGGAAGCGACCCGCCGGTGCTGCTCCTGCATCCGAACCGCACCAATGCGCGCGTCTGGGATTTCGTCGTCGACGCCTCGGCGCTCCCGAACCGCTTTCTCGCGCCCGACGCGCGCGGCCATGGGCTGTCGGGCTATCCCGAGCGCGGCTACGGCTACGCCGACTACCTCGACGATCTCGTGCACCTGCTCGATCGCCTCGCGATCCCGCGGGTGCACCTGGTGGGCGCCGCCACCGGCGGCAACCTCGGTCTGCTCCTGGCCTCCGCGCATCCGGCGCGGGTCGCCAGCCTGGTCGTGGTCGATCCCGGCGTCTCGCTCGATCCCGAACTGAGCCGCCGCGTGCGCGAGCAGATGGTGCGGGAGTTTCGCTTCGCCTCGCTCGCCGAGGCGCGCGCGCGCATGCCGTTCTCGGCGCGGTGGAGCGAGGCGATGAAGGATCACTACAGCGCGCATTCGTTCCGCGCGCTCGACGGCGGCGCGGTCGAGTGGCGCTACTTTCCGCCGGGCGTGGTCGAGACCGAGCATCTGCTCGAGACCCCGATCTGGGATCGCATTGCGGTGCGCTGCCCGACCCTGGCGATCCGCGGTGCCGGGTCCGAGGTGTTTCCGCGCGCCAACATGGAGCGCCTGTGCGCGCTCATTCCGGGCGCGCGCGGCGCCGAGATCGACGCCGACCACCGCGTGAGCCAGGACAATCCGCGCGCGCTGGCCGCGCTGATCGACCGCTTCGTGGGCGCCCTGTGAGGACGCGCGGTCGTCGCGCCCGGCGCGGCGCGGCCGCCATCGCGCTGTCGTGCGCGGCGGCCGCCTGCGCCGCGCAGGACGTGATCGAGGCCGGGCGCTTTTCGGCGTTCAGGCCCGGCGACGCGCTGCCGCCGCAGTGGGTGCCGCTCACGTTCCGCAACATCGAGGCGCGCACGCGCTACAGCCTGGCGGCCGATGCCGGCGTCACCGTGCTCAAGGCGGAAAGCAGCCGGTCGGCGTCCGGGCTGATCCGCCGCTTCGACGACGGCAGCGTCGCGCTCCGCGAGTATCCGATCCTGCGCTGGCGCTGGAAGGTGGGCGGCCTCGTCAAGGGGGCCGACATCGGCAGCCGGGAGGGCGACGACTACCCGGCGCGGGTCTACGTGACGTTCCGCTACGACCCGGCGCGTGCGGGCATCGCCATGCGTGCGCAGTACGCGATTGCGCGGTCGCTGTACGGCGAGTATCCGCCGCACGCGGGCATCAACTATGTGTGGGACGGCAACGCCCCGGCCGGCACGATGCGGCCCAACGCCTACACCGCGCGCGCGATGATGTTCGTCGTCGAGTCGGGCGCCCGCCGCGTCGGCGAATGGGTCGAGGTCGAGCGCAACGTCTACGAGGACTACCGGCGCGCGTTCAACGAGGAGCCGCCGCCGGTGTCGGGGATCGCGGTGATGACCGACACCGACCAGACCGGCGAGTCGGTCACGGCCTGGTACGGCGACATCGAGCTGCGCCGCGCGCGCTGAGCGCGCGCCCTAGCCCACGACCTGCGGCGCCTGCGGCACCGTGCGCCAGTGCTCGGCATCGTGGCCGAAGATCAGGCGGGCGCCCGCGCGTTCCAGCGCCGCCAGGCGGTCCAGCGACGCGAGCATCTGCGCGCGGTCGTGCACGAAGCGCGGCAGCCGGCGCTCGCGCAGGGTGCGGCAGAAGTAGCAGGCGTCGCCGGTGAGGACGAACGTTCCCTGCGCCGTGGCCACCCTGAGCGACTGGTGGCCGGGCGTGTGTCCGGGGGTCGGAATGCACACGACGCTGCCGTCGCCGAACACGTCGTGCTCGCCGTCGACCTCGCGCACCGGGTGGCCGTGGTCGACGTCCGCGCGGTAGATGCCGACGCTGGCCGCGAGGTCGGGATCGCGCGCCGCCTGCCACTCGCTGCGTTGCACCACCAGCGTGGCATTGGGGATCAGCGCGTTGCCGCCGGCATGGTCGAAATGCAGGTGCGAATTGATGACGAGGTCGATCCGCGCCGGGTCGCGCCCGATCGCCTCGAGGCGCGCGGCGATGTCGTCGTCGGCGCCGACCTGCGCGAAGCCGAACAGCCGGGCCATGCGCGGTCCCAGGCGGCCGGCGGCGTCGCAGCGGCATTGCGGATGCATGCCGGTGTCGAACAGGGCGCGTCCGCGCGGATGCTCGATGAGGAAGGCCGGGATCGGCAGGACGACCTCGCCGTCCTCGCCCTCGATCAGATCCTTGAGCCGTCCGACCAGGCGGCCGCAGGTGAGCGCTTGCAGCGTGGCGGGCATCGGCCTGGTCCCCGGTGGCGGTCGAGTCGCGGCGGCGCGTCAGTACAGGGTCGCCGCGACGCGCTCGGGCAGGGCACGGTCGTAGGCCGCGCCGTCGATCGCGTTGCGCGACAGCGCGGCCAGCATCGCGCCGGTGCTCGGCAGGCGGCTGCGCGGCACCTGCGTCGCCGCGTCCCACAGGCGCGCGCGCACGACCGCGCGCGAACACTGGAAGTACACCGTCTCGACGTGCACCACGAGGACCGAGCGCGGTGGCTTGCCGTCGACGGTGAAGCGTTCGAGGAGGGCGGGATCGACCGAGATGTCGGCGCGACCGTTCACGCGCAGGGTCTCGCCGATCCCCGGGATCAGGAACAGCAGGGCGATGCGCGGGTCGGCGAGGATGTTGGCGAGGCTGTCGACGCGGTTGTTGCCGCGCCGGTCGGGCAGGAGCAGTGTGTGCGCATCCTCGACGGCGACGAAGCCGGCCGGATCGCCGCGCGGCGAGGCGTCGATGCCCTCCGGGCTGCAGGTGGCCAGGATCGCGAACGGCGCGGCCTCGATGAACGCGCGATAGTGCGGGTGGATGTGATCGACTTCCTTCGCCAGCGACGCCGGCGCCGGCTCGCCATAGAGCGCCCGCAGGGCGGCGGGATCGCGGATCAGGTGCCGGTCGGCATTCATGGCGCCGCGCCCGTCGCCACCGGGCGCACCGGGTCGGCGCACCACTCGCTCCACGATCCGACGTACAGGCGCGCGCCCGTCAGGCCCGCGAGTTCCATCGCGATGAGGTTGTTGCAGGCCGACACCCCCGACCCGCACTGGTGGACCACCTGCGACGGCGGCACGTCGCGCAGCAGCGCCAGGTATTCCTGGCGCAGCTGTTCCGCCGGCTTGTAGGTGCCGTCGGGGCGGATGTTGTCCTTCCAGAAGCGCAGGCGCGCGCCGGGAATGTGGCCGCCGACCGGATCGATGGTCTCCTGCGCGCCGCTGTAGCGTTCGGGCGCGCGCGCGTCGAGCACCAGCATGCCGGGCTTGCCGAGCGCGTCGACGATGGCGTCGACCGCGACCTGCATCCCGGGCGCGGGGCGCGCCCGGAAGGCGGCCGGAGTGGGCACCGGCACCGCCGCGGTCAGCGCCCGGCCCTCGGCCTGCCACTTGCCGAGCCCGCCGTCGAGGACCGCGACGTTCTCGTGGCCGAGCCAGCGCAGGGTCCACCAGACCCGGCCCGCGTAGTTGTTCTGCGAGTTGTCGTAGGCCACCACCTGGCGCCCGGCGCCGATCCCGAGCCGGCTGAACACGCGCTCGAGCGCCTCGACGGTCGGCAGCGGGTGGCGGCCGTTGCGCCCGGTCTTGACGCCGGCCATGTCGGCCTCCATCGAGACGAAATGCGCGCCGGGGATGTGGCCGCGCGCATAGGACTCGCGACCGAGGTCGTGGTTGACCAGGTCGTGCTGGCAGTCGAGCACGATCCAGTCGGGATCGTCGAGGTGCTGCGCGAGTTCGGCGCAGGAAACGAGCAGGTTGGGCATGTGCGTACGGTCCGGAGCGACGGGCGGCGATGTGATCAGTGCCCAGTGTATCGCGGGGGGCGCTTCTCGCGGAACGCCGCCAGACCTTCCTTCGCGTCCGCGCTGTCGAGCACCCGGGCTACCCGCCGCCGCGCGGCATACATCGCCTCGACGGGCGAGGTCGGCAGGGTCTCGCCGACCATTTCCTTGAGCATGGAGAGCACCAGCGGTGCGCTCGCGGCAAGGGTGCGACCCATCTGCTGGGCGGCCGCAAGCTGCTCGCCCACCGGCACTATGCGATTGACGAAGCCAACCTCATGGGCGCGCCGTGCATCGATGGGCTCCCCCAGAAGCATCAGCTCCATCGCGATCTTGTGCGGCATGCGCGCAGCCACCGCCGAAATCATGCCCAAGGCGACCCCGACCCTGGCCTCGGGATAGACGAAGCGCGTATTCTCGGCGGCGACACACAGGTCGCACATCATCGTCATCGACACCCCGCCGCCGATGACCAACCCGGCGACCGCCGCGATCACGGGCTTGGGAACCGGCACGCCGATCCCCGGCACGGCCTTCCAGAACTCGGGAGGCGGCGCGTTGAGGTCGGCACCGGCCGTGAAGATCTCGTCGCCGGTCGCGGTGAGAATGGCGACGCGATCCCCGTCGCTCGCCGCGAATCGCTGCCAGGCGGCTTCCAGTTGGTCGCATACCTGTACCGACAGCGCGTTGCGCTTGGCGGGCCGGTCGATCGTGATGACGGCGATGCCGTCGGCAGCGTCGTAGCGGACCAGCGGCTCTTCCATTGCGTACTCCTCAGCCCAGGGTGGCGCGCGCATCGGCTGCGACCGCGTCCCGCGGACCCACGATCAGAGGGTTGATGTCGAGCTCGACCAGCTGTCGGCCGAGGTCGACAGCAAGCCAGGACACGCGCTCGATCACGTCGGCGGCCGCCTCGATGTCGGCTCGGTCCCGGCCGCGCACGCCATCGAAGAGCGGCGCAAGGCGCAGGCCCGCCAGCAGTTCCCGCGCGGCGGCGCGCGATACCGGCGCGCTGGCGAAACCGACATCCCGCAGGAGTTCCACGAGGGTCCCGCCGAAGCCGGCCATGACCTGCGGCCCGTACTCGGTCCAGCGGGCACCGACGATCAGCTCGACCGAGCCGCAAGCCGTCTCCTGGACCGACACGGATTCCGGCGCTGGTTCGGCGGCCAGGGTCAGGGCCGCGGTGACGCCGGCGTAGGCCTGCCGCACCGCCTCTGCATCGGACAGGCCCAGGCGCACCAGCCCGGCATCGCTCTTGTGGACAATCCTTCGCACCAGGCCCTTGAGCACGACGGGAAAGCCGATCGCCACCGCCGCCCGGGCCGCCGCCGCTGCCGAATCGGCGATGACTTCGCGTGGCGTGGCGATGCCGTACGCGCGCAGCAGCGCCTTGGCCTCCGGCTCGGTCAGACGTCCGCTCGGCAGCGCCGCGAGGCGCTCGGCGGCCAGCGGGCTGGCATGCGCCGGCCGCGTCGCGGCGGGGCGCTGCGCGACGGCGCGCAGGCGCCGCCGCTCAAACAGCAGCGCGAGGGCGCGCAGACCGTCGTCGATCCGGGTCAGGAAGGGCATGCCGGCGTCGATGAACAGGTCGCGGACCGCGTCGCCGAAGCTGCCTGCATCGAGCACGACGACGAAGGGCTTGCGCGAGGTCCTCCAGGCATCCACCAGCGCTGCGGCGGTCTCGCGCATCAGGGGTTGCGCGGTGAGAATGTAGAACACGACCGCGACTTCCGGCGCGCGGACGATCGCGTCGATGGTCTCGACGAAGACATCGAGGGCGAGCACGCCCTTGTGCGAGCCCAGATCCACCGGATTGTTGATGTGGCGCTCCAGGAAGTGGCGCGACAGCGCTGCCCGCGTGGGCTCGGTGTATGCGGCCAGCGGAAGGTCCGCGAGCGCCAGGCGGTCGGCGGTGACCGCGCCGCCGCCGCCGGAGCTGACGATCATGCCGATCGCCCCTGCGCCGATGTCGCCGATCCGATCGTAGGCGGTCGCGACCAGCGCCATGGCCTCGGGCTCGTCCATCAACACCACGCCCGCTGCGCGGCAGGCGGCCGCGAAGTCGCCGTAGGAACCCGCCATGCTCGCGGTGTGCGACGCGGCGGCGCGGGCCCCGTGGTCGCTGCGGCCCGCCTTGACCGCCAGGACGGGCTTGCCGCCGTCCGCGGCGCGGGCGCAGGCCCGGACGAAGCGGCGGCCGTCGCGGATGCCCTCGACGTAGAGGCAGATCACGGCGGTGCGGTCGTCCGCGATCAGGGCCTCGAAGAAGTCGCACAGTTCGAGGTCAGCTTGGTTGCCGACCGAGACCATGCGCGAGAACCCGCCGCCATGATCGTGGGCGAGCATGAACAGCGTGGCCATCAGCGCGCCGCTCTGGCTCACCAGCCCGACCCGCCCGGGAATGAGCCGCGGGACGTGCTGCAAGGTCAGCGAGGAGGTCAGGCCGAGCCCGGCGACCGGGCTGATCATGCCCATGCAGTTGGGGCCGACCAGGCGCATGCCATGGCGCCGCGCGATGTCGACGATTTCGCGCTGCAGGCGTTCGCCGGCGGCGTCGAACTCGGCGGTCTGCGCGGTGATCACCACGCACGCCCCGACACCGGCCTGCGCACATGCGGTGACGGTCGCGGCGAGCTGGGCGGCGGGCACCGCGATCACGGCGAGGTCGACCGGACCGGGCGCAGCGGCGATGTCGGCATAGGCCGGAACGCCGAGGACGGTCCGGCGATTCGGATTGATCGGCAGGAGGGCCCCCGCGAAGCCGTGACGCAGCACGTTGTGGAGGATGCGCCCGCCGAACTTGCCGATGTCCTCGGATGCGCCGATGAGCGCCACCGAGCGCGGCGCGAGTATGCGCGCGGCGTCGATCCGCGGAGGCGGTAGCGCGTCGCCGGCCGCGGGCATGCTCATTCGACCACCTGGATGTTTGCCCGCCTCTTGATGTCCGCGAAGCGCTGCTGATCCGCGCGGATCAGGGCCGCGAAGGCATCCGGGCCGAGCGGGGTGGCGAGTACGCCGGAGGCCGGCAGCCGGGCCTTCAGTTCGCCGTCCGACATCGCCTGAATCGCCGCCTCCGAGAGTCGGGCCAGGACCTCGCGCGGCAACTGCGGTGGCGCGAACAGGCCGAACCAGCCCACCATGTCGAACTCGGCCAGGCCCGACTCGCGCATCGTCGGCACGTCCGGATGGCCGGGAAAGCGCTCCGGACTGGTGGTGGCGATCACCCGCACGCGGCCGCTCTTCACCTGGGAGAGCACAAGCGGATCGATCATGAAATGCACGCGGCCGGCCATGAGCTCGGTCAGCGCCTGCGCGCTTCCCTTGAACGGCACATGCGTCACGTCGATTCCGGCGACCAGGCGCAGCCACTCGCCGCTGAAGTTGCCGACCGACCCGCTGCCGGACGATCCGTAGAAATATCTGCCCGGCTCGCGTCGTGCCAGGGCGATGAATTCGGCCATGGTCTTCACCGGCAGGTCGCTATTGACCGCGAAGAACTGCACGGCGGTGACGAGCCGGGCCACCGGCGTGAAGTCGCGCAACGGGTCGTACTTCGCCGCGCTCGAGACCAGGGGCTGCACGATGTGTGAGCCGTTGTTCGCCACGAGCAGCGTATGGCCGTCAGGCGCGGCGCGTACGACCGACAGCGAGCCCACGATGCCGGCAGCGCCCGGTCGGTTCTCGACCACCACTGGCACGCCGAGCAGTGGCGCGAGGCGGTCGGCCAAGGCGCGGGCGACGACGTCGTTGGTGCCGCCCGGTGGGTAGGGCGAGACGACGGTGACGGCGCGCGCCGGCCATGCCTGGGCGTGCGCGGCGGT
>JAEUOS010000152.1 GCA_016790695.1 Burkholderiales bacterium
ACCTGCCGGTCGAGCAGCCGACGCGCCTGGACCTGGTCATCAACCGCCGGACCGCGCGCGCGCTGGGCTTGCGGATACCGGATACCATGCTGGCCCGTGCCGACGAGGTGATCGAATGACCGACAGACGTGCTGCGCTGGCCATGCTTGCCGGCGTCGCGGCCGGGCCGGCGCGGGTGGGCGCGCAATCCGCCGGGCGCGCCTACCGGATCGGCTGGCTGTCCAGCGGCGCCCCGCGGACCGAGGCCTACAACGCGGCCTTTCTCGAGCGCCTGCGCGAGCAGGGCTTCGTCGAAGGGCGCAACTTCGTCGTCGAGTTCCGCAGCGCCGAGTGGCGCGCCGAGCGCCTGCCCGCGCTTGCCGCCGAACTCGAGCGCGCCGGCTGCGATGTCCTGTTCGCCCCGGGTCCGGAGGCGACCCTGCGGGCGCTGAAGGAGGCGAGCCGCGAACGCGCGATCGTGTTCGCCGCCAACGATTACGATCCGGTCGCCCGCGGTCATGTCCCGAGCCTCGCCAAGCCCGGCGGCCGCATCACCGGCGTGACGCAGTTCTCGACCCAGCTCGCGGGCAAGCGGCTCGAGGTGTTGCGGGAACTCGTCCCGGCGGCCCGGCGGGTCGCCGTGTTTACCGACCCGGCCAGCGAAAACCAGCTGCAGGCCGCGCAGGAGGCGGCAAAGGCGCTCGGTCTGGCCCTGCAGGTGCACCACTTCAAGACGACGCCGTATGACTACGAGGCCGGATTCGCCGACTTCGCGCGCCACAAGGCGGAGTCGCTGCTGATGCTCAGTTCCGGGCTGTTCGTGGTGGCGCGCGCGCGCATCCCGCAGCTGGCGATCCAGCACCGCCTGCCCGGGGTGTACAACAACTACCTGTGGGCCGAGTCCGGCGGGCTGGTCTCCTACGGCGCCAATTTCAACGACACCTACCGGCGCGCCGCCGACAAGGTGGCGCTGGTATTGAAGGGAGTTCGGCCGGCCGACATCCCGGTCGAGCAGCCGACGGCGGTCGAGATGGTGGTGAACCTGCGCTCCGCCAAGGCGCTCGGCGTGGCGATTCCGGAAACCATCCGCGCCCGCGCCGACCGGGTGATCGAGTAGGCACCGGCGCGCGGCGAAATGCGGCATCATGCGATGCTGGCCGGGCCGGGGGGGCCTCCGGCAGCCATCACCCAGAGGAGAGCAGCGTGAAGATCGAGACCATCGCCGTCCACGGCGGCTACAAGCCGGAACCGACCACGCACGCGGTGGCGGTGCCGATCTACCAGACCGTCGCCTACGCGTTCGACGACACGCAGCACGGCGCCGACCTGTTCGACCTCAAGGTGCCGGGCAACATCTACACCCGCATCATGAACCCGACGCAGGACGTGCTCGAGCAGCGCGTCGCGGCGATGGAGGGCGGCATCGCGGCGCTGGCGCTGTCCTCCGGGCAGGCGGCGGTGACCTACGCGATCCAGACCATCGCGGAAGCGGGCGACAACATCGTCGCCTCCTCGGCGCTCTACGGCGGCACCTACAACCTGTTCGCCCACACGCTGCCGCAGTTCGGCATCGAGGGCCGCTTCGCCGACTATCGCGAGCCGGGGTCGTTCGAGAAGCTGATCGACGCGAAGACCAAGGCGGTGTTCGTCGAGTCGATCGGCAACCCGCTGGGCAACATCACCGACTTCGCGGCCATCGCCGAGATCGCGCATCGCCACGGCGTGCCGCTGATCGTCGACAACACCGTGCCCAGCCCGTACCTGGTGCGACCGTTCGAGCACGGCGCCGACATCGTCGTGCATTCGCTCACCAAGTACTTGGGGGGCCACGGCAATTCGATCGGCGGGGCGATCGTCGATTCCGGCAAGTTCCCGTGGAAGGACCACAAGGCGAAGTACCGGCGCCTGAACGAGCCCGACGTCTCCTACCACGGCGTGGTCTACACCGAGGCGCTCGGGCCGGCGGCCTACATCGGCCGCGCGCGCGTGGTGCCGCTGCGCAACATGGGCGCGGCGATCTCGCCGTTCAACGCCTTCATGATCCTGCAGGGGATCGAGACCCTGCCGCTGCGCATGGACCGCATCTGCGCCAATGCGCTGGCCGCGGCGCAGTACCTCAAGGGCCACGCGAAGGTGAAGTGGGTGCGCTACGCCGGCCTGCCGGACGACCCGGCGCACGCGCTCGCGCAGAAGTACATGGGCGGGCGCGCCTCGGGGCTGTTCACCTTCGGCGTGGCCGGCGGGCGCGCCGGCGGCGCGCGCTTCCAGGACGCGCTCAAGCTCATCACGCGCCTGGTCAACATCGGCGACGCCAAGTCGCTCGCCTGCCATCCGGCCTCGACCACGCACCGCCAGCTCTCCGCCGAGGAACTGGCCAAGGCCGGCGTGTCGGAGGACACGGTGCGGCTGTCGATCGGCATCGAGCACATCGACGACATCCGCGCCGATCTCGAGCAGGCGCTCGCCGCGGTGTAGCGGGCCGCCCGTTGCCAGGAGCCGCCTTGCCCGCGTCGTCCGCCCGCGGCGCCCTGCGCCGCGGGCGCCTGTTCCGGCGCTACTTCTTCCTCATCATGGCGCTGGTGTGCGGCGCGCTGCTCGCCAGCGGCGGCATCAGCCTCTACACGTCCTACCAGGAGAACAAGCTCGCGCTGGCCCGGCTGCAGAAGGAGAAGGCGATCGCGGCGGCGGCGCGCATCGAGCAGTTCATCAAGGGCATCGAGCAGCAGCTCGCCTTCGCCGCGCTGCCCCAGCTCGGCAGCGAGGGCGCCGAGCAGCGCCGCATCGAGTTCCTCAAGCTCCTGCGCCAGGCGCCGGCGGTCACCGACATCACGCAGCTCGACGGCAAGGGCCAGGAGGTGCTGACGGTGTCGCGCCTGTCGATGGACACCGCCGGGGCGTCGAAGGACCGCTCGGCCGACCCGGCGTTCCTCAACGCCCGCCCGGGCAAGCCCTGGATCGGCCCGGTGTACTTCCGCAAGGAGACCGAGCCGTACTTCACCGTCGGCCTGCGCGCGGGCGGCGGCGTCACCGTCGCCGAGGTCAACCTCAAGTTCGTCTGGGACGTGGTGTCGCGCATCCGCGTCGGCGACAAGGGCAAGGCCTACGTGGTCGACGCCAAGGGCCAGCTGGTGGCCGACCCCGACATCGGCCTGGTGCTGCGCAAGACCGACCTGGCGGGCCTGGAACAGGTCCGGGCCGCGCTCGGGGGCAAGGGCGAGGACGAGCCCGCGCTGATCGCGCGCTCGGCCGCGGGCACCGAGGTGCTCACCGCCTGGTCGCCGATCGAGACCCTGGGATGGGAGGTGTTCGTCGAGCAGCCGGTCTCCGAGGTGTTCGCCACCCTCAACGCCTCGATCGCGCGCACCGGCCTGCTGCTGCTGTTCGGCCTGGCGGTCTCGGCGATCGTCTCGACCTTCCTGGCGCGCAGCATGGTGCGGCCGATCCGCGTCCTGCAGGAGGGCGCGCAGCGCATCGGCGAGGGCGAGCTCGACCAGACGATCGAGGTGCGCACCAACGACGAGCTCGAGACCCTGGCCGAGCAGTTCAACCAGATGACGGCGCAGTTGCGCGAGTCGTACGCGGGACTGGAGCGCAAGGTCGAGGAGCGCACCCGGGAATTGACGGCGAGCCTCGAGCGCCAGACCGCGATCGCCGACATCCTGCGCGCGATCAGCGACGCGGTGACCGACTACAGGCCGATCCTCGAGGTGGTGGTGACGCGCGCCGCGCAGATCTGCGCGGCCCGCGACGCGCACGTGTTCCTCGTCGACGGCGGGCGCCTGGTGCAGGCGGCCGCGTACGGCGATCCCGCGCGCGCCGAGGTGCCCGAGGCGCTCAGCCTGGTGCGCGGCACCGCGCCCGGCCGCGCGGTGCTCGACCGGCAGGTGGTCCACATCCCCGACCTCGCCGCCGTCGACGAGGCCGAGTACCCGATCTCGCGCGAGCTGCACCAGAAGTACGGCCACCGCTCGCTGCTGTCGGTGCCGCTGATGCGCGAGGGCGAGGCGCTGGGCGTGATCACGATGCGGCGCACCGAGGCCGGCGGCTTCAGCGACGCGCAGGTCGCGCTGATGCGCACCTTCGCCGACCAGGCCGCGATCGCGATCGCCAACACGCGCCTGTTCGAGGAGATCCAGGAGAAGAGCCGCCAGCTCGAGCTCGCGAACCAGCACAAGTCGGATTTCCTCGCCAACATGAGCCACGAGCTGCGCACGCCGCTGAACGCGGTGATCGGGTTCTCGGAGGTGCTGATCGAGGGCATGTTCGGCGAGCTCAACGAGAAGCAGCTCGACTACGTGCAGGACATCCACGCCTCGGGCAGGCACCTGCTGTCCCTGATCAACGACATCCTCGACCTCTCCAAGATCGAGGCCGGACGCATGGAGCTCGAGCTCGGCAGCTTCGACCTGCCCGCCGCCATCGGCAACGCGGTCACCCTGGTGCGCGAGCGCGCGCAGCGCCACGGCATCGAGCTCCGGACCGAGGTCGACGACATGCTCGGCGAGTTCCGCGGCGACGAGCGCAAGTTCAAGCAGATCATGCTCAACCTGCTCTCGAACGCGGTCAAGTTCACCGGCGACGGCGGCCGGGTGACGGTGGCCGCGCACCGCAACGGCGCGGCGATCGAGGTGTCGGTCGCCGACACCGGCATCGGCATCGCGCCGGAGGACCAGCCCAAGGTGTTCGAGGAGTTCGTGCAGGTGGGCTCGAACTACGCGACCAAGCGCGAGGGCACCGGGCTCGGCCTGCCGCTGGCGCGGCGCTTCGTCGAACTGCACGGCGGGCGCATGTGGCTGGCGAGCGCGCCGGGCGCGGGCTCGACCTTCTACTTCACCCTGCCGCTCACACCGGAGGCCGCTGCGTGAGAACCGTCCTCATCGTCGAAGACAACGAGAAGAACATGAAGCTGCTGCGCGACGTGCTCGGCTTCAAGGGCTACGCGGTGCTCGAGGCCGTCGACGGCGAGAGCGGCGTCGCGCTCGCCGCCGAGCGGCTGCCCGACCTGGTGCTGATGGACATCCAGCTGCCGGGCATCAACGGCGTCGAGGCGCTGCGCCGCCTGCGCGCCGCGCCGGCGACCGCGGCGATCCCCGTGATCGCGGTGACGGCCTCGGTGATGGACCAGGACCGGCGCCAGATCATCGAGGCGGGCTTCGACGGCTTCGTGAGCAAGCCGGTCAACCTCAAGGAATTCATGGCCGCCGTGGAGAAGGCGCTCGCGGGCCGCGCCGCATGAACACGCCGCCCCGCGTGCTGGTGGTCGACGACACGCCGGCCAACGTCAAGCTGCTCGAGGGCGTGCTCGGCTTCAAGGGCTTCGAGGTGGTGACCGCGGCCTCGGGGCCGGAGGCGCTCGCGAAGCTCGCCGCGGCGCCGCCCGACATCGTGCTGCTCGACATCATGATGCCGGGCATGAGCGGCTACGAGGTCTGCAAGGCGATCCGCGCCGCGCCCGCCACGGCGCTGCTGCCGGTGGTGCTGGTGACCTCGCTCGACCCGCAGGGCGAGCGCCTCAAGGGCATCGAGGCCGGCGCCGACGATTTCCTGACCAAGCCGATCAACCAGGCCGAGCTGCTGGCGCGGGTGCGCTCGCTGCTGCGCATCAAGGAACTGACCGACCGGAGCGAGGCGCAGGCGCGCGCGCTCGCGGAGCTCAACGCGACGCTGGAGGCGCGCGTGGCCGAGCAGATGGCGCAGCTCGAGCGCCTCGGGCGGCTCAAGAACTTCTTCTCGGCCGCGGTCGCCGAGAGCATCCTCGCCGCCGGCGGCGCCTCGCTGCTGGAGACCCATCGGCGCATGGTGACGGTGGTGTTCCTCGACCTGCGCGGCTTCACCGCGTTCACCGACACCAACGAGCCCGAGGAGGTGATGGAGGTGCTGGGTGCGTACCACCGCGTCGCCGGCGCGGCGGTCACGCGCTGGGGCGGGACGGTCGAGCGCTTCGCCGGCGACGGCATCATGATCTTCTTCAACGATCCGGTGCCGATGCCGGACCCGACCGGCCATGCGCTGGAGATGGCGCTCGAGATGCAGCGCGACTTCGCGCCGCTGGCCGCGGACTGGGCGCGCCGCGGCATCGAGCTGGGCCTGGGCATCGGCGTGGCCGAGGGCTACGCGACGCTCGGCGCGATCGGCTTCGAGGGGCGCTGGGACTATGCCGCCATCGGCAGCGTCACCAACCTCGCCGCGCGCCTGTGCGGCGAGGCCGCCGCCGGCCAGATCGTCACCGAGCGGCGCACGGTGGCGCGCGCCGAGGCGCGCTTCGAGTTCGCGCCGGCCGGCGACCTGCAGCTCAAGGGCATCGCCCGGCCGGTGCCGGGCTTCCTCGTCGTCGGCCGCAAGCCCGGCGCGGCCTAGGGACGCTTCGCAGTATCCTTCCGGCTGTCCGCGCGCGGCGGCGCGTCCCGGCAAGACGTCAGGGCAATGTAAGTCCCGCCGCCTAAGCTCGCATTCGTCCCGGAGATGCACGCATGTCCGCACCTGAAGTCGCCCCGGCGCTGCCGCGCATCCTGATCGTCGACGATTCGCGCATCGTGCGCGCAAGCATCGCGCGCCAGATCAGGGCGCGCTTCGCGATCACCGAAGCCGTCGACGGCGAGGAGGGCTGGGCCCGCCTGCGCGAGGACGCCTCGATCCGCGCGGTGATCTCCGACCTGGCGATGCCGAAGCTGGACGGCTTCGCGCTGCTCACCCGCATCCGCACCGCCGACGACGCGCGCCTGCGCGCGATGCCGGTCGTGATCATCTCGGGCGACGACGAAGGCGCGCAGATGAAGCGCGCGGCGCGCCTCGGCGCGACCGACTTCATCACCAAGGGCATCGCCGCGGTCGAGCTGGTGTCGCGGCTGGAGAACCTCACCGCGCTGACCGATGCGCGCGAGAAGCTCGACACCGCGCGCGCGACCGCGGCCCAGACCGCGACCACCGATCCGGTGACCCAGGTCGGCACGATGTCGCTGCTGATCAAGCACGGCGCGGCGATGTTCTCCTACGCGCGGCGCCATCGGGTGCCGCTGGCGGTGGTGCGGGTCGCGCTCGACGACTTCGCGGCGCTGCGCGAGCGCATCGGCGAGCGCGTCGCCGACCAGATCCTGACCGCGGTGGCCAAGCTCCTGACCTCGCGCCTGCGCAAGGAGGACGTGGTCGCGCGCACCGACGTGGCCGAGTTCGCGATCGCCGCGCCGGCCGCCTCGAGCCTGGCGGCGCTCAAGTTCTCGCGCCGCCTCGCCGACGACATCCGCGGCGCGCGCATCACCTGGCGCGGCAAGCGCCTGACGATCGGTGCGGCGATCGGCATCGCCGACAGCACGCACGCGCCCGCGCACAGCTTCGCCGACGTGTTCGCGCTCGCAGGCCGGCGCCTGGAGCGCGCGCGCGCGCGCGACGACGACCGCGTCGTGTTCGAGGACGAGGCGGCGCCCGCCGAGGCGCCGCCGCCGGCGCCGTCAATCGAGGAGGCGCTCGCGCTGCTGGCGGCCGGGCAGGGCGGGGAGCTGCGCGCGCACGTCGCCGAGCTGGCGCTGCGCATCTTCCCGCTGGTCAAGTTCTGCGACGACCAGTTCACCGCGGCCGAGCGCGAGCGTGTCGAGCTCGCGATCACGCAGCGGCTGTCGACACTGAAGGAAATCTGATCGGCGCGACGGGGCGCCCGAGACCACACCAAGGAGGAAACCATGGACTACGCCGCATTCCACCGCCGCTCGCTCGACGAGCGCGACGCCTTCTGGGCCGAGCAGGCCCGCCTGATCGACTGGCACGTCGCGCCGAAGCGGACCCTCGACTACGCGCGTCCGCCGTTCGCGCGCTGGTTCGTCGACGGGCGCACCAACCTGTGCCACAACGCGGTCGACCGCTGGCTCAACCGCGACTGGGGTGCCCACGCCGACCGGCCGGCGCTGATCTACATCTCGACCGAGACCGGCGAGGAGCGCACCTACAGCTTCCGGGCGCTGCATGCGGAGGTCAACCGCTGTGCGGCGATGCTGCTCGAGCTCGGCGTCGGCCGCGGCGACCGCGTGCTGATCTACATGCCGATGATCGCCGAGGCGGCGTTCGCGATGCTGGCCTGCGCGCGCATCGGCGCGATCCACTCGGTGGTCTTCGGCGGCTTCGCCTCGCATTCGCTCGCCAACCGGATCGAGGACGCGGCGCCGAAGGTGATCGTGTCGGCCGACGCCGGCTCGCGCGTGGGCAAGGTGGTGCCGTACAAGGGCCTGCTCGACGAGGCGATCCGGCTGTCCGCGCACAAGCCGGCGAAGGTGCTGCTGGTCGACCGCAAGCTCGCGGCGATGCCGATGACGGCCGGGCGCGACGTGCGCTGGGATGCGCTCGCGGTGCGCCACGAGGGCGCGCAGGTGCCGTGCGCGTGGCTCGAGTCGTCGGAGCCGTCGTACATCCTCTACACCAGCGGCACGACCGGGCGTCCCAAGGGCGTGCAGCGCGACACCGGCGGCTACGCGGTGGCGCTGGCGGCGTCGATGAAGCACATCTACTGCGGCAACGCCGGCGAGACCTATTTCTCGACCTCGGACATCGGCTGGGTGGTCGGCCATTCGTACATCATCTACGGCCCGCTGCTGGCGGGGATGGCGACCATCATGTACGAGGGCACGCCGGTGCGCCCCGACGCCGGCATCCTGTGGCAGATCGTCGAGAAGCACCGGGTGTCGGTGATGTTCTCGGCGCCGACCGCGATCCGCGTGCTGAAGAAGCAGGACCCGGGCTACCTCACCAAGTACGACCTGTCGAGCCTGAAGGCGCTGTGGCTGGCCGGCGAGCCGCTCGACGAGCCGACCGCGCGCTGGATCGCCGACAGCCTGAAGCGGCCGATCATCGACAACTACTGGCAGACCGAGACCGGCTGGCCGATCCTCACCTACCCGATGGGCATCGAGGACAAGCCGCGCAAGTTCGGCAGCCCCGGCCACCCGATGTACGGCTACGACGTGCGCCTGCTGCACGAGGCCACCGGCGAGGAGGTGGCAGTCGGCGAGAAGGGCGTCGTGGCGATCGTCCCGCCGCTGCCGCCCGGCTGCATGAGCACGGTGTGGGGCGACGACCGGCGCTTCGTCGAGACCTATTTCAGGAGCGTGCCCGGGCGCGAGGTCTATTCGACCTTCGACTGGGGCATCCGCGACGCCGACGGCTGCCACTTCATCCTCGGCCGCACCGACGACGTCATCAACGTCGCCGGCCACCGGCTCGGCACGCGCGAGATCGAGGAGTCGATCTCGTCGCACCCGGCAATCGCCGAGGTCGCGGTGGTCGGGGTGGCCGACCAGCTGAAGGGGCAGGTGCCGGTGGGCTTCGCGGTGGTCAAGGACGCGGCGGCGGTCGCCACGCTCGACGGCCGGATGAAGCTCGAGGGCGAGGTGATGAAGACCGTCGACGGCCAGCTCGGCGCGATCGCGCGGCCGCACCGCGTGCATTTCGTCAGCGCGCTGCCCAAGACCCGCTCGGGCAAGGTGCTGCGGCGCTCGATCCAGGCGATCTGCGAGGGCCGCGACCCGGGCGATCTCACCACCATCGAGGACCCGGCGGCGCTGACCCAGCTGCGCGAGGCGATGGCGCCGGCCTGAGGCGGTCGGCGGCGCGGGCTACGCCAGGCCGAGTTCGCGGTCCTCGATGATGCGCATCTTCTGGGTCGAGAAGCGGCGCGAGTCGACCCGCTCGCCGACATCGTTCTGGGCCTCGGGATGGGCGAGCTCCATCCAGGCGTGGAAGCGCGCCGCGGCGGCGGTGAAGTCCGGATGCGCCGACATGCGCATCGCGGTCAGCAGCAGATTCCAGGTCCACACCTTGGGTGCGCGCTCGACCCGCGGCGCGAGCGACTCGATCACCGCAGCGTAGTTCTCGAGCGTCAGACAGTAGTTGAGATAGCCGGCGAGCGCCTTGTCGTCGAGCTCGGCGGTGGTGACGAAGGCCACCTCGACCGCGGCGGCGGCACGGCGCAGCAGCTGCGCCTCCTCGCTCGCCGAGCGCGGCTGGCTCGGGTTCTCGTCGGCGGCCGGACGGGCGGGCGGTGGCGGCGGCGCGGCCGCGGCGGGCTCGAGCGCGGCCGCCCGCACGAAGGCGCGCGCACGCGCGCCCAGGTCGATCAGGGGGCTGGACTCCGGCAGCGAATCGGCGACCGCGTCGATCTCGCGGGTCAGGCGCCCGAGCGCCTCGGCCGGGAAGCGGATGCGCGCGACCTCGCCGGCGATGGTGCGGTTGAGCAGGACCATCAGCGGCAGCGTGCGCGCGCGCGCGGGATCGCGCAGCAGGTAGCGCAGGTCCAGGCGCATCACCGAGCGGGCTTCCTCGGTGAGCGGGTAGTGCAGTTCGTTCGGCTGCGGCGGTTGCGCGCGCGCGGGAGTTGCCTGGGCGGATGCGAGCAACGGAAATCCTCCGGTCGTGGGATGGAGCAGGCTGTTCGACGCGGCGCGATTGCCGGCGATGGCATAGCCGTTAACGGCCCGGCGGCGGCGAAACTTGAGCGCGCGCCGCGCCGCGCGGGTAAGATGCGCGCCTCGCCAACCCGTCGCCCGCCTGCCCCGCCGCCATGAAGACCCGACCCGCGCTCACGCTCGACGATGTCCGCGCCGTCGCCGCCGCCTGCGAAGCGGAAGCGCGCGCCAACGACTGGAACGTCGCGATCGCCATCGTCGACGACGGCGGCCACCTGCTCTGGTTCCAGCGCCTCGACGGCGCCGCGCCGTCGACCGCGGACATGGCGCCGGCCAAGGCGCGCCTGGCGGCCCTCGGCCGGCGCGAGACCCGCGTCTACGAGGAGATGATCAACGGCGGCCGGGTGTCGTTCCTGTCCGGCCTGGCGCAGGCGGGCCTGCGCGGCGCCGGGCTCGAGGGCGGCGTGCCGATCCTGGTCGGCGGCGAGTGCGTCGGCGCGGTCGGCGTGTCCGGGGTCAAGTCGGCCGACGATGCGCGCATCGCGCTGGCGGGGATCAGGGCGCTGGGGGCGTAGCCGGCGCGACGACGGCGCGAAACAGCGCGTGCCCGGCGGCGGCGTACTTGCGCTCGAACGGGGTCAGCGGCGCGCCGGCATCCCACGCCTCGACGGCGACCGCGGCGCCGGTCACGAGACTGGCGGCGCGCGCGAATTCGGCGACGTAGACGCGCCAGTTGCTGCGGCACTCCACGCTGCCGCCGAGCGACAGCACGAGCGGGAACACCGGGTGCGCCGGCCAGCGCCGCATCACCTGCGCCGGCTTCGGCCACGGGTTCGGATACAGCAGGTACTGGGCCGCCAGGCGCACCCGCGCCTCGGCCAGCAGCATCCAGATGTCGACCACGTCGGCGCGCAGCAGGATGACGTTGTCGGGCAGCGCGCCGCGCGCGGCGCCGCGCGCCAGGCGGTGCGCGGACTGGTCGACCCCGACCACGAGGCGGTCGGGATGGCGCGCGGCGAGGGCGCGCGTGCCCTCGCCGGTGCCGCAGCCGGCGTCGAGCACCGGCGCGGTGGCGCCGTCCCAGGCCGCGAGAAACGCGGCGAACGCGGCGCGGCTGTACGGTGCCGGCGGCTTGCGCAGCGGGCGCGCCAGGTGGCGGCGCACCAGCGCGTCGAGGCGAGGGTGGATGTCCTCCTGCGTGCTGCGTACCGCGCGCGGCGCGCGGCGACTGGCGGCCAACGGGTCCATCGCGCCATTATCGGCGGGACCGGCGCCGCCGGCGCGCGCGACCCGGCGGCCGCGCGCGTCGACGCGCGCGGTGGCGGCCGTGCGTCGGGAGCTTGCGCAAACGCGCGAGTCGTGTATCATTCGCGCCGATATTAAGTAAGCGTTTAATAAACATCCGGGCCGCGCCGGGGCGGGATCGCGCGAGTTGCCAGAGCAGTGCAACATGCGCCATGCTTGCATCCGCGACCGCACTTCACCGCACGCAACTCGAGGGACGACACGATCCATGGCAGCCGTACTGAACTTCCCGCAGGTCACCAACCCCGCCCCCGGCGATGCCGACCCGCTCGAGACCCAGGAATGGGTCGAGGCGCTCGAGGCGATCCTGCAGCGCGAGGGGCCGCAGCGCGCCCACTTCATCCTCGAGGCGCTGATCGACAAGGCGCGGCGCAGCGGCGCCTACCTGCCGTACAGCGCCAACACCGCCTACATCAACACCATCCCGCCGCACCTCGAGGCCAAGAGCCCGGGCGACCACGCGCTCGAGGAGCGCATCCGCTCGATCTGCCGCTGGAACGCGATGGTGACGGTGGCCAAGACCAACAAGGGCGAGGGCGACCTCGGCGGCCACATCGCGAGCTTCGCCTCGGTCGGCACGCTGTTCGGGATCGGCTTCAACCACTTCTGGCACGCGCCGACGCCGGACCACGGCGGCGACCTGATCTATTTCCAGGGCCACAGCGCGCCCGGCATCTACGCGCGCGCCTTCCTCGAGGGACGCATCACCGAGGAGCAGCTGCTCAACTTCCGGCGCGAGGTCGACGGGCGCGGCATCTCGTCCTACCCGCATCCGTGGCTGATGCCCGACTTCTGGCAGTTTCCGACCGTCTCGATGGGCCTGGGGCCGCTGCAGGCGATCTACCAGGCGCGCTTCCTCAAGTACCTGCACGCGCGCGGCATCGCCGACACCAGCCGGCGCAAGGTCTGGGTGTTCTGCGGCGACGGCGAGATGGACGAGCCCGAATCGCTCGGCGCGATCGGCATGGCGGTGCGCGAGAAGCTCGACAACCTCATCTTCGTCGTCAACTGCAACCTGCAGCGCCTCGACGGCCCGGTGCGCGGCAACGGCAAGATCATCCAGGAACTCGAGGCCGACTTCCGCGGCGCCGGCTGGAACGTCATCAAGCTGATCTGGGGCTCCTACTGGGACCCGCTGCTCGCGCGCGACACCAACGGGCTGCTGCAGAAGCGCATGGAGGAGGCGGTCGACGGCGAGTACCAGAACTTCAAGGCCAACGACGGCGCCTACGTGCGCGAGCACTTCTTCGGCAAGTACCCCGAGCTGCGGGAGATGGTCTCGCGCATGTCCGACGACGACATCTGGCGCCTGAACCGCGGCGGCCACGATCCGCACAAGATCTACGCCGCCTACCACGCGGCGGTCCACCACAAGGGCCAGCCGACGGTGATCCTGGCCAAGACCATCAAGGGCTACGGGCTGGGCAAGCAGGGCCAGGCGAAGAACCCGACGCACCAGCTGAAGAAGCTCGACCTCGAGACCATCCGCGACTTCCGCGACCGCTTCAACATCCCGGTGCCCGACGATCGGCTCGAGGAACTGCCGTTCTACAAGCCCGCGGATTCCGACCCGATCATGCAGTACCTGCACGAGCGGCGCCGCGCCCTCGGCGGCTACCTGCCGCAGCGCCGGCCCAAGGCGTCCGCCGCGCTGACGGTGCCGGGGCTCGAGGCCTTCGAGACCCAGCTCAAGGCCACCGGCGAGGGGCGCGAGGTGTCGACCACGATGGCCTTCGTGCGCATCCTGACCCAGCTCGTGCGCGACAAGAACATCGGCAAGTATGTCGTGCCGATCGTGCCCGACGAGGCGCGCACCTTCGGCATGGAAGGCATGTTCCGCCAGCTCGGCATCTACTCCGCCGAGGGCCAGAAGTACACGCCGGTCGACAAGGACCAGGTCATGTACTACCGCGAGGACGCCGCCGGGCAGATCCTCGAGGAGGGCATCAACGAGGCCGGCGCGTTCAGTTCGTGGATCGCGGCGGCGACCTCGTACGCGAACTCGAACCAGATCATGATCCCGTTCTACATCTACTACTCGATGTTCGGGCTGCAGCGGATCGGCGATCTGGCCTGGGCGGCGGGCGACCTGCGCTCGCGCGGCTTCCTGCTCGGCGCCACCGCCGGGCGCACCACGCTGAACGGCGAGGGCCTGCAGCACGAGGACGGCCACTCGCACCTGCTGTCGGCGACGATCCCCAACTGCGTCTCCTACGATCCCACCTACGCCTACGAGCTGGCGGTGATCATCCAGGCGGGGCTCAGGCGCATGGTGCAGGACCAGGAGGATGTCTACTACTACATCACCCTGATGAACGAGAACTACGAGCATCCCGAGATGCCGCGCGGGGCCGAGGCCGACATCCTGAAGGGCATGTACCAGTTCCGCAAGGCCGCCAAGGCGAAGCACACCGTGCAGCTGCTGGGCTCGGGCACGATCTTCCGCGAGGTCCTGGCGGCTGCCGAGCTGCTGTCGAAGGACTGGGGCGTCGCGGCCGACATCTGGAGCTGCCCGTCGTTCACCGAGCTGCGCCGCGACGGCATGGCCGTCGAGCGGTGGAACCTGCTCAACCCGGCCGCCAAGCCGCGCGTCTCCCACGTCGAGGCCTGCCTCGGCAGGACCGCCGGGCCGGTGATCGCCGCGACCGACTACATGAAGGCGTTCGCCGACGGCATCCGCGCGTTCGTGCCGAAGGGGCGCACCTACAAGGCGCTCGGCACCGACGGCTACGGTCGCTCCGACACGCGCGAGAAGCTGCGCCACTTCTTCGAGGTCAACCGCTATTTCGTCACCGTCGCCGCACTGAAGGCGCTGGCGGAGGACGGCGCGATCGACGTGAAGGTGGTGGTCGAGGCGATCGCCCGCTACGGACTCGATCCGGCCAAGCCCGACCCGATGACGGTCTGAGCGCGGCGCCGGCGCCCCGGCGGCGGGCCGCGGCCCGCGGCGGCCGGGGCGCGACGCGCATTCGAAATCACAACACGCGAGACAAGACATGGCATTGAAGGAAGTGTTCGTCCCCGACATCGGCGACTTCAAGGACGTGCCGATCATCGAGATCCTGGTCAAGCCGGGCGACACGGTGAAGGCGGAGGATTCGCTGATCACCGTCGAATCCGACAAGGCGACCATGGAGATCCCGGCGCCGTCCGCGGGGGTGATCCGCGAGCTCAAGGTCAAGCTCGGCGACACCGTCAACACCGGCACGCTGATCGCCGTCATGGACGAAGGCGCGGCGGGCGCGCCG
>JAEUOS010000185.1 GCA_016790695.1 Burkholderiales bacterium
CGAGGTCGCGGCGCAGATCGGCGATCAGCGCGTACAGGCTCGCGCGGCTCATCCGGTCGACCGCGGAGAACGGCTCGTCGAGCAGCAGCAGGCGCGGCGCGCGCGCGGGCGCGCGCGCCACCGCGACCCGCTGCTGCTGGCCGCCCGAGAGGCGCGCCGGCCGCCGCGCGTGCAGCGCCGCGTCGAGCTGCACGTGTTCGAGCCAGCGCCGGGCGTGCGCGACGCGCTCGGCGGGCGGCAGGTGCAGCAGCGACAGCGCGACGTTCGAAAGCGCGTCCAGATGGGGCATCAGCGCGTAGTTCTGGAACACCAGGCCGACGTGCCGCCGTTGCGGCGGCACGAAGATCCGCCGCGCCGTGTCGTGCCAGGCCGCGTCGCCGACGATCACGCGCGCCTGCGGCGGCCGCAGCAGGCCGGCCAGGACGCGCAGCATCGAGGTCTTGCCGGCGCCCGACGGCCCGACCAGCGCCAGCATCTCGCCCGGCGCGCAGCGCAGGCTGCCGGCGAGGGGCATCGGCACGGACTGCGCGACGTCGAGTTCGAGCGCGCCGCTCATCGACGCACCGCCAGCCGCGCCGACGCGAAGAACGAAGCCGCCACCGCGCCGAGGGACAGGATCAGGAGCAGCAGGGCCATGCGGTCGGCACCGGCCAGGTCGAAGGCCTGCACGCGGTCATAGATCGCGATCGCGACCGTGCGGGTCTCCCCGGGAATGTTGCCGCCCATCATCAGCACCACGCCGAACTCGCCCAGCGTATGCACGAAGGTCAGCACCATCGCCGACACGATGCCGGGCCAGGCGAGCGGCAGTTCGACGCGCAGGAACGCCTGCCAGGGCGAGAGCCCGCTGACCGCCGCGGCCTCGCCGAGCTCGCGCGGAATCGCCTCGAACGCGCGCTGCACCGGCTGCACGATGAACGGCACGTTGAAGACGATCGAAGCGGCGACGAGGCCGGCGAAATTGAACGTGAGCCCGCCGCCGAAGGTGCCGGCGATCCAGCGCCCGAGCGGCGAGGCGCCGCCGAGCGACACCAGCAGGTAGTAGCCCAGGACCGTCGGCGGCAGCACCAGCGGCAGCACCACCAGCGCCTCGATCCAGGCCTTGCCCGCGATGCGGGTGCGCGCGAGCCAGCGGCCGAGCCACACGCCCGCCGGCAGCAGCATCAGCAGCGTCACCGCGGCCAGTTCGAGCGAAAGGATCAGCGCCTGCCAGTCCATGCGCGGGCCCTAGCGCGGCGCCGGCGGCGCGAAGCCGAAGCGTGCCATGACCTCGCGCGCCGGCGCGCGGTCCATGTAGGCGTAGAACGCCTGCGCGCCTGCGGGCGCGCCGCGGATCAGCACCATGCGCTGAACCAGCGGCCGGTGCCAGTTCTCGGGAACGACGGCGAAGCGGCCGAGCGCCGCGGCCGACGGCGCCATGGCCAGCGACAGCGCGACCAGCCCGCCCTGGGCCGAGCCGGAGGTGGCGAACTGCGCGGCCTGCGAGACGTTCTCGCCGAGCACCAGCCGGCCCTGCATCGCCTCCCACAGGCCCGCATGCTGCAACGCCTCGCGCGCGCGCATGCCGTAGGGCGCGTGCTCGGGATTGGCGATGGCGAACTTGCGCAGCCGGCCGTCCCGCAGCGCGGCCGCGAGATCCTTCAACTCGCCGTCGGCGGCCAGGGGCGAGCCGTGCGGGACCAGGATGGCGATGCGCCCGATCGCGTAGACACGGCCGTCGTCGACGGTCCTCCCGGCGCGCGCCAGGCGCAGGACGAACTCCTCGTCGGCCGACATGAAGACGTGGAACGGCGCCCCTTGCAGGATCTGCGCGTGGAAGTTCCCGGAGGAACCGAACACCAGGCGCAGGCGGTTGCCGGTCTCGCGCTCGAAGCGCGCGGCGATCGCCTCGACGGCGAACTTCAGGTCCGAGGCGGCGGCGACAGTGGCAGGCTCCGCGGTGGCGGCGCTGCCGCTCGTCGCGGTGACGGCGGCCCATCCGAGGACAAGCCCGATCGCCAGGTCGCGCAGCCCCCGGCGCGCCGGCGCGCGTCTCCGCTTTCCCTGTGCACTCACGCGGACGAGTATATCGTCGCGCCGCCGGGGGCTCAGCCGCCGCGCTTGCCGTGCGTCTCCAGGTCGCTGTAGACCGTGCGCGCGATCGGCAGCAATTCCTCGCGGCTCAGGTTCCCGGACAGGGCATAGCCGCAGCTTTCGTCGATCCAGTGGAACACCGACACGCCATCGACGCGCTCGAAGCGGAACGCGGACTCGGCATGGCGGTTGGCCGGATTGGCCACGACGTAGAGGGTCAGTCGCTTGCCCGCCTCGTTCTGGTACATGAAGTGCGCGACCGGGCTGTTGTCGCCGGGCAGCAGGCGCCCGCCGACCAGGCTGAACCCGTGGCGCGTCAGCGCCGGCGCGCGCACCGGCACCGCGAGGCGCTTGGACAGCCACTGCACCAGATGGGCTTCCTGGTCCGCGGCCACTTCCACCGCATGGCGCACCTCCGGCACATAGACCGCGTGCGCGACCGCCGCGCGCCGCGGCAGCGAGGTGGTCAGGTCGTTGCCGCCGGCACCGGACGCGACCCAGGCGTGGCCGAGCCAGCCGCCGGCAACGCATACCAGCGCGAACACCGCCTGCCCCGCAACGCGCAGGAACCGCGGCTGGTTCGCCGCCGGCGGCGTGCGCGCGGCGGCGAGCAGGCGCGGCGGCACCGGCTCGTTGAGGAGGGCGTCGAAGCGTGCGTGCAGCAACTCGCGCTGCATCCGGTAGGCCTGCGCCCGCGCCATGCGCGCGGCGTCGGCGGCGACCCATGCCGAGACCTCGGCGGCGACGTCGGGAGCAAGCTCGCCGTCGATCAGCCGATGGATGTCGAATTCGTCGAAGCTCACTTGATCACTTTCAGCGGGCGCGACGACTCGCCGCGCCGCGTCCCCTCGAGGAGCTCGTCCAGGCGCGCACGGGCGCGCGACAGGCGCGACATGACCGTGCCCGCGGGGATGCCGAGCGTGTGCGCGGTCTCGTCGTAGGACAGTCCCTCCAGGGTGATCAGCAGCAGCACCTCGCGCTGCTCGTCGGGCAACTGGGCGAGCGCGCGCTCGATGCCGTTGATGCGCACCAGGGTGTCGGCGACCTGGCCGTCGTCGAGCTCGAGCTCGGCCAGGGCGGCCGGATCCGTTGCCATCGCATCGCGGGTGCTGCGCCGGACCTGGTTGACGAAGATGTTGTGCATGATGGTGAAGGTCCAGGCGCGCAGGTCCGTGCCGGGACGCCACAGCGACCACTTGGCGATCGCGCGTTCCAGCGTGTCCTGCACGAGATCGTCGGCGCGCGGGCGATCACCCGCCAGGGCGCGTGCATACCGACGCAGCCGCGGGATCAGCGCAACCAATGCCGCCTGCTCACCTTCGATGATGGTCGGACTCCCGCGATCGCCGGACCGGTCGGCTCACCGGCCGGCAACCATGCGCCTCTCGAACAAGGCCTGCATGCTGATGCGAACAGGCCGCTGGTGTGATTATTCCACGCGCCCGGGCCGGGCACTCGCGTGCGGCCTACCTCGGCAGGCGCCGCTGGTCCTCGATCGCGCCCGACAGCGAGGCGTATTCCTCGCAGCCACGGCCGCAGATGCGTTCGAGCCGCGTGAGGTGCGCCTGCGCGAGGCGCAGGTTGCCGCGCAGCAGGTAGGCGCGCCCGAGATACTCGTGCGTGCCGCGGTGCTGCGGGTTGGCGGCCAGCGCGGCGCGATAGTGGCCGAACGCGCGCTCCCAGTCGCCGTCGTTGCGGTAGGCGAACCCGAGCTGATTGTGGATGTTGGCATTGCCCGGATCGCGTTCCGCGGCACGCTCGAGGAGGGCGATCGCCTCCTTCCAGCGCGCCTGCGCGACCGCGGCCTTGCCGGCCGCGTAGTCGGAGGCCGCGGCTGCGTCCGGAGCGGCGCGCGGGGCCTCCTTGCCCGCATCCTTGGGCGCGGGTTTGGGATCGGGCTTGGGCTGCGGCTTCGGCGTCGGACGCGGCGGCGGCGGTTCGTCCGAGCCGGCGCCCAGTCCGGTGGCGGGGCTGCCTGCCAGGGCGGTGGCGACGAACAGGGCGGCAATGGCGGTCGGGCGCATCGAAGCTTCTCCTTGGGTTGCGGGCGCTCGCGCGCCGGGTGCCACGGCGCGACGATTCCGGATGCCTACGCGGTTCGCTGCGGTCCGGATGCGTGACTGTACCGCGGACGCGAACGATTTTCAGCAGCATCTGCGCCGGCGTCCGCACGCCCAGGCGATCCGCCGCTGCGGTGAGCAGTCGCGGCGCGGGGCCGATGGCCTGCTATTCGGCCCTTTGGCCGTCGCCGTGTCTGGTAAAAGAAGGGCTTGGAGTCTGATGGAAAAAGTCTCGTAAAATCAGGTGGTTCCGGGGAATTCGTCAGGTTTCCCGCATGCCGGGGCCGCGCTGCGCAGGCAGCGCGGGCGGGCCGGTTGCCGAATCGCCGATGCAGTCCTGGGGGGGAATGCGATGAACGATTCGTCCACGTGCGATGCGTGCCATCGCACCGGGCGGTCGCACGGCCTGCAGCCGATGCGCATTCGCGCACTGGCCGGGAAGCTATGCGCGGTGCTGCTGATGCTCGCCCTTGCCGGGCCGGCCGGCGCGCGCGCGCCCGCAGTGGCGTTTCACTACGGCGCCGATCCGCCGCTCGACGAACTGGCCGCATTCGACATCGCCGTCGTCGAGCCCGATCACGTTGCCGACCCGCGCGCGGGCCGCCGCGCCGGCGATGGCGGCGGCGAGTTCTTCGCCTACGTATCCTTCGGTGAAGTGCTGCCGTCGCGCACCTACTTCAAGGCGATCCCCGCGGGCATCCTGAAGGGCGAGAACCGCGCCTGGGGCAGCTCGGTGGTCGACCAGACCGCGCCGGCATGGCCGTCATTCTTCCTCGAGCACATCGTCGGCCCCCTGTGGGAGCGCGGCTACCGCGGCTTCTTCCTCGACACGCTGGACTCCTACCAGCTGATCGCCGCCACGCCGGCCGCGCGCGCGGCCCAGGAAGCGGCGATGGTGGCGACGCTGCGCGCGCTCGCGCGCCGCTTTCCCGGCATCCGGCTGATGTTCAACCGCGGGTTCGAGATCCTGCCGCAGGTGAGCGACCTGGCGATGGCGGTGGCGGCCGAATCGGTCTACCGCGGCTGGGACCAGGAAAAGCGCGTGTTCCGCGAGGTGCCTGCGGCCGATCGCGACTGGCTGCTCGGCCAGCTGCGCATCGTGCGCGAGCGGTATCGGCTGCCCGCGATCGCGATCGACTACCTGCCGGCGTCGCAGCGCGCGCTGGCGCGGACGACCGCGCGCGCGCTCATCGACCAGGGGCTGGTCCCCTGGGTGGCGACGCCCGAACTCGACGCGCTCGGCGTCGGCAGCCGCGAGGTGCTGCCGCGCCGCGTGCTGGTGTTCACCGACCTGCCCGAGGACAGCGGCGACTTCCATAGCGCTCCCGCGCAGCGCTATCTGGGCATCCACCTCAATCACCTCGGCTACACCTACGAACTGCGCGATCCGCGCTTCGATCCGCTTCCCGCGGGCGAGATGGCGGGCCGCTATGCCGGCATCGTCCTGTGGCTCACCGACCCGCGCGGCGACGTGCAGCAGAAGATGGCCGACCTGTTCCGCCGCGCGCTCGCCTCGGGCGTGCGGATCGCCGTGTTCCACCAGTTTCCGTTCGCCCTCGATGCCGCGATGCGGCAGCAGGCCGGCCTCGAGGAGCCGCGTGCGCCGGGTGCCGGCCGCATCGTCGTCGCCGCGCGCGATCCGATGATCGGCCTCGAGCGCGAGCCGCTGCCGACGCGCCGCGACGTCACGCCGCTCAGGGCCGGGCCCGCGGGCCGCGCGCTGCTGCGCCTCTCCGACGGCGCCGGCACCTATGACGCCGCGGCGATCCTGCCGTGGGGGGGCTATGTCCTGGCGCCATTCTCCCTGGTCAATCTCGAGGGGCGCGACCAGGTGCGCTGGGTCGTCAATCCGCTGGCCTTCCTGTCGGCAGCGTTCGCGCGCGAGGCCCTGCCGGTGCCGGACGTGACCACCGAGGCCGGTCGCCGCATCCTCATGGTGCACGTCGACGGCGACGGCTGGGCGTCGCGCGCGGAAATGGCGGGGACGCCGTTCGCTTCCGACGTGATGGCGCGTGAACTGCTCGAGCGCTTTCGCGTGCCGACCACCGTCTCGGTCATCGAGGGCGAGACCTCGGCGGCGGGTGTCTACGGCAGCGCGGCGCCGGCGCTCGAGGGGATCGCGCGGCGCATCTTCCGGCTGCCCCACGTCGAGGCCGCCAGCCACTCGTTCTCGCATCCGTTCAACTGGCGCCTGGCGGCGGATCAGGCGGCTTCCGGCCGGCCCGCAGCGCCCGGCGCCGTCTACCACCTGCCGCTGGCCGGATACCGGTTCGATCCGGTGCGCGAGATCGACGGCTCGGTCGACTACGTCAACCGCCAGCTCGTGCCCGACGGCAAGCGCGCGGCAGTGTTCCTCTGGACCGGCGACTGCGTGCCGCCGGGCGCCGTGATCGCCGCGGTCGAGCGCGCCGGCCTGCTCAACATGAACGGCGGCGACACCCTGATCACGCGTTCGCAGCCGTCCTGGACCCTGATCGCCGCGCAGGGCATACGCAAGAACGGCGGCTACCAGGTGTTCGCGCCGATGCAGAACGAGAACGTCTACACCAACAACTGGACCGGCCCGTTCTACGGCTACGAGCGCGTGATCGAGACCTTCGAGCTGACCGAGGCGCCGCACCGCTTCAAGCCGATCAACATCTATTACCACACCTACTCGGCGAGCAAGCCGGCCGCGCTCAGCGCGCTGCGCCGGGTCTACCAGTACGCGCTGGCGCAGAACGTGACCCCGCTGTACGCGTCCGAGTACATCCGCAAGGTGCGCGACTTCGAGCGCATGACGCTGGCGCGCGACACCGCCAGCGGCGACCTCCTGGTGCGCGGCGACGGCGCGCTGCGCACGCTGCGCCTCGCGGCCGACGGCATGCTGCCCGACCTCGCCGCCAGCACCGGCGTGGCCGGGGTCGCGCCGGGGCCGTCGGCGCGCTACCTGACCCTCGACGGCGGCCGCGCGCGCCTGCGCCTGGCCGCGGGCGGGCCGGCGTTGCCGTACCTGGTCGACGCCAACGGCCGCGTCTCGTCGGTGGTGCGCGACGGCGACGAATTCGGCTTCACCCTCGAATCGCACGTCGCGCCGACGTTTCGCCTGGCCCTGACCGAGCGCTGCACGGTCACCATCAACGGTCGCGCCGCCCGCGCGACCGAACGCAAGCCGGAGGGTTCCGGCATGTTCCTGCAACGCCATGACGCCGATCCGACCGGGCTCGCGCGCGCACCGCACCAACAAGTGGTACGCGTACGATGCCTCCAATGACCGCCTGAGGCTGTTCACCACGCCGGCGATCGGGGCCTTCGGGCTCGCGGTGGCGCTCGGCCTGGCGGCGATGTTTCCGCACAAGGGCCTGGAAGACCAGCTTGCGCGCACCAACCGCACCGATCCGCTCACGGTGGAGTACCTGAAGGCGTTCATCGCCGCGCAGCCCGAGGCGCCGCGCCTGCGTCTGATGCTGGCGCGCGCGCAGATCCAGCTCGGCCGCTACGACGAGGCGCGCGCCACCCTGCGGCCGTTCGCGGAGGCGCCGCTCGACGACGACCGGATCGAGGCCGAGTTCCACGAGTACGAGCTGCGCGAGCGCGAGGCGTTCGCGGTGCCGCCGGGCGCGCCGCGCCGCGACGAGGCCCTGGCCGCCGCCCGCGAGCAGCTGCGCCGGCTGACGGCCATGCCGCTGTCGGCGGTGCAGGCCGAGCACCTCGCGCGCCGCGCGGTGGCGATCGGCGAGACGCGCGCCGCGATCGCCCTCTACGGCCGCCTGGCCGCGCCGGGGATCGCGCGCGCGCCGCAGGCGAGCGCGGAGGCGGCGCAGCTGGTGCTCGGCATGGGCGGCTACGAGGTCGCCGCGCAGCTGTATTTCCGCGCCCAGGAGCGCTCCCATGCGGCGGCGCGCCGGCGCGAGTACTTCGTCGCCGGGGTCGGCACGCTGATGGCCGGCAACCTCTACGACGAGGCGATCGCGCAGGCCGACCGCCATGTCGGCGCGCTCGCCGACGATCCGGAGACCCTCAAGTTCCTGGTGCGCACCGCGCAGGCCGCCAACCGGCCCGACGCGGCACAGCGCTACGTCAAGCGGCTGCTGCGGATGGCGATGCTCGATCGTCTGCGCGAGATCCTGCGGCGCGAAGGCGTCGTGCTGGCGGGCGCGGCGCGCTTCGACGCGGTGGCGCCCGCGGCGCCGACCCTGGTGCGCGTCTCCGGCGAGGCGCGGGGGCCGGGGCTGCCGTTCGACGACGAGGCCTACGCGCTCGGCTATGCGACCTTTCTTGCGGCCGGCAATCTCGCCGATGCGTACCGCGTCGCGGCCTCGGCGGTGTCCCAGGCGCCGCTGGCGGTCGAGTGGCGCAAGCGCTTCGCCCAGGTCGCCGAGTGGCGCGGCGCGCCGCAGGTCGCGCTGCCGCAGTGGCTCGCGCACGCGCGCATGAGCGGCGAGGAGGCGAGCTGGGACGCGGTGCAGCGGCTGGCGCGCGCGCTGCAGGACGACGCGGTGCTGCTGGTGGCGCTCACGCGCCGCCTCGAGCGCGATCCGCGCGACGCCGCGCTCGTCGAGGACATCATCGGCGTCCACGAGCGCCTCGGCGACCCGGCGGCGGCGATCGCGTTCCTCGAGGCGCGCGCGCGCGGCCCGGAGCGCCGACGCCTGCTCGAACGCCTCGCGACGCTCGCCGAGCGCGCCGGGCGCGACGCGCTGGTGCTGCAGACGCTCGAGACCCTGCAGCGCGAGTTCGGGCCGGCGCTGGCCTATGCGCGCCGCATCGCCGAGCGCCACTACCTCACCGGCGACCTGCGCGCGGCGCTCGCCGCGCTGGAGGTGGTCGAGGCGCAGGTGCCGGCCGACGAGACGGCCTACTGGCAGATGGTCGCCGAACTCGCGCGCCTGCTGCAGATGGACGACAAGGCGATCGCCGGCTATCGCCGGCTGCTCGTGTCGGAGAAGTACCGCGAGGACGATCTCGTGAACCTGATCGCGCTGCTCGACGCGATGCGCCCGCAGCACGCGGCGCGGGTCGCCGAATTCGCGTTCGCCCGCTTCGGCCGCACCGACCTCGCGCTGCAGGTCATGTACCAGTTCGCGCGCGCCGGCGACGCCGGCGCCGTCGCGCGCTTCCTCGCCGGCCTGTCCGCGCCGCAGCGCGCCGCGCTCGAGCGCGACGTCCGCTTCCTCACCGCGCGCGCGTCGCACCACCAGGCGGCAGGCGACCTGCGCGCGGCGCTCGCCGACTGGACCGCGGCCAACGCGCTGGCCCCTGCCGACGCCGAGACCCAGGCCGCGATGCTGTGGGCGATGATCGCGCTGCGCGACGCGCGCGGCCTGGAGGCGGCGCTGCGCCGCTTCGCCGCCGCCGCCGAGCGCGAGCCGGTGCTGTGGGGCGCGTACGCGGCCGCCCACATGGCGAGCAACCGCCAGGCCGCGGCGCTGCGCTGGTTTCGCCGCCAGGCCGGGCGGAGCGGCGACTACCTCTGGCTGATGGCCTATGCCGAATGCCTCGAGGCCAACGCGCAGCCGGAGGTGGCGTGGCGAATCCGCCGCCACGTGTGGACCGCGCTGCGACGCCCCGACGTGCTGGCGGCACTGCCGGCCGAGCAGCTCACCGCGATGCGCGACCGCCTCGCGGCGGTGAGCCAGACCTTCGTTGCCGGCGACCGCGCCAAGGCGATCGTCGAGGCGCTGCTCCAGGCCGACCTGGAGGAATTGCGCCGGCCTGCCGCGCCCGCGCCGCTGCCCGCGACCGGCGCGGAACTGGCGGCAGCGCTCGATGCGGCGGTCGCTGCACCCGCCGCGCGCCCGCACGCGACGGCCTTGCCCGCGGGCTGGTTCGCGCGCGCGCCAGGGGGCGCCGGGCTGCGGCCGCCGGCTGCCGACAACGATCCCACGGTCAAGGAACTGGCGCTGGCCTGGGCACTCAACAACGATGCGCACGAGCTCGCGCGCGCCTGGCTGGTCAGCCGCTTCGCCGACGACCTGGCGCGGCCGTTGTGGGGCCAGCTGTCGGTGGCGCTGGCCGGCGCCGACCGCGACACCCTGACCCGCCTGCTCGACGATCTGCCCGACTGGCTGCCGATGTACGACCGGGTCGAGGCCGCGCTGCGCATCGGCCGGCCGGCGCTGGCGCAGACGCTGGCATTCGAGCAGCTCGACCATCTGCAGCACGACGAGGAACTGCACCTGCGCTTCACCGGCATGGCGGTGCAGGACCCGGCGCGCCTGGCCGCGGGCGTGACCGGCGTGCGCCAGTCGCCGCTGTCGATCACCGAAACGCGCGTCGAGGCCAGCGCCGACCTGACGCCGCGCCTCAAGCTGGGCCTCGCGCTGACCGTCAATCGCCAGTCGAGCCAGGACGAGACCGTGCTCATCAACGTGCCGCAGACCGACGCGACCGCGGCGCTGTACGCGCGCGTGCGCGGCGAGACCGGCAGCGCGACGCTGACGCTGGCGCAGCGCCGCGCGGTGCGCGAGGTCACCGCGCTGAAGCTCGATTACGAGCTCGGCGTGGCGCCGCGCCTGCGCCTGGCCGGCAGCGCCGGCGTCAACGTGACCGCGACCGAGCTGGCGATCCTGCGCGTCGGCGCGATGAAGACCAGCCTCGACCACAGCCTCACCTGGTCGCTGTCCAACCGCGAATACCTGCGCGCCAGCCTGAGCCTGAATCGCTATGCGTCGCAGAGCGGCGCCGACCTCGGGCGCGGCACGTTCGCCGGCCTGGAGGCGGGGCACCGGTTTCGGCTCGAGTACCCGGACCTCAACCTGCGTGTCTTCGTCACCCGCGCCAGCCTCGCGGCGCGCGCGACCGACGACGGGCTGATGGCGAGCCTGCGCCCGGCCGTCCTGAACGCGGCGCAGAACACCTACCTGACCGGCTCCTACACGCAGTGGGGCATGGCGGCGGGCTTCGGGCAGTTCCTGCAGCAGCGCTATACGCGCGCGCTGCGCCCCTTCCTCGACGTCAGCCTGTTCCACAACAGCAGCACCGGGATCGGGCGCGGCATCCGCCTCGGCCTCGCCGGCAGCCTCGCCGGGCAGGACCATGCGGCGTTCTATTTCAGCCAGTCGACCGGCACCCCGGGCGCGCCGCAGGGATTGCGCGAGTTCGGCCTCACCTACCAGTGGTTCTACTAGCCTGAAGGACAATCGATCATGACCCTCCACCGACTTCTCGTCCGCCTGACCGCTGCCGCGGTGTTCGTGCTCGGCGGCTGCACCACCGTCGACATCGGCGCGCCGCCGGCGGTCGAGCGCGGCGCGCGCTGGGCGCTGCTGCCGATCATGAACCATACCGAGACGCCGCAGGCGGGCCTGCGCGCCGAGGTGATCGTCGACGGCGTGCTGCGCGCCAACGGCGTGGCCGGCCTGCGGCGCTACCCGGCGGGCCTCAACAACGAGTCGCTGTTCGAGCCGCTCGAGCGCAAGCAGTTCGATGCCGCGCTCGCCTGGGCCCGCGGCGCCGGCGCGCGCTACGCGCTCGCCGGCGCGGTCGACGAGTGGCGCTACAAGGTCGGCATCGACGGCGAGCCCGCGGTCGGCGTCACCCTGCAGGTGATCGACGTGCCGACCGGCGAGGTGGTGTGGAGCGCGGCCGGCGGCAAGACCGGCTGGAGCCGCGAGGCCCTGTCCGCGGTCGCCCAGAAGCTGATCCGCCAGCTGCTGCAGCCGGTCATCGGCGCCGCCCGCTGAGAGCGACCGCTGCGCATGCGCGAACCCGAACCGCCCGGCACCGACCGCAACCTGCCGCGCCTGTGGCTGGGCGCGGTCCTGCGCCGCTTCTTCCCGGGCCAGCAGGTCGCCGACGAGCCGCACTGGATCTGGCTGTGGGCCGGATTCGAGGCGGTGCTCTTCGGCGTGGGGGCGCTGACGGCCGCGTTCTGGCTCGCGCCGGCCGACCCCTTCGGCGTGAACGCGCAGTTCCCGTGGCTGTGGCTGGTTCCCGCGGTCGTGGCGATGCGCTACGGCAGCGTCATCGCGATCGTCTCGGTGCTGACCTATTTCGCCGGCTGGCTGGCCATGGAGGGGCTGGGGCTGCTCGAGGGCGCCTTTCCGCAGGCCTATTTCCTGGGCGGGCTGATCCTGGCGCTGGTCTGCGGCCAGTTCGCGGACGTGTGGAATTCGCGCCAGCGGCGCCTGCGCGCGGTCAATGCCTACCTCGACGAACGCCTGAACACGCTGACCCGCAGCCACTTCCTGCTGCGTCTGTCGCACGAGCGCCTCGAGCAGGACCTGCTGGCCAAGCCGCTGACCCTGCGCGAGACGCTGACGCGGCTGCGCGGGCTGGCGCTGATCGTGCGCAACGAGGCGCTGCCCGGGGCGACGGAGTTCATGCAGGTGCTCGCGCAGAGCTGCCAGCTCGAGGTCGCCGCCGTGTTCGCCCTGCGGCGCGACGGTTCCTACGATCCGGAACCGGTGGCGCGGCTCGGCCCGGCGCGCGCGCTCGACCTCGCCGATCCGCTGCTCAACTACGCGGTCGAGCAGGGCGACCTCGTGCACGTGCAGATGGCGCAGCCCGGCGCGCGCGACTTCGACCAGAGCCGCTACGTCATCTGCGCGCCCCTGACCTCGGCCAGCGGACAGCGTGTCGGCCTGCTCGCGGTCGAGCGCCTGCCGTTCGTCGCACTCAACTACGACACCCTGCAGCTGCTCACGGTGCTGCTGGGCTACTACGCCGACGGCGTCGAGGCCGGCCTCGAGACCCGCCAGGTGCTCGCGCGGGTCGCCGCCTGCCCGCCGGAATTCGCCCTGGACCTGGTGCGCCTGGCGCGCATCCGCAACGACGCCGGCATCCAGTCCGCGATGGTCGCGCTGGTGTTCAGCGATGATGCGCTGGGCACCGATCTGTTCGTGCAGGCCAAGCGCCTCAAGCGCAACATGGACCTGGCATGGGAGCCGCGCGTCGCCGGCAGGCTGGTGCAGATCTCGCTCCTGCCGCTGGCCGGCCCGGCGGCCGTCGACGGCTACCTGGACCGCACCGAGGCGGCGATCCGCGCCCAGTCCGGCGTCGACTTCCGTTCCGGCCAGGTGGTTGCGCACGTGGTCCACCTGTCCGAGATGCCGGCGCAGGAACTGCTCGCCGGTCTGGTCGCGAGGTGCCATGCTTAAGACCTGGTTCGGCGCCGCCTCGTTCGAACTCGGCTCGCTGGTCATCCTGCTCTCGAGCACGACCGGGACCGCGGCGCTGGCCGCCTATGCGCTCGCGCACGCGATCGGCAGCGCGCTGATCGCGCTCGCACTCCTGCCGCTGGTGCCGGCGCGCTACGCGCGGCCGCGCCGGTGGGTGCTGCTGTTCCTGTTCTCGTTCAGCTTCTTCGTGCCGATCGCGGGGCTGGTCTGCGTGCTCGGCGGCCTGGTCTTCAGCCTCGTGCTGCCGCGCTTCTCGCCGGCCGACGCCTTCGGCCGCGTCGAGGTGCCGCGCTTCACCACCCATCGCAACGCCGAAGGCACGGGGTTCCGCGGCGGCCAGGTGCGCGCGCAGCTGGCCAACGACCGCGCGCCGGTGGCCGCGCGCCTGACCGCCCTGTCGGCGGTGCAGCACACGCCCGCCCGCCTGACCGGCGGCATCCTGCGCGAGCTGCTCGCCGATCCGGTCGACGACGTGCGCCTGCTCGCCTATGGCATGCTCGACGGCAAGGAGAAGGCGATCTCCGCGCGCATCCTCGCCGCGCGCGACGTGCTGGCCGGCGGCGTCACCCCGGCCGAGGCGCGTGCGGCCCACCGGCAGATCGCCGAGCTCTACTGGGAGCTGATCTACCAGAGCCTGGTGCAGGGCGACATGCTGACCTTCGCCGCCGGCGAGGCCAGCCGCCATGCGCGGCTGGCCCTGGAGTCCGATCCCGACGACGCCGGACTCTGGTTCATCCTCGGCCGGCTCGGCCTGGCCTCGGATGCGCTCGCCGAGGCCGGCCGGGCCTTCGACGAAGCCGGCGCGCGCGGCTTCCCGCGCGAGCGCCTGCTGCCCTACCTGGGCGAATGGCTGTTCCGGCAGCGCCGCTATTCCGACGTGCGCGCGCTGTTCGGCGAGCTGCGCGGCAAGGCCGCGGCCCCGGCGCTCCTGCCGCTGCGGCGCTTCTGGGGGCCGGTATGAGCACGCTGCCGCGGGCCGCGTCGTGCGACATCATGCTGCTGCTCGAAGGGACGTTCCCCTACGTCTCAGGCGGGGTCTCGTCCTGGGTCAACCAGATCATCCGCGGCTTTCCCGAATACCGCTTCGGGCTGTGCTTCCTCGGCAGCCGGCGCGCCGACTACGGCGAGATGCGCTACGCGCTGCCGGCCAACGTCGTGCATCTCGAGTGCCACTACATCCACGACGCCGAGGACGCGCCGCCCGCGCGCGCGCAGGCCGGCGCGCGCGCGCCGTTCGCGGCGATGGCCGACTTCCACGCCGCGGTGCGCAGCGGCAGCGGCGACAGCGCCGCCGCGGCGCGCGCGCGCGAGCTCTTCGCCGGCCTGCTGCCGGAACTCGGCCGCGGGCGCGCGCTCGACGAGAGCGCGTTCCTGCACAGCCGCGCGTCCTGGGACTACATCACGACGCAGTACCGGGAACGCTGCACCGACCCCTCGTTCGTCGACTACTTCTGGACCATCCGCATCATGCATGCGCCGGTGTGGCGCATGGTCCGCGTCGCCGAGCACCTGATTCCGGCGCGCTGCTACCACACGATCTCGACCGGCTATGCCGGCTTCCTCGGCGCGATCCTGAAGGCGCGCACCGGCCGCCCGCTCCTGCTCTCGGAGCACGGCATCTACACCAAGGAACGCAAGATCGACCTGTTCCAGAGCGAATGGATCCGCGACAACCGCGGCGTGTTCGAGAAGGACGCCTCGCAGGTCTCGTACTTCCGCGAGCTGTGGATCCGCTTCTTCGAGGCCCTCGGCCGCATGTGCTACGAGGCCGCCGATCGCATCGTCGCGCTCTACGAGACCAACCGCCTGCGCCAGGTGGCCGACGGCGCCGACGCCGCGCGCACGATGAACGTGCCCAACGGCGTCGACCTGGGCCGCCTGTCGAGGCTGCGCGACCTGCGCGGCCCGCTGCCGCCGCCGGTGCTGTGCCTGATCGGGCGGGTGGTGCCGATCAAGGACGTCAAGACCTTCATTCGCGCCATGCGGACCGTGGTCAACCGCATGCCCGACGCCGAGGCCTGGATCGCGGGTCCCGAGGACGAGGCGCCGGAGTACGCCGCCGAGTGCCGCAACATCGCGGCCAGCCTCGGCCTGGCCGAGCACGTGAAGTTCCTGGGATTCCAGAAGATCGACGAGCTGATGCCGAAGATCGGCCTGGTGGTGCTGTCGTCGATCAGCGAGGCGCTGCCGCTGGTGATTCTCGAGGGCTACGCCGCCGGCGTGCCGTGCGTGGCCACCGACGTGGGCTCGTGCCGCCAGCTGGTCCACGGCCTGGGCGCCGAGGACGAGGCACTCGGCGCCGCCGGCGCCGTGGTGCGCATCGCCGATGCGCCGGCGCTCGCCGAGGCGGCGCTGGGCCTGCTCGGCGACCCCGCGCGCTGGCGCGCCGCGCAGGCCGCCGGCATCGCGCGCGTCGAGCGCTTCTACACCCAGGAGCGCATGTTCGACCAGTACCGGGCGCTCTACGGCGCCGCGCTCGGCGCTGCGCCGGCGGCGGCGGCCGGGAGCTAGCGCGATGGCGGGCATCGGCTTCGAGCTGCGGCGCCTGCTCAAGCGCGAGAACCTGCTCGGCCTGATCCAGGCCTACGGCTATGCGGGCGTGATCAGCTCGGGCGCCTGGGTGCTGTCGATCGTCGGCATCCTGGTCATCGGCGTGCTCAGCTACGCGGTGGTGGTGCCGGACGTGCGCATCGTGCAGTTCCAGGTCACCGTCACGTACCTGATCGCGGTCTCGCTGATCGTCACCGGGGTGTTCCAGCTCTCGTTCACGCGGTTCTCCGCCGACCGGCTGTTCGAGCAGCGCAAGGAGATCATCCTCACCAACTTCCACGCGGTGGCGCTGCTGGTGACGATCGGCTCCGGGCTGCTCGGCATGCTCGCCATCGTCTTCCTGTTCCCCGAGCAGTCGCTGCTGTTCCGGGTCATGGCGGTGGCCGGGTTCGTGATCATGAGCAACATCTGGATCGCCACGATCTTCCTGTCCGGCATGAAGCACTACCGGGAGATCGTCTGGCTGTACTTCGTCGGCTACTCGCTGACCGTGATCTCGGCGCTGGCGCTGCGTCCGCTGGGCCTCGAGGGCCTGCTGATCGGCTTCGTCATCGGCCACGCGGCGCTGTTCCTGGGCATGATGACCCTGATCCTGCGCAACTACACGGCCGAGCGGTTCATCTCCTTCGAGTTCTTCGACCGCCATGCCGTCTATCCGTCCCTGATGGCGATCGGGCTGTTCTACAACCTCGGGGTCTGGGTCGACAAGTTCATGTTCTGGTACGTGCCGGCGACCAGCCAGGCGGTGATCGGGCCGTTCCGCGCGTCCGTGATCTACGACCTGCCGGTGTTCCTGGCCTACCTCTCGATCATTCCCGGCATGGCGATCTTCCTGGTGCGCCTCGAGACCGACTTCGTCGAGTACTACGACGCCTTCTACGACGCCGTGCGCAGCGGCGGCTCGCTCGAGAGCATCGAGGAGTTCCGCAACGGCATGGTCCAGACGGTGAAGCTCGGCATCTACGAGATCGCCAAGATCCAGACCATCGCCGCCCTCCTGGTGATCGTGAGCGGACGCGCGATCCTCGAATGGCTGGGCATCTCGACGCTCTACCTGTCGCTCCTCTACGTCGACGTGGTGGCCGCCGGGCTGCAGGTGGTGTTCCTCGGCATCCTCAACGTCTTCTTCTACCTCGACAAGCGGCGCGTGGTGCTGTTCCTGACGGCGCTGTTCGTCGTGCTCAATGTCGCCTTCACCGCCGTGACCATCGAGCTCGGGCCGCCGTACTACGGCTACGGCTTCGCCTGCGCGCTGCTGGTGGTGACCATGCTCGGCGCCTGGCAGCTCTCGCGCACCCTGTGGCGCCTCGAGTACGAGACCTTCATGCTGCAGTGAGGGGATGGCGGGGGGCGCCGCCGGAGCTAGGGCTCGATCTGCAGGACCAGCGGGAGCTTGCCGCGCTCGGCGCCATGCCAGCCGACAGCGTATGCCCTGCCGCGGTTGTCGCGGGTGATCGAACCGAAGAGCAGCACATCCTTGAGCGTCCCGGTCGCCAGGGGAAACGGAACGGCGGCGCGCGTGTGCAGGTCGAGCACGACCCAGTCGTAGCCGCCCTGGCGGGCGGAGATCGCCGCCAGGTGCCGGGCGTCGCCGAGCGAGAACAGCGCGGCGGTGTATGCCTCGCCCGACGGGTGGACCCAGCCGAGCGAGCGAACCCGCAGGGCGCTGCGCGGCGCGCCCGGCGCGGGCGGGTCCAGCGCATGCAGCAGACCGCGCGAAGTGAGAAAGGCGATGCGCCCGTCGCGCGCGTAGGCCAGGGCCGAGATGCCGTGGTGCGTCTCCGGACTTGCCGCGCTGAAGTAGCCTTCCAAGGGCGTCGCCGCCAACTCGCGCAGCTCGATGTCGAGTTCGACCAGGGAGGCGGTGACGGCGCCACGGGCGTCACGACGGACCCGCGGCGCGAACACGTGGCCGCGCGCGTCGGCGATCAGGTTGCGCGAGGCGTGCCCGCCCACCGATCCGATCTCGCGGCGGCGCGTCGCGCCGGTCAGCGTGTCGTATTGGTAAAGCACGTGGCCCCAGTAGCCCAGGGCGTAGACGTGGCGCCCCACCCCGGCTACCGCGATCAGGGCTTCCGGTGCGGACAGCAGGTGCTGCCACTTGCCGGTGGCAGGGTCGACGCGCCACAGGTGGCTGCCCCAGCGCGGCAGGGCGCTGCCATCCTCGCGCTCGCCTTCCTCGTCCGACGAGGCGAAGTACAGCCAGCCATCCCCCGCCTGCACGATGCGGGAATGGATCTTCACCTGGCCTTCGCCCTGACGATGGCGCCCGGCGCTCCTGAGGGCGGCGACGACCGACCCATGGTCGCGCCATTGGTCGCTTTCCGGGTCGTACTCGAACAGGCGCGCGCTGCCGCCGCTGCA
>JAEUOS010000198.1 GCA_016790695.1 Burkholderiales bacterium
TGGAGGACGGCGCGCACCTGTGGAGGCGGTGCGGAACGCCGTGCCGGTCGGGTGCGCCCTGCCCATGGTGCAGGCCGACGACTGGTTGTCCGGGGACCGTGGGCCGACGCGCCGCCGGCCGCGCTCGCGGCACGGCAGTCCCCCGTGCCTGTCGCTCTGCCGAGCCTGCCTGCCGGCGGTGCGCCAGCCGGCCGGTTGCAGGTGGCGGCCGGCGCCAGGGCGATGCTAGACTTCCGCGCTCTTGTTGATCGCCTGAACAATTACGCCTGGGACTCGCCGGTAGAAGCCACGATGAACGCCATTCCACTGCGCCGGCCCGCGAGCGAAGCGGCGCCGCCCGTCCTGTCCGCCGCGCAGGCGCGCGCGGCCGCCGAGGCGCTGGTGCCGCGGCTGGCCGAGCGTGCCGCCGCCGCCGAGGCGCAGCGCCGCGTCCCCCGGGAGAGCATTGACGAACTGCTCGACTGCGGACTGATGCGCATGCTGCAGCCGCGCCGCTTCGGCGGCTCCGAGCTCGGGCTCGACGTGTTCCTCGACGTGGTGATGACGCTGTGCCGCGGCTGCGCGTCCACCGCCTGGGTCTATTCGAACCTCGCGTCGCACGCGTGGAACATCGGGCAGTTCGAACTGCAGGCGCAGGAGGAGGTGTGGGGCCCGGACCCGCGCGCGCTGGCCGCCACCGGCCTGGCGTTTCCCTGCGGGCGCGCGACCCCGGCGCCCGGCGGCTACCGACTGACCGGGCGCTGGCCGTTCGCCAGCGGCGTCGATGCCTCGACCTGGATGCTGGTCGGCGGCATGGCCGAGCAGCCCGGCGGCGCGCCGGAGCGCCGCTTCTTCCTGGTGCCGCAGGCGGACTTCAGGAGCCTGGACAACTGGCATGCGTACGGCCTGGGCGCGACCGGCAGTCACGATGTCGAGATCAAGGACGCCTTCGTGCCGGCGCATCGCAGCGTCTCGGCCGAGGTGTTCGCGGCGGGACAGAACCTGCCGGGCGCGCGCGTGCACGACACGACGCTGTTCCGCATCCCCAATTTCGCCGCCTTCGCCTACATCCTGTCGATCGTGCCGCTGGGCACGGCCAAGGCGGCCGTGGAGACCTTCATCGCCGGCATGCGCCAGCGTGCCGGCACCTACACCGGCGTGCGCGTGGCCGAGCTCGGGCCGGTGCAGGCGCGCATCGCCGAGGCCGCCTCCTGCGTCGAGTTCGCCGAGACGGTGCTGCGCCGCGACTGGCGCGAGCTCGAGGACGGGGTCGCGGCCGGGCAGTATCCGGGCATGGAGACCAAGCTGCGCTGGAAGCGCAACGTCGCCTTCGCCACCCAGCTCGCGGTGCGCGCCATCGACGCGCTGATGCCGGCGGCCGGCGCCGGCGGGCTCACGCTGAACCTGCCGCTGCAGCGCCAGTTCCGCGACATCCATGCCGCCTCGGCCCACATCGCGCTCACCTGGGACGTGCACGCCGCGGCCTACGGCCAGAGCGCGCTGGGGTTGCAGCCGCAGGGGGGCCTGCTCCTGTAACGGGCGAAAGTACAAACCTACTTTCGCCCGGCCTGAACTGCGCCGAATCGCCGGCGAAGCCGGTCGATTCCGCGACGTAACTGCCACGACACGTCCGGGTAGCTCGGGCAAGACGCAAACAGCGGAGACGCATGATGGAGTTCAAGTCCTTCGACCCGCGCTTCAATGCGCTGATCCTGCCGCCGGCGCAGCTGGACAAGCTGTGGACCGGCGGGCGCTGGACCGAGGGGCCGGTCTGGTTCGGCGATTCGCGCACGCTGCTGTTCTCCGACATCCCCAACAACCGCATGCTGCAGTGGGCCGAGGGCCTGGGCGTGCGCGAGTTCCGCGGCGAGGGGACCTGCAACTACGCGAACGGCAACACGCGCGACCGCGAGGGCCGGCTCATCACCTGCGAGCACGGCACGCGGCGCGTGACGCGCACCGAGACCGACGGCCGCATCACCGTGCTGGCCGAGCGCTACCGCGGCAAGCGCCTGAATTCGCCCAACGACGTGGTGGTCGCCGCCGACGGCGCGATCTGGTTCACCGACCCGTCCTACGGCATCCTCAACGACTACGAGGGCCATGCGGCGCAGAGCGAGATCGGCGCGTGCAACGTCTACCGCCTCGACCTGGCCGATGCCTCGCTCGAGGTGGTCGCGGACGATTTCGTGCGTCCGAACGGGCTCGCCTTCTCCGCCGACCGACGCACGCTCTACGTCGGCGATTCCAGCGTCACCCACGATCCGGACGGCAACCACCACGTGCGCGCGTTCGACGTCGTCGACGGCGCGCGCCTGGCCAACGGCCGGGTGTTCGCCCAGATCGCGCCGGGCTTCCCCGACGGCATGCGCTGCGACGTGCAGGGCAACCTCTGGTGCAGTTCCGCCGAGGGCCTGCAGGTGTTCGCCCCCGACGGCACGCACCTGGGCGCGGTGCTGGTGCCCGAGCACGTGTCGAACCTGTGCTTCGGCGGGCCGAAGCGGAACCGGCTGTTCATCACCGCCACCACCTCGCTGTACGCGCTCTACGTGGCGGTCAACGGCGCGTAGCGCGCCTCAGCCGTCGGTGCCGTAGCGTTCGAGCACGTCGCGGTCGAACTCCAGCCCCAGGCCCGGCCGCGCGGGCACCGCGAGCATGCCGCCCTGCGGCACCGGCACCTCGCGGAACAGGCGGCAGGACCACGGCATGTACTCGACCGTCAGGCCGTTGGGCGCCGCCGCGACCATGTGCACGTGGATCTCCGGCAGCAGGTGGCTCACCACCGGCAGGTTGAAGGCCTCGGCCAGGGCGGCGATCTTCATCCACGCGGTGATGCCGCCGGCGCGCAGCACGTCGATCATCGGGATGTCGACCGCGCCGGCCTCGAGCATGTGGCGGAACGGCGCGAGGCCGTAGACGTACTCGCCGCCGGCCAGCGGCGTCGCCAGCGCTTCGGCCACGCGCGCCATGCCGCGGTAGTCGTCGGCGGCCACCACGTCCTCGAGCCAGAAGAAATTGACCTCCTCGAGCCGGCGGCCGAGGGAGATCGCCTGGCGCACGTCCCAGCGCTGGTTGATGTCGCACATGAGGTCGACGTCGGGGCCGACCACGGCGCGGATCGCGCGCGCGCGCTCGACCTCGAGCGCCGGGGTGGTGCGGCCGGGCAGCGCCAGCTGCATCTTCATCTGCGTGAAGCCGCGCTCGACCAGGCGCGCCGCCGAGCGCTCCATGACCTCCAGCGGGAACATGCGCATCAGCGCGCCGCTGGCGTAGGTGGGGACCGCGGTGCGGGTGCCGCCGAGCAGCGTCGACACCGGCAGCCCGAGCGCCTTGCCGCGGATGTCCCACAGCGCGATGTCGATCGCCGCGGCCGCGAGCGTGAAGATGCCGCCGGGGCCGGCGGAGTCGGCCGCGGCGCCAAGGGTCTCGGCGACCTGCTCGGGCCGCATCGGGTCCATGCCCAGCGCCAGCGCGCCGAGCGCGTCGACCGCCGCCTTGAGCGCGCCGGTCAGCGCGCCCCCGAAGAAGGTGAGCCCGAGCCCGGTGACGCCGTCGTCGGTGCCGAGTTCCAGCACCACGAAGTCGTAGGTCGGGCCGAACGGCGGCGGGCCGCCGGCCAGCGGCTCCTCGGCGGGCAGGCGCACGATGCGCGAGGCGAGGTGGGTGATCTTCATGGCGGAGCCTTTCGTTGGCGGGGGCGTGACGGCGGAGGCGTGATGGCAGGGGCGCGGCGGCGGGATCAGGGGCGCTGCGCGAAGCTGCGCCCGAACACGCCCTCGGCGATGCGGTTCTTGAGGATCTCGATCGAGCCGCCGGCGATCATCCAGCCGCGGCAGCGGCGCATGCAGTACTCGACCAGCGACTCCTGGCTGTAGCCCAGCCCGCCCATCACCTGCAGGGCCTCGCTGGCGATCTCGAAGCCGGCCTGGTTGCAGTAGGCCTTGGCGATCGCGGTCTCGTCCGGCGAGGGAAAGCCGCGGTCGGCGTTGGTGGCGGCGCGGTAGAGCAGCAGCTGGCCGGCGTCGAGCTTCATCTTCATCTCGGCGAACTTCCACTGCAGCCCCTGGAACTCGCACAGCAGGCGCCCGAACTGCCGGCGCTGCAGGGCCCACTGGCGCGCCTCCTCGTAGGCATAGCGGCCGAGGGCGAGCGAGCGCGCGGTGTTGCCGAGGCGCTCGACGTTGAACCCGGCGATCTGCTTCTTGAAGCCGCCCTCGCGCAGCACCACCATCTCCGGCGGGATGTGCACGTCCTCGAAGTAGAGCTGGGCCCACTCCTCGCCGGACATGAACGCCGAGCGCCTGCCGAAGCGCACGCCCGGGGCCTTGGTGTCGACCAGCACCGAGCCGATGCCGCCGACGCCGGGGCCGAAGCGCGCGTAGACGAGCAGCACGTCGGCGTAGGGCGCATGGGTGGAGAACACCTTGGTGCCGTTCAGGCGGAAGCCGTCGCCGTCGGGGGTGACGCTGGTGCTGAGGTCGGTCACCGCCGAGCCCGCCTCGGGCTCGGTCATGCCGACCGAGATCACCGCCTCGCCGGCGAGGATCTTCCTCAGATAGCGCTCCTTCTGCCACGGCGTGCCGTACTCGGCGAACACGCGGATCGGACCGAAGCTGCCGGCCTGGATCACGTCGGCGCTGCGCGGGCAGACCGTGGCGACGGTCTCGATCGCGATCACCGCGTCCATCAGCGCGCCGCCCTGGCCGCCGTCGGCCTCGGCGATGGTGATGCCGAGGAGGCCGTTGGCGGCCATCAGGCGCGCCACGTCCCAGGGGTAGTCGACCGCGTGGGCGCGCGCGTGCGCGCCCGCGCGCAGGTGGCGCTCGGAGAAGCGCAGGACCGCATCGCGAAACGCGCGCTGGTCGTCGGTGAGTTGAAAGTCCATGGTTCGCCTCCTGTCGGCGGGCTATTCGATCGGCATGCCGGAGGCGCGGATCACCTTCGCCCACTTGTCGATCTCGGCGCGCACGTAGGCGCGGAATTCCTCGGGCGAACTGCCGACCGGCTCGGCGCCCTGGGCGGCGAGCTTGTCGCGCATCTCGGCATTGCCGAGCGCGCGCACCGCCGCCTCGCGCAGCCGCGCGAGGATCTCCGGCGGCGTCTTCGCCGGCGCGAACAGGCCGTTCCAGCTCGACACCTCGAAATCGGGCAGGCCGGCCTCCGCCATGGTCGGCACGCCGGGCAGCTGCGCCATGCGCCGGCTGGCGGCCACCGCGATCACGCTGAGCTTGCCGCTCTGCAGGTGCGGAATCGCGGAGAGCGCGGTCTGGAACCCCATCGTCACCTGCCCGCCGAGGAGGTCGGTCATGGCCGGCGTCGCGCCCTTGTAGGGCACGTGCAGGATGTCGATGCCGGCACGCAGCTTGAGCAGTTCGCCCGCGAGGTGCGGCGAGCCGCCGGTGCCGCTGGAGGCGAAGGTGAGCCGGCCCGGCGAACGGCGCGCGAGCTCGATCAGCTCCCTGAGCGTCCGCGCGGGCGTCGACGGATGCACCGCCAGAACCGACGGCGCGCTCATGGTCTGGGTGATCGGCGCGAAGTCGCGCAGGGTGTCGTACCCGGGGTTGCGGTACGCGGTCATGTTGGTGGCGTTGGCGATCGTGCCCAGCAACAGCGTGTAGCCGTCGGGGACGGCCTTGGCCACCAGTTCGGAGCCGATGTTGCTGGTGGCGCCGGGCTTGTTGTCGACCACCAGCGGCTGGCCGAGGGTTTCCTGCATGCGCGCGGCCAGGGTGCGCGCGACGATGTCGGTGGCGCCGCCCGGCGGGTAGCCGACCACCAGCCGGATCGGGCGCGACGGGTAGCGCGCTTCCTGCGCGTGGGCGGCGGCGAACCCGGCGCAGGCGGCCGCGGCGAGGAGGATGCAGGTCAGGCGACGGTTCATGCGGAGGCTCCGGTGGGCGGCGGGCGCAGGACGAGCAGGCCGTCGACGGCGACGACGCCGTCGGTGCGGACGATCAGCGGGTTGATCTCGGCCTCCGCCACCGGCCGGCCCGGCAGCAGCGCCAGTTGCGACAGGGCGACGAGCGCGCGCGCCAGCGCGTCGAGGTCGCCGCGCGGCAGGTTGCGGTAACCGCGGATCACGGCCAGGCCGCGCACCGCCTCGATCATCGCGAGCGCCTCGTCATGGGCCACCGGCGCCGGCGCGAGCGTGCTGTCGCGATAGATCTCCGCGAGCGTGCCGCCGACCCCGAGCATGACCACCGGACCGACCATCGGGTCGTCGCGATAGCCGAGGATCGCCTCGGCGAGGCCGCGCGCCATCGGCTGCACGAGCACGCCGGCGACATGCGCGTGCGGCATCCGGCGCGCCACCCGTTCCAGCATCGCCGGCACCTGCGCGGCGAACGCCGCCGCGTCGGCGATGCCGAGGATCACGCCGCCGGCCTCGGTCTTGTGCGCGATGTCGGCCGAACGCACTTTCGCGACCACCGGATAGGGCACGTCGTGGGCGAAATCCGGCGCCGTGGCGATGCTGCCGCCGATCACCGGGATGCCGAGGGAGGCGAAGAGCGCGAGGGCATCGGCCTCGTCGGGCCGCGCGCTGGCGGGGAGCCGGGCGCCGGCGGGCGGGGCGCCGGTCGCCTCGGGGCGCGGGGCGCGCCAGCGGAAGAACGCGGCGAGCGCATCGGCGCAGGCCTCCGGGGTGCGGAACGCGGCGATGCCGCGCGCCGCGAGCAGCCGGAGCGACTGGTCGGCCTGCGGCGTCAGGAATGCCGCCAGCGGCTTGGCCGCGGCCTGCGAGCGCAGGATCGGCTCGACCGCGACCTGCGGATGGAACTGCGCCGAGGAGCCGACCACCGCGAGCACCGCGTCGCAGTCGGCGGCGCCGAGGAGGGTGTCGAGCACCGCCGCATAGCGCGCGCCCGAGCCGGCCATCGTGAGGTCGACGATCGGCGAGTCGGCGACGCGCACGCCGTGGCCTTCGAGCGTCGCGCGGAGCGCCGGCGAGGGCGTCATCGCGTCGAGTCCGAGCATGCCGAGCCGGTCGACCACGCTGGCCGCGCCGCCGCCGGTGGTCGTGACCACCGCCACGCGCGGCCGGCGCGCCAGATCCGGCGGCGCGCGGCCGGCCAGGAGCGGCGGAATCTCGATCAGCGTCTCGAGCATCTCGACGCGCACGATGCCGCAGGCGCGCAGGAACGCGTCGACGGCGGCATCGCTGCCGGCCAGCGCGCCGGTGTGCGAGCGGGCCATCGCCTCGCCCAGTGACGAGCGGCCGAGCTTGTAGGCGATCACCGGCTTGCCGGCGGCATGCGCGCGCCGCGCCGCGCGCGCGAGCGCGCCGGCGTCGCGCACCGTCTCGAGGAACAGCGCGATCACGCGGGTGTCGGGGTCGTCGACCAGGAGCTCCATCAGCTCGGCGACGCCGATGTCGGCCTCGTTGCCGACGGCGACCAGCTTGGCGAAGCCCAGCCCGCGCGCGGCGCCGCGCGACATCAGCGTGCCCAGCATGGTGCCGGACTGCGAGATCACGCTGGTGCCGCCGGCCGGCGGCAGGTCGCCCTCGAGCACCGCGTTGACCGTCACCGTGACCCGGCCCGGCACGTCGACGACGCCCATGCTGTTGGGACCGAGCAGGCGCACGCCGCCGCGGCGCGCCGCGGCCGCGAGCCGGTCCTGGCGCGCCAGGCCGGCTGCGCCGACTTCGGCGAAGCCGTCGCTGAAGATCGACACCACCGGAATGCCGCAGGCGCCGCATTCGTCGACGGCGTGCTCGACCGCAGCGCCGGGTGCCATCACGAACACGTGATCGATCGGGCCGGCCGCGGCTTGCGCCGCCGCCAGGCTCGGGTAGGCGCGCGCGCCCAGGATGGTGGCGCGCCCCGGGTTGATCGGCAGCACGGTGCCGGCGAAGCCGTGGCGGGCGAGGAAGCGCTGCGGCCGCGCGGTGTTCTTGCCGGCATCGCCCGAGGCGCCGACCAGCGCCACCGTGCGCGGCGCGAACAGCGCGCGGGCGAAGTCGGAGGTCATGCGCGCGGCGCGCACAGCGAGCTCACCTCGCCGGCCTCCTCGAGCGCGCGCAGGGTCGCCAGCAGCGCCTGCGCGCGCGCCGCGCCCAGCACGGGCGTGGCGAGTTCCAGGTACTTGTCGTCGAGCTCGGCGTCGGTGAGCGGCGCGTCGGGGTCGCCCTTGCGCGTCGGCTGGAACAATTCCTCGCTGCGGCCGTCGTAGGTGTCGATGCGCACGCGCGCGGCGCGCTGGCGCGGGAACGCGGCGTCGATGTCCGGGTCGACCGCGAGCTCGGTCTTGTACATGACCTCGCGCGTGGCCGGATGCGCGATGCGCGCGGCCTCGAAGGCGGCCAGGCGCACGTTGCCGTGGGTGAGCGCGGTGGCGACGCAGTACTTGACCGAGAAGCGCGCCTCGGCCGGCGTCCTCGGGTCGTCGTAGCCGGCCACGTCCTTGGTGGCGCGGTAGGCGCCGATGCGGATGTGCTTGACGTCGCGCGCGGCGAGGCCCATCGACTGCTTGAGCGCGAGCGCGCCGTCGATGGCGGCGAAGGAGTGGCCGCAGCAGGCGTGGTTCTTGAAGGTCATGCGCGTGATGTGGAAATCGCGGCCCAGGGTCGCGAGGCCGGCCTCCCAGTCGGGGTCGCCGTGGTCGTGCCGCAGCGCGCGGCCGTAGCCGGCCTCGCCCTCGAGCACGTCGAGCGAGCCGGTGACGCCCTCGGCGGCGGCGAGCGCGGCCAGCACGCCGGCCTCGGCGGCGCGGCCGGCGTGCAGCGGCTTGGACAGCGAATCCATGCGAAACGCCTGCTGCAGGGCGGCCGAGAAGGTGGCGACGGTGGCGAGCGCATGCGCGAAGCGCGGCGCATCGAGGCCGAGCAGTTCGGCGGCGGCGGCGGCGGCGCCGAAGCAGCCGATGGTGCCGGTGTTGTGGAAGTACCGGTAGTGTTCGCGCCCCATCGCCGCGCCGAGCCGGGTCGAGATCTCGTAGCCGACGATCACAGCGCGCAGCAGCGCGGCGCCGTCCGATCCGCGCGCCTGGGCGACGGCGAGCGCCGCGGCGATGGTCGGGGCGCCCGGGTGGTAGATGCCGTCGCGGAAGATGTCGTCGACCTCGGCGGTGTGCGCGGCGCTGCCGTTGATGAGCGCGGCGCTGCGCGCGCTCGCCGGGCGGCCGAGGGCCAGGCGCGCGCCGCCGGCCATGCCCTCCGCGGCGAGCGCGCGTTCCAGCAGCGTGGCGGGCGCGGTGATCGCGCCCGGCAGGAGCGCGGCGAACCAGTCGACGACCGCGCGCTTGGCGTGGTGCAGGACCGCGGCGTCGATCGGTTGTGCGCGATAGTCGACGGCGAAGCGGGAATAGCGTTCGACGATGTGCATGCGATGTCCTTCGGAAAGGGTCAGTCGGCGCGCGCGCCGGAGGCCTTGACCAGGCGCGCCCACTTGGCGGTCTCGGCGCGCATGTGGTTGCCGAACTCCTCGGGCGAGGAGCCGACCGGATCGGCGCCCTGGGCGATGAAGCGGTCGCGCATTTCGGGAGCCCGGAGGGCGCGCGCGATGTCGGCGGCGATCTTCGCGGCGATCTCGCGCGGCAGGCCGGCCGGCCCGGTGAGGCCGAACCACGACGAGGCGTCGAAGCCGGGCACGCCGGACTCGGCGATCGTCGGCACCTCGGGGACGCCGGCGGAGCGCTTCAGGCTCGTCACCGCGATCGCGCGCAGCTTGCCGGCGCGCACGTGCTGGATCGCCGACGGAATGGTGGCGAACATGAAGTGGACCGATTCGCCCGCCAGCACGTCGTTCAGCGCGACCGCGCCCTTGTAGGGCACGTGGGTGATGTCGATGCCGGTCTGGTGGCGCAGCAGTTCGCCCGAGAGGTGCGAGGTGGTGCCGCTGCCGGTGGACGCGTAGAAATACCTGCCGGGCGCGGCCTTGACGAGGCTCATGAACTCCGCGAAGTTCGCGGCCGGCAGCGCGCGCGGACTGAACACCAGCATGTTGGGCACATCGGCGACGAGCGTGATCGGCGCGAGGTCGCGCAGGTTGTCGAAGGGCATGCTGCGGTACAGGCTGGCGTTGACCGCCAGCGGCCCCACCGAGCCCATGAACAGCGTGTAGCCGTCGGGTCGCGCCTTGACCACGGCCTCGGCGCCGATGTTGCCGCCGGCGCCGGCGCGGTTCTCGATGACGATCGCCTGCCCCCACTGGCGCGTCAGTTCGGGCGCCAGCATGCGCGTGATGATGTCGGTGGTGCCGCCGGCCGAGAAGCCGATGACGATGCGGACCTCGCGGGCCGGCCACGGCGCCTGCGCGCCGGCGCTTCCCGCCGCGGCAATCAGGGCGGCGCAGATCAGGCGCACGGTGTTGAGCAAGGGAGGCTCCTGGTTGTCGGACGGAAAACGGCCGCGGCGGGCCGGCCAATCGTGACCCGCGCGGCCTGGCGGCGCGACGGCACCGCCCGGTCCCGAAGTGTAGCCCGGAGCAGGCGCCGCCTATAATCCGCGCGCATGCACGTGCTCAATGTATCGGCGTACCGCTTCGTCGAGATCGAGTCCCCGACGGCACTGCGCGACGCGCTGCGCGAACGGTGCGTCGCGGCCGGACTCAGGGGCACGATCCTGATCGCGCCCGAGGGCATCAACCTCTTCGTCGCCGGTGCCGCGGCCGGCGTGCGCGGCGTGCTCGGCTGGCTCGAGGCGGATCCGCGCTTCGCCGGCCTGCCGGTCAAGGAAAGCTGGTCGGACGCGCAGCCGTTCAACCGCATGCTGGTCAAGGTCAAGCGCGAGATCATCACCATGCGGCGTCCGCAGGTGCGGCCAATGGACGGCCGCGCGCCGGCGGTGGCGGCGGCAACGCTCAGGCGCTGGCTCGACGCCGGGCACGACGACGACGGTCGCCCGGTGGCGCTGCTGGACACGCGCAACGCCTTCGAGGTGGAAATCGGCAGTTTCGCCGGCGCGATCGATCCCGGCATCCGATCCTTCGGCGAGTTCCCCGCGCGCGTCGATGCGCTCAGGGACACGCTGGCCGGCAAGACCGTGGTCACCTTCTGCACCGGCGGAATCCGCTGCGAGAAGGCGGTGCTGTACATGCAGGAGGCCGGGTTCGACGCCGTCTACCAGCTGGACGGCGGCATCCTGCGCTACTTCGAGGAGGTCGGCGGCGCGCACTACCGCGGCGACTGCTTCGTCTTCGACCGTCGCGTCGCGCTGACCCCCACGCTGCAGGAGGCCGGCTACGCCGAGTGCTTCGCCTGCCGCGCGGTGGTCTCGCCGGCGGACCAGGCGTCGCCCGCGTACCGGGTCGGGGAGTCCTGCCCCCACTGCGCGCACGCGTCGTGAAGCGCCTCGGGGCCTGGCTCGGCGGTGCGGCGCTCGTCGCGGCGCTGGCGGCCGGCATCGGGTTGTACGTGGCCTGGGCGCCGGACCTGCCGGTGGCCGCGCTGGCGCCGCGCTGGGCGCCGGCCCCGTCGCGCTTCAACGAGGTCGAGGGCATGCGCGTCCACGTGCGCGTCGCCGGGCCGCGCGACGATCGACGGCCGCTGGTGCTGGTCCACGGCACCTCCGCCAGCCTGCACACCTGGGAAGGCTGGGCGGCCGCGCTCGAGGGCACGCGGCGCGTGGTCAGCATGGACCTTCCCGGCTTCGGCCTGACCGGACCGGCGCCCGACGCCGACTACTCGCCGGCGCGCTACGCGCGCTTCGTCGTCGCGGTGATGGACCGCCTCGGCGTCGAGCGCGCGGTGATCGGCGGCAACTCGCTCGGCGGCGAGGTCGCCTGGGAGGCGGTGCTGCGCGCCCCGCCGCGCTTCGCCGGGCTGATCCTCGTCGATGCTGGCGGCTTTCCGCTGGCGCCGCAAAGCATCCCGCTCGGGTTTCGCCTGGCCGGTGTGCCGGGCGTGCGCCGCGTGCTCGAATTCGTCCTGCCGCGCCGGCTGGTCGAATCGTCGGTGCGCAATGTCTATGGCGACCCGGCGCGGGTCACGCCGGAACTCGTCGACCGCTATGTCGAACTGACCCGGCGCGAGGGCAATCGCCGCGCGCTCGTCGAGCGGTTCGCGCAGATGCGCCGCGACGACCCGACGGCGCGGCTGGC